>CAYTHV010000013.1:32144-36246 GCA_964437685.1 uncultured Pirellulales bacterium
TCACTTTTTTGGTGAGTATGAGCAATTGGCAGGCGGTAATTACAAGCTGTGGGATATTATGTTTGAGAATGCGACAGGACAAGATTTTGATGACCTTAAAGAAGCGATTGTTACTGCATTTGAGAAACTGAAAACTTCAGGCAGTTTGCTCAAGCAAAAGGGTGCTGAATGTGTATTAGCTGCCGCGCCTGGGTTGGGGACCATATGGGAACTTGATAGATTAATCGATGGCGCCACGGATTCAATTTTTTGTAGCGGTCAAAATCTATATACAATAGTCCGTGATATAATAGAAGCGGATTCAAACAATAAACCAATAGAAGGATACTTTAGAAAACGATTTGAAATTTGGCTAAAGGGTTCAACGGACTTAAAAAAAAGAAAAATAAAACTCTTATTTTGTGATCCTCGTTCTGAGGAAGCGATATTACATTATGCATTGGTTTTTGGGGAGGCAGGTATAACCCATCTGTTTCAAGCTATACCGATATTCCAAAAATGGCAGGCAGAGATGGGCTCGATTGGTTTTGAAGCGTATGTTACTTCAGCAGTACCAATGTCGCTTACGGCGATTGATGGCGACCCCCAAAGCGATCCTGGTAAAGGGAAAATGGTAATAGTGCCAATGGCATTTGAAGAAAAACCTGGTTTACGAGCAGTGTTCTTTGTTACAAAAAAACAGAACCCTGCGATATTTAAACATTATTATAACACATTTAACGACCGAATGATATTACGCGAAACACGGCCAATAGCAAAAGTCTTACCTTCTGAGTTAAACAAAGAAAAAGATCTCATAGGAAGATATCGCGAAATTATCAAAAATCTGGCTGATTATCATTAGAGGATGTCGGAATTCAATCTACTCAGCTAATTATTCCTGATAAGTCAGATTGTGTCGGTTTTTTACTGGGCCACATGCAGATTAGATATTAATGGTACAATCAGGCGTATTCTATCATAAACATGGCATTGAAATCTCAATTCAATGATTGCTCTTCTGAAAGAATATAGATAGTATATACGGCACGGGTAAAGGACTCGGTACAAGGTTCCTCCCATTTGAATGACCGGTTTGGGACGGAATTTACCGAGGAAGATCGATTATTTTTTGAACAGATCAAAGAGAAAGCCTGTAATGACGACCGAATCATTCAAACGGCCATGGCAAATCCGCTGGATAAATTTGAGTTGGGGATTCGCAAGAATATCGAATCGCTGATGATGCAGAGAATGTCAGAAAATGATGATATTGTTTCCCGATATATGGATGATGCAGAATTCCAGAAGACCATTTTCCCTATCCTTGCAAAGGAAATATACAAAAGTGTTCTCGAAAAGAGGGTAGGATAATAAAAGTTGGCTGCGGGTCATCCATGTGCTGTTAAGGTTGAATCTTGGGTGTAACTATCCAGAATAGAAGATTTGTAGTGAGTATACAGTTTATGCGTCAGCGGCGTGTGTGATTCTTTTCTGTGAATTTCACGGCTGTTGTCTCTTTGCAGTAGCAGGATAAATTTATAAAGCGGCGGGGGCTTGAATAGCCAGGAGGCCGATCGATCTAGCTGGCGGTATATGATAACAAAAACAATAAACAATACCATAGCCTTACTATCGATCTGACGCATAAACCGCACACTCTCTTCCGTGAAGAGAATTTAGCAGGTTTATAACAACAGCAACCCTTTTTCGCTAAGCTGTACAGAACTTTTCCTGCCAGTATGAGTGGTCTCAAGGTGTTCGATGATCAGGGCTTGTTTTAACGCCTGCATTTTTAACTTCTGTCCCTGTCGAACAGAATGGCCAAGGCGTTTATATCGTACCGCGATGCCGCTGTCGGGATACTTTTGGATATCGGCAAGGAATTGAATCATAAGATTATCATAGGCTTTAGGTTCTGTATTCGAAGGATACTCTTCTGCCTCTGGCAACGAGGGATATTGTTCTATCGCCGGCGCAGCATTATGCATGTACTCCCGAATTATATCATCGGTTACCGCGCCTTTTCGGATGATAAATTCCGGAATCCTGACCTGAAAAGCCCGCGGGATTCTGCCCTGCAGTTTAACCACCGCTTCGCCGACTTCAAGGCTGCCGAGGAGCTCTTTTTCCTTATCCAACAGAAGGCACTGGGCCATGGCATTGATGTCGGTTTTATGTTTCAAATTCATACAAATCGTGCAATAGGTATTGCCAAGAGCCGGAAGTGAGATTTTACTGGGATGCTGGTCCAGCAGGATCAGGCTTTCCCCGAATTCCCGGATTTCACGGAAGATGATTTCCATGACGGATTGCCCGCCTACAAGACTCCGGCGTTCATCCGACAGGATGTGGTGGGCCTCCTCGATCAGCACACAATGCTTGAAATTCTCACGCCGGGCTTCGCTCATCCGTTTATGATGAAGCCATAAGAGCAGCGCCTGGACAAAAAACACTTTGTCCGATTGTGTCAGGGCATCCAGTTCCAGAATCACTGATTTTTCGAAGATATGATCAAGCCGTTCGTTATTGCCGGTGTTAAGCAGTTTATCCATATCGCCAAAACACAGGGATGATAACGCTCTTAATGTTGAGGAAAGCCATCCAGATTCTCTTCCCCGCACATCCATACTCCGTGCCTTCAATAAGACATCTTTATATGTTGGCCATTTCTGTACGGTTCCATCATAGACGCCTGCCTCTTTATACACGGCATCGACGGCCTGCTGGAGTAAAAAAAGTACGCCATTTCCCAGACAATAGGAATGAGCGACCACTTCGTTTAATTTCTTAAGCCAGGTTTTAGGATCTGTGCCGTCCGGCGGAATCAGGGGGTTAAACTGAAGGGGGGTGATATTCCTTCCAATGGTATAGACCTGAACATCCTTAAATTCGGGATTGGAAACGAGGTCCCGGTAGTTTCTTTTCCAGTCAAAAACCAGGAAGGGTTTTTGTTTTCGCATCAATTCCCTTAACAGGATAAACCCGACATTGGTTTTTCCCGCCCCGGACCGGCCCAGAACCGCGATATGCTGGATCCACTCATCTTCCCGGATGCCAAATTCATATAAATCTTTTCCCGCGTAATGGACAAAGCCAACCGGGTATTGGCCGTTAGCCTGTTCTTTAGGCGGCGGAATCAGGTCGGATTCGAGTTGTTCGAGTTTTTGGGGAAGATAGGTGGCCGCGGCCAGTTCAAGGTATTTTTCAATCTGTTTTTTACCTTCGACATCTTCCGCACAGTAGGCCGCAAAGACCTGATCCATCTGGACGCCGAGGATGGGTTTAAGCCGAAGGCATAACTGGCGGACATGGCCGGCATTGGAACTATCCCTGTCTGCCATAGTTGGCCTCCATGCCGGAAAAGATGGAATATCGGTGTTTGATATCACTGTATAAGCCAGCATTTTCAAACATTTTTTCTCTTAGATCCGCGGTGTCCTTCCAGAAGGCAAGTTCTTCCTCTCTTCGCTGCTGCTCAAGCTGAAGCAGCTGGCCTTCCAGAGTCGAAAGCCGTTTGGCCCGGTCGGGGAAATGATTGATCTCAACGCCATATTTGATTTCCTGGATTTGAATATGACTGCGATCAATGTCTTTGATATGCTGCTTGTGGAGCCTGCACCGTTCATAAAAGAGATTAGAAAGGTGTTTTAGTCCAAAATACTCATGTTTCATTTGATTGCCGAAGACCTGCTCGGACAGGCTGGCAGTTGCAGTGATGAGAGGTGTCAGCGCATCCTGGAGCAGTTCGGCATCCGGTTTCATGGAGGTAAAATAACCATTGGCAGGCCATTGAAGAAGTGAGGGATACGCATCGCCAGGTGAATCTGCGATACCGTAGGGATGCTGCTCAAAATAGAGCCTTCGTAATTCATAGGTTTTATTCGGCATGGTCATGGCAGGTGTAACTCCAAAGTAGTAATACCAGGAATCCGGAGTTTATAAATCTATCGGTTCAGCAGAATTACATATAAGTACACTGCGGTGTTCGCTGGCTCCTTAGTTGGTGCTTCACATCAACCAAGGTAAAATATATCGAATATAATGTGCATGAGGACATGTGACAGGATTATATAACCTTTTCATTTCTATAGCGTATAATAACCATAAGCTTATATGTTTC
>CAYTHV010000014.1:0-16287 GCA_964437685.1 uncultured Pirellulales bacterium
GTCTTAATTCTACGCCCTCATATTTCACGGCAGAAGATTGCTTTGACTCAACCCTGCCCGAATCCCAACTATCGCCACAATCATGTTTTGCAGTAGTATAATTTGTCGTAACAAGGATCTGGTATGCCGTCTGGAAATCATTTTTTATGAAAGAATTAACTACCCAACTAAATCGAATATCTGAATTAGTTACGGATGACTTTTCAGGCATTTCCAGTAAATTAACCCTCAACCCCGTCGGAAACGGTATTTTCACGGCATTTATCGGCATACCTAATCGTCACACCCACTAATTTCAGGCTTCGCGATATTAAATTTACCTGACAACCTGTTAAACATTTCATAGTCACAGGCACAAAGGGGAATACCGCTTTTCAGCCTGGACTGATAATTCTCTTCTTCAATCTGACCTGGATAATAAATCTTTTTAAAACCTTCTCTCACATCAGAACCTGTCAGCAAATCAACCCATATCTTCATGTGTTTTTTAAAAGTATCCACATCGCCAAGAGACGCTATATTGATCACAATTATGCTGAAACTGGCATTGCAGGGTTTCTCCGTCTGCTGCAGCCAACTTTCAACCTGAAATGACGGCAATGACCCGCTTAAGAATGCTGAAAGAATTTCTACTGCCATTGCCAATCCATACCCTTTATGGCCAGCCATCGGCAAAAGAGATCCTCGGATCGCTTCGGATGGATTGGTCGTGGTTTTTCCCTGTCTATCCAGTGCCCATGAATCGGGAATCTTTTTATTATTATCTTTTGCCACAGTAATTTTTCCCATCGAAACGACAGACGAAGCGGCATCAAATAAAAACGGTGGATTTTCCATAATAGGCGCTCCAAAAGCAATCGGATTACTGCCCAAAAACGGAATCATTCCCCCCCATGGGGCCATGGCGGCCCGGCTTATGGTAGTAAATATGCCTACGCAATCATTCATCGCCGCAGTCCTGACATATAATCCACAGGCTCCTACGTGATTTGCATTTTTCACCGCTATGCAACTAATGCCTCCTTTTTTGGCTTTTTCAATCGCAATAGAGGTTGCGATATCTGCGCTGATATGCCCCAGCCCACCTTTTGCATCCATCGTCATGCATTGCTGATTTTCAACCACAATTTCCGGCTTAACGGACGGTTCAATCCCGCCACCTTCAATATGATTAATATATCGCTCCAGCATTCGAATCCCGTGGCTGTCAAAGCCCAGCAGAGAAGTTTCCGTCAAAAGCTCTGCCCACCGACATACAATTTCTTCGGGTATTTTAAATACCTTCAGAACTTTACCGATAAAATCTTTACAATCGCCTGCTTTGATTATCATATTTTCCATTTTATCCCCACTATACCCATTTATCTTTTAAAATACCCAGATGTTCATCCGCCTGCTGTTTTGTTTTGACTACAGAATGGATACAAAAGCCTGTTGGACTAACCTTTTGACGAATCAAGAATAATTCTTCCCTACTAAATACTCCCCGCAAAATCAGACATTTTTCACGGGTTTGAATTTCCTGAAGAGACCGAACAAGCTTACTGATATCTTCAAAACCATCATCTTTGCTTATCTGAATAATGCCTATATTTCCCTGATTTAAGAAATAATCCAACAAATGCAGCGATGTCGTGTGCAAATGCATCATACTGAATTTTGAAAGAGATATAATTTGTTTATCACATGGCATTAGAAAATCTTCATACAGAGAGGGCGAAATCAGAGCGGATGCATCCTCCTGAAGCCTTAACGGTTTCTGTAAAACCCAGATTTCATTTTGTGGCAAGATATAACCATCACAGAAAACGGGTATATTTTCCCATTGATATTGAATGAAACTGCAGAAAAGATTCGTTATATCGGTTAATATTTTTCTGGTTTGAACAGGATAATCCATATACGCATAGACTGCGGCCTGATCACCCACTAAAGCCGCAAGAATATCCGAGGGGCCTCGGAGTATTGACGCTGCCAGCGGGTGCCTATCGCCAAAACATTCACCAAAAATTCTAAGAAATTCAATATATTTACAAACCCATGGATTATCCGGACTAAATTTAATTTCCGGTATATCAACAACAGATCCGGCAATCGGTTCCGTCCAGACGTTGGGCTTTGAACAACAAATTTCACAGCCGGCCATCGCTTCCATCCAGGGGATGGATGCAAAAGGCTGTGCCGCACGAATCAGGTCATCACCGATATCTTCTTCTGTCTGAAAAAGTCTTTCATAGTCTTCGACAAATCGTTCCGGATGGATGTCTTCAGGCGATATCTTTTTCGACTGCCAGATATTGTCGCCGCCACGGTTATCCTTAAAGAACGTCCAGCTTCCAAGAAATATGCCGACAACAGGCGATGGAACCTTCTCTTTATTCCAGAACGCTTTATGTTTTTTTATTTTTGTTTCAATACTCTGTTTTGACGCCAACACACTCACCGAATATCCCTTTCATCAGGAAATATCATCACTTTGTTTCTTTGTGTTTGCCCCATCGTCTCCATCGCCTGACTTATTTTATTCAGTCCAAACCTATGCGTAATGATTTTTGTAGGATCAACAAGTCCGCGTTCGATTATTCTGATGGCGTTTACCATTGACTCCGGCGTTACACTGAAAGAGGAATCCATCCTTGTTTCGAGGAAATGTGTATAACCGCCGTCAAATTTAACATCTTCATGCGTAGTAATGCCAAAAAGATTAACACGCGTAGCGCGACGGCATAAATCAAACATCATTTGTACCGCTTCTACCGGACCAGCCGCTTCTATAACCAAATCAGGGCCTTGCGGCAAGATATCATAAACCTGCTTTTTAACATCGGATTTATTTGGATTTACGGCATGAGTTGCGCCCAATTTTATTGCATTTTCCAAGGCATAATCTGACACATCAACTGCAATAACTGTTCCGGCGCCAGCCACCGCTGCAAGCATAACAACCAGCATTCCGATACCGCCTGTTCCAATCACAACTACATCCTCGCCAACTTGCAGACGGCTGTATTTAATCAGCCCTTTCCATGAGCCAGCCAACGGCTCTGTCAATGCCGCCGCTTCAAAAGAAATTGTCGATGGTTTATGGAAGACAGAGGATGCATTTTGGAGTACATATTCAGCAAATGAACCATTTCGGACATCTTTGCCGCCATCGCCACCAATGGTAAACCGATTTTCACAGCAATGCTGCATGCCGATCCTGCAAGGTCTGCACTCCCCGCAAAAACCCGCAGGCTGTACAATAACCTCATCCCCTTCTTTAAACCCCTTGACGCCTTTGCCAACCTTGGCCACTATTCCGGCGGGCTCATGTCCCAATATCTTGGGAAAAACAACATTATCTCTTTTTCCAAGAAAAGCCTTGTAGTCTGTCTGACATATACCACAGGCCTTGACTTTGACCAATATTTCATTGATTCCCGGCTCAGGGGTTGGAACTTCTTCAATCCGGATTTTATTAAACTCTCGAAGTACTGCCGCTAACATAAGTAGTCCTCAATAAATAGGTACGGTTAATTATGAACAAGGTTAAATTTATCTTTAAACTCTTTTAAAGATTTTCGGATGATCTCGATATTGCCAGGCTTGTTTTCCTTTTCTACAAGCGATAATGGCGAAGACATTCCCAGTATCGGCGTAAAACCATTAGAACTAATGGCATCATGAAACTTTTGGCCTGTTTCAAAATTTACACCACCGGTCGGCATAATGATTTTCCAATGATGCCGTTTTCGGACGAATGGTGCAAGCAACGCTTTAATACCTTCATCCCCATACGTATTTGCCGGAAAAACCTTAATGGCATCCGGTTCAAGACTGTCGCCACGTTCCAGAAAATATTGAAGCTCGGTTGGCGTAAAAACAGCGGGGGCACAAAAAACATCCGCTTCATGGCAAATCTTTACAAACTCTTTACCCTCACCGAAACTCCCCATAACATTACCGGGAGCCACAACCATATCAAAACCCATTTCGATTGCAGCCTCAAGTTCTTCCGGATTTATGATACTGCCTACACCTAAAATAAACTGATTATTGTCAGGATATTGACTGCGTAACCTCACCAGTTCTTTCATGGCTTCTTTTACAATTCCCAAATCTATTCTGAAAGTACACTCGGCAACAAAACCCGCCTGATGGACCTCGTGCATCGTGGCAATAAGATCTTCTGCATTACGCACATGCTTTTTATTCATCACCACAACAACACCACTTTTACGAATAATTTTGTCGGCAATCGTTCTATTTCTTTTGTATGAATTCACTTTATTCTCCAGATAAAATTATCTCGCTGCCTTTACACCACCACCGGCTTTGGCTCTTTTAACCTCAGCCAGCAGCCTGTCCTGTTCAATCATGGTAATATCGCCGGGTGTTTCCTGGACGAGAATACCATGGGCCGCTCCCCATTCAACCGCTGTCTGTAAATCGTTGCCTTGCAATATGGCCGCAAGAACGCCCGAGGTAAACGAATCGCCGCCGCCAGTCCTGTCATAAATGGGGATATTTTCCCTCAAAGGCGCCGTATAAAATTGATCGCCTGCTACATCGTACAAAACCGCTCCCCAGCTTATGGTATCGGCGCTATGTGCTCCGCGCCATTGTGTTCCGATCAGGCTTAAATTTGGAAAATCGTTAGCCACTTTTTTTACCGTCTGCTTATACGCCTCAAGCCAGACGGCAAAATCCTTTTTGTTATCAACCTTGGCTTCATCGCCCAATGCATCCGATATATCCGAGTCATTGCCCACCAGAAATCCGATAAATGGGGCAACCTGCTGATTTATCTTTCTCGCAACATTTTTATCCGGCTGGACTTTGCTTCGATAGTTCAAGTCTGCCGCCACAAATGTGCCGTACTCATTTGCTTTCTGCACGGCTTCAACGGCCACATCTGCCGAGGTCGGGCTGATCAACGTATAGATCCCGCCGGTATTAAAGACACGGACTCCTTCTTTACCAAATAAACGCTGCCAATCGATCTCCCCTGCTCTTAACTCTCGTATCGCAGAATGAGCTCTGTAATAACAGGTATGGGAGGGAATAACACCTTTTCCATTAAATGTAAAATTGATACCGTTCATCAAGGTCCCTTTTTGATCCGTCGAAAACCTTGACCCGTCCTCTTTGGTATTAAACCAGATAATCTTACTGACATCCACGCCGGCAGACCTTAATTGGTTTCTAATGTTTTTGCCAATCTCATCGTCAACCAGCGCCGTAATGACCGCAGACCTTAAACCAAACGTATGTGCCAGTCCGCAAGCGACATTCGTCTCGCCGCCGCCTTGGAAAATTCTCATCGTGGATGCTTTTGCCGTCGGAACATCAAAGGGGTCAAAGCGAAGCATTACTTCGCCAAGTGATACGCCGTCGTACTTACAACTTTCTAACGATTTAATATTTTTATAATTGATTACCTTATGCGTCATTTTTTTGATCCTTATTTTCGTTCATCGCCAACATTAATTTTTCATCCGCCAGATTGTGGTGTCCGCTGACTCTGCCGTCGTCAACGTCATTCCTGTGAACCGTCCTTAATGTCTTAATCATACTTACAACATCTCTGCTTCCACCAATTAAAAGCCAAATCGCAAATACGCATGCCAAAATTAACGAAACATATGTATATAATTTCCAGAACTTCAGCCAGGTCATGTCATCAAATGTTCCACCCAATCTGGGGATAAAAATACTGCATAGCAACATTACGACAAATGCCACGAAATACACAAGAGGAAACATAAAGGCGAGTAAATAGACGAATACATCTCTCCTGCTGAATTCATTGGAAATGCCAAGCCATTTCCTCCAGCCAGTCGCCGCTTTTTCAGGAATAATTATTCCATTGCCATCCACGGCATATTTACCTCGATGCAGCATTTGGTCCATATCAAAAGAACTTTTTGAGGTCAGCAGCGATACCACAATATAGCTGATAATTGAAATAAATATGGCTATCGCAAATATCCAGTGTCCCTCAATTGGGAATGCTGGATAAATTCCTCTTAATAAAAAGCCTAATCCTGTTAATCCCGCACCAATGATGACGGCCGTAAACGCCGCCGCCGTCGTGCCGCGTTTCCAATACAAACCACCAATGATGGCAGCTCCCGAACCGCTTAGGAAGATCGCGTTTGTAATTGTAACATACATCATCAGACGTTCATTAAATTCAAAGATACTGCTCCAGATGAATATAAAACATGCCACCCCAATGATGGACATCTTGATCCATTTCATATGTCTTTCTTTACTCAATGGTTTTTTATACAACGGCATTACAACATCCTGAACAAAGATGCTTCCCCAGGAATGCAAAAACGCATCATGCGAGCCTAAAAAAGCAAAAAACATGACGGAACAAAAGGCGCCCAATAGTCCCTGTGGAAGATAATGTCCTAATACTGCTGGAGTAATCATCTGGGTTTTTATATAATCCGATGATATTGAGGAAACATTCTGCTGAATTTGCTGAGCCGTCGAGGAAAAATCGCTGTTATGCATTACGGCATAGGCACAGATAGCCGCTATCACAGAAACAGTCCCCTGGGAAGCGCCTCTGAAAGTGCCTAGTATTCGTCCCATCCTTGCCTCGTGAGGATTTCTTGCAGCAGCATTATATCCCTGCGTTCCCTGCCAACCCATACAATTATAAACGATGCTTACCGCTGCAATTATAAAAAACCAGGGATTGAACGCTTCGAACTGAGTTGAATCCAGCGGATTCAACAACGATTTCCCTTTCGGAGCATTAAGTAGGGTATTGAAAACCATATCGATATCAAATTTATACAAAAGATAGAAACTAACCACAACGCAAATCAGCAATACAAAAACACCCTGAAGAAAATCCGTGATCATGATTGCTATCTGACCGCCCCATAGGGTTATAAAAACCGCCAACGTCAGCAAAATAAACATGATCACAATAAACATTGGAAGCTGAAAGCCCCCAAAAGCCAGTGTAGCCGGCAGATCGCAAAAATAGACAAAAAATCGGGATGCAATTCCGGGAAAAATTCCTATATTAAGAATGCCCGAAACGAAACAGATAAAACCGGCGAAAATCCTGAATTTTCGGGTGTAACGAATTTCAAAAAACTGTGCAAGCGTTAACGCCCTTGTCTGGCGAAAACGATAAACCACCCAGCCGGACAACGCCACGATAACGACTACCGGCGTAACCAGCGCGCCCCAGCAAAGTGTCGTAAAGCCGGAGACATAATGCCTTTCAAAATCGCCTATAAAAGCAATCGTCCCCATCATTGCCAAGCCTTCTGCAACAGTGAGCAGATATCTGCCGGCACATCGGTTGGCAGCCAGAAAGTCAACAACGCTTTTATTATACTGTTGTGTCCACGCCGCAACACCCATCATGACTAACAACAAGCCTACTACAATTGACCAATCAATAAAACCCATTTTTTGCCTTAATAATGATTATAGATAAACTTAAACCCACTCAAATCCAAAAATTTTTGCTGAACGCAGCTCAAAATGCAAAACAATCTGCGCCTGATCTTTAATCGCGATTTCAGGATCGCCTTTCCATCTTACAATTCTTGACAACTCATCCCCGCTAATCGAGTCGCAATCTGTAATGCTTCTTTCATGTATATAACAATCTCTTTTCGCGTAATGGGAAACATGGAAAGGCTGCCGTTGACCTTCTTGGTTTGGCATTATCCCTACACGTATCTCGCCACCGAGACTGGTGCAATAATTCAATTTCAAATGCCTGCCTTGCGGAATCATCGGAACCGTAAAAAACTCCCCATCTTCTTCGGCCTTAATACCACATAGTCGTTCACAAGGCCACCATGCCCACGCGATCCGCATTGAATCCAGAACGCTTTTCCAGCGGGGATATTTATGCGGAAACGGCAACCCATAAAACGGCACGGCTATTTTGTTATCGCCAAACGGAACCAGGTCTTTCCCTGCCCAAATAAATTCACTGTCCCAGTCGGATTCTCCCGTCGACATCACGGGACCCCCGGGCAATTGGTTCCAGCATATTCCATCAGCGCTTGAAAATAGCCTTACTTCTGATGTCTGAGTAAACCGGTGATATATCATTGGGAACATGAAATGATATTGCGGCAATCCGGGGTATTGTGTTCTGCCATTTGTATAAATATCAATCGACAAAGGATCCCGCAAATCCGTCCGGATAATCGGCTCAACATGCCCCCAATTGAAAAAATCGTCTGTTTCCGCTCTCCCTATAATCCTTCGATCATGATGATACAGACGCGTATACATCACATATTTTTTAAGCCAGGAGTCGTAATAAACCGTTGTATCTGTATCACTATAGTGAATCATCAGGGGTTTACGTACCGGTTTCCAGTGAATACCATCAGAAGAGACCGCGCCATAGATACAATACCTGACCCCTAATAGCTCACAACGGATATCCTTATGCCGCGGATGAAATTTCTCGTATTTGGGCAGCATTGCAGACCAATCCTCATCGGAAGGATAAGCCATATAAACAGCTTTGTAGCGTTCACTTGAAGACGCCGCCGGATCGATAAAAAAAGTAAATCCGTCAAACCAGGTTTGCCCTTGAATGTCCAATTTACTTTGTTTCGGCAAACTCCATTCATAGCCATCTTTTGATTCTGTATAACAAATCGATACCGAATCAGGATACTTAATTTTACCGGCATCAAATGACATGTTTTTAGGATAAATTGCATCCAGATACCATGACTTATACAATCCATTTTCAAAAATAACCCTTGGCCCAAGCTTATAGCCATTCAAAGGCAAAGATAAAGGCTCTGTGTGATGCGCTTGCGGGGTGAAGAGTTCAGCTGCGGAAGGAAGCAAGCCGTGTTTTGCAAAAGCAGCAACTTCGGGTTCCGGCGGAGAATTCAACGGCAGATACTCTCCTGTCGGCGAATACCATTCCAAATCACTGCAAAGGATATGCCTAAGATCGGTAAATAAAACCTTTTTTTGTGTCAAAAGATCATTCATTGCTATCTGCCATTCACTTTACTGAACATAAATTATTTTCTAACTCGCCGACCGATTTCTTCAAGAAGATTACCTATTTTGTCACGTTCGCTCAATAGAACGGATGTTTCAGTCGTATAAACTTCCAGATTCTTAACAATATCATCGTTAACTTTCAATATCTCTTTGGCTTTTATGACCAATTCGTCATTTTGGGGTAATTTCTGTATTAAATCTTCAAGTAATGCCATATACTCAAAATCTTCGATGCCGTCACGGATAATATCTAATCGCTGACTGCTCCAGGGACCATCCGTTCCGGGATAAATCAGCAACCCGTCCCCATTTCCATCAAGACAGGTTAACGTATTAAATTGATTAGGAAACCGCTTGGAAGGATCGGGGTCATAATTGCTGTTTCCTGCAAAGTCCCATGCATCCATCGCATAATACAAAAATCCTTGTGCGCCATATTTATATGCCATCCAGAACAAGATACGATGATCAATGGCCGGGTAATCAATAAAGAAATTCGCCCATGGCTTTTTAGGAGAAACGGACACATAAAACCAGACATCTTCTCCGCGCTGCCGGCATCGCTGTACCTGTTCTATTGTCGGTCCATCTGAAATACTCGGACACCAAATATCTACATAGCCTACCAGCGAATTCACATCTATTATGGCCGTGATCATTCTGGGAAGTTCCGGCGCAATCTCTTTTATGATTTTGCATCGTTCACGGACAGCTTTATATTCTGTAGGCACAGGCTCATCCCGAACATAGACAAACGTATCTTTTTCCCATTTTTTATCTTTAATATGGTCGGCATACGACCTGACATAATCCTTGCCGCAATCCCCATAACGGTCAAATTCAGATGAGTAATAAAAACTCATATAACCCATATTTTTATCCAGGCAATATTGCGTCCACTTGTCGGACTCGGAAAAATCAAGCGTAAGCTTATCATTTTCATATCCATTTATTTTTATATGACGCAACGGAACCCGCGATGCATCTACAAGATGATCCGCTAGGAGCCGGTACAATTTCCCGAAAATTTCATCTCTCGGATATTTCTCCTCAGAATACCAATTATTGAATTTCGAAACACGATCATCAAACATCGTACAGGCCGCTAAAGGAGTTTTCAGACGTCTTTTCTCCGGCAAAGCAAAATCCCAGACTTTAATGTGATATGGAATTTTCTCTGATGAATTATTGTCGTCATAAACAGTTATCCAGCCTCGGTATTCACCGGCATCAACATTCGCCGGAACATAAACAGAAACCCATATTGGCTGGACCGAATACTCTTTAACAACAAAACTATTCGCAGGGAGCAGAGGATCAGGCCAGAGACCGGCGCGAAAATTTCCGGGAGTCGGTTTATCGACATTCACAAAACCTACCTGCCGCACTTCAATGCGAGCATTCGACATAGCTTTGCCCGTTTTCAAGTGCTCAGGAGAACTCACATTTACTTTTGAAATAGATGTTTTTTCTGTACCTCCGGAAATCAGCAGCTGAAAAGATTCCCATTCGTTTTTTGCAACATGAATTGTAAATTCATCCGCTTCAAAACCACCAATTGAATCCGTCGGAAAAACTTTTCTTAAAGAGATCTCCAAACGCAACACAAATGGCTTTTTCTTTGCCAATTGCTCGTTGCTCAATTTTCCGTAAAGTTCATCAGCCTTTGCTATTGCCGCCAATAACTTTTGGCGCTGTGATTCTATCTCCGCGGGTTTCCATGTTGGCACTTCTACCGAGAGCATCGTACTGAAGCAATCCAATGCCTGTTGAACTATTTTGAAAGTACTCTCATAACCAGATATATTGTTAGAATCGGCGGCAGATATTAATTGAGGCAAGTTTTTAACGACTTTTTGTGCTGCTATCAGTTCTGGTTCATAATCACGCATCCTTGGCAATCTTAAGGAAAGATATTCAATTTCCGCCTTTTCAATAGCCGGATCGCCATGTGACGACAGATGAACATGCAAATTATTAATTTTGCAGCCCGATAACACTATCGGAAAAGTCTGCGTTATCCAATCCCGACCATATGGCAGTCCCTGATTGTTCCATTTTCCGTCACTTGTATTCCAAACAACAGACAACCTGTGATTAAAAGTCAGTTGCCTGTAGCGAATTTCACAAATATATAACAATTCATTTACATCCAATGGTTTTTGTTCTGCAGGAGGATTTGCAAGACAACCCCTCGGACAGCCGATACAGCCATACCAATTTTGATTTGCAGCAGAATGTGAGAAGTCTGCCGTAATTTGCCCCATCCCATTTATACATTCAAGTTTTATTCCCTGGCCGTGATAGTCCTGACAACCTGAATTATTAAATGAAGTGGTCCAGACTCCTTTGTCTTTAAAATCATATTTCAGCTCTATGGCGTTGTCATTTGCTTCAACGGTCATAACGCCAAATATGACAAAGAAAGATACTGTATATATTATTCTATCCCTCATAACATTTCCTCTTCAATATAATATCGTAACTGTATAAACAACTATTCAGTTAACAGCAGAATCTAAACTTATTTATATTTTTCAGCTTTTTTTAATAAGTTTTCCACCCAATGCTTCTTCATATATCGCAAGTATATTTTCTACCGGTGTATCCGGCTGTATACAGTGAGCAGGCGAGAAAATATAACCGCCTCCCTTAGCAATAACATCCAAACGATGACGCGCTTCACAACGGCAATCCTCTATCGTGCCGTAGGGCAGAGTCTGCTGTGTACTAATAAGACCGCAAAAAGCTAACTTACCGTTACACTTTGCTCTTATTTTTTCCGGATCCATACCCGCGGGCTCAGGCTGCATGGCATCTTCAATATCCAATCCCATCTCGATAAAAGTATCCATCAGTTCATGCGTATCCCCGCAGGAATGCATCATTGCTTTGGCGCCGAAACTGTGTGCCAAATTAATAAATTTTTGAATTCTTGGACGAAATACTTCATTGAAATCCTTTTCGGAAAACATCCTGCCGTTTTGATTTCCACAATCTTCACCGATACGGACAATATCGATGCCGCCTCGTGCAGCCTCAAGCGAACGTTTAACATACTGATACAAACACTCTACGCGCCTGTCGATGATAGCCATCCCAACCTCATCACGCAGCACAATATCCATCATCACCCGCTCCATTCCTCGCCCGCGAGAAACACCATTGAGAATATCGGGAATGCCGGCGCTGCCCAGACATACGGCATAATCCTTCATCGATGCACATTGTTCGGGAAGTACCGTATAGTCATAATCCTCCGGAGACGGCCAGTTATACTTTTCTACATCATCGAGCGTTTTAAGCTCCGCCAACGGCAAAATTACCGCTTCCTGATAAGCTCCCGCAGAACCATGCGACACACTGCGGTATCCACCGCCCCAGATATCATAGACAATGCCATCGTGAGATTCTTTGACCTTGCCGCAATATTTCGGCTCAACTGCCCTGAAGTCAACCCCCAGACACTTCAATAAATCGTCCGTACCCAAATACCCCTGCAATTTTATTCTGATCTCGGGTGTAAGATAAGTCTGAATCGGAACACGGTCCGGTTCTTTCCAGTTCAGGGAACACAAAACTCTTTCTTTAGGTGTCACTGGTAATTCTCCATCACATAGTAAAAAATACAGCTAAACTCGGAAAACCAATAAAATTATGGACAATTCGTATTATATTCATTTAAAATCTTTCCAATAACACGGATACGTTCAATATTGCCTGCCGAAAAAATTGTGTCAAATATTCCAAATGCAAATTGGAACACAATGATTAGGCAGACATACCGTTTAAGTTGTTATAAGTTTTAGGTAAAATTCAAATAGATTTGACGAGATAGAGAAAAGGTTTTTTTTTCACATGCAGGCACACAATCCGGGGGCCCATCTTGTAATGCCAACAATGCCCGTTCGTAATATTTCATCTCTTGTTTAGCGGGCATTTCGATAAATCGCTCCCCAAAGCCAAAAAGTAATGCCGTTCCAGGTAACATCGGAATACTCATAAGTCAAAATATTGTCATCGCCAAGATCGATTAACTGCTTTGTCTCATACCATCCTACATGCCCATCAACAAAAGATAAATTATCGCCGCGAGTATGACGAAGGTCAAAAAGGTTATAATAACAGTAATTTTTGCTGGCTACCCAGAAACGGTCTGCAAATGTATGACCAAATCCAAGTGTTCGTGAACTATCCTGCATATTAATATCCAAATGCAGTGTTACAGATGCAGAATTTCTGACATCGGTTATTTTAAAGGATGGCGGATTATTGGTAGATCCAAAACCATTTCCAGCCAAAATCGTATTATAACCATATGTGATGAGAACGAGGCCCTTCTGGGCATCATTGGTTTCAATGCGTTCACTGGGACAATGAAAAACCTTATTGTTGTCAACATACCGATAGATCAATTTATCCCAGTGGTCATATGGATTTTTCTGTCCTTTTGAAAATTGTATCGTTCCCATAAGAGGAAAACGAGACTTGTTTTCAGTTACATACATTTGAGTTGCCAAGCTAATCTGCTGCAGATGCTTTTGGCAAACAACTTTTTTACCGCTTTCTTTTGCCTTTTTCAATGCCGGCATTAAAATCGATAACAAAAGTGCGATAATCGAAATAACAACCAATAGCTCAATCAGGGTAAACCCATCTTTCTTTTGCTTCGGGTGAGAACAAACCGATTTATTTCTGATTTTCAACTGGCACATAAGTAAAATCTTTCCCATCTTTTCTAATTACAATCCGGATTGGCTGGATCCGTACACTCCTGCCACTGTTTGGCTATGGCACAGAAATCAGCCAGACTTACATAACAATCTTTGTTTAAATCCGCATCCACATAAACCGTTCCGGTATCTCCACACACCAGAGGCGCTGAAATTTTATAGACATGAACGCTATAAGGACCCTCAAAGGTATCATAGAATACGCCATTGTTCAGCTCTATCGTTCGCTGCTCATTCAAGACGGTTATCTTCCTCGCTGAAGAATTGATACCGACGACATGAAAATCAACATTGTTCAACGTCCCGGTTGTATTGTTGGTTGCGATAAGAACCGCTTCACTGCTGCTGCCTCTGAGGGTATAGGTAACTTTTCGCAAACCATAACTGCTTCCATAAGTACCGGAAACCAACTGGTTGCCGGCCAAAGAACTTACCCCCAGCCCCGTGGAATCCTGAATAAGGTATGGCTCTACCCCCTGCAACTCTGCAAAAACAGGATTAGCACTGGCTGCCCGCTCTGCCGCAGTACTCGAAAATTGATCCGGCGGCGCACTGCCCCAAGTCCCAAATATCCACGGCAGTACTCCTCCGGCCCCGACAGTCACCGGTGCAAAACAAAGATATCGCATCTCTTTATACGTCGGTATTCGGTATCCACGACCTGCCCCACCCTTACAAAAAGGCGGCACAATGATAAAACCGTTTTTGCCTGCGGTTTGACCACGAGCAACTCCAAGCTTGGTTTCCACTGTTATCGTCGCCAAATTAGGCTGCAACTCAGCCTCATCAGCATGAACCATATAACAGTCAACTGCCTGAATATCTGTCGCCGGAAGATAAGGAGCAATCCTGTCGCCTTTATCCTGAATCAGCATCGATGTAAAAGTAACAATAATAGGATGATTTGGATTAGAGTCCAGCGTCTTGATGGCATTGTATCGCTCCAGAAGCTGCGCCGGCGTTGTCCCATCCAGCTCTGGCTCATCATAGAGATAGTAGCCATACAAAGCTGCATGATTCTTGACTGCATTAATTCTTGCCGCCAATACCGATGGATCAGAAGTCCATGTGCCATGCAGCAATACTTTAATGCCTTTGCTCTGAGCATAATTGAGCACGGACACTGCATATGCCGTCCCGCTTGACCAGATATCATACGGTAAAATAAAATCAAGACTATTGGCTGCGGGCTCATCAATATAATCTTTACTTGAGTTGGACTGGGCAGATCGAGTGTACCAGCCAAGCTGAAAAACCTTTTGACCATTGATTGTCAAGTAGGGTTCTGCCGCCTCAGTTGCGCCCACAAAACCGGCAAAAATCAATAACAATCGTAATAAATTCATCACATTAGACCTTCTGCAACAAAATAATTAAAGTTAACATATAAAACTTTTTTTAGGAAAGTGTTGGCCCCTGACAAAAAAGAGACCAACACTTTTACACTTTTTTAAAAAACGCTAACCTGTACTCCTTTGTTTATTTCTTGCGGCAAATGAAACCCAAAACGCCCATACCTAATAACAGCAGTGTTGCCGGCTCAGGAATCGCATTGAAATCCCCGATAAGCGGTGTATAGGGGCCGCCCCAGTACAGCCATTCACTATTACCGCCTCCGCCCAAGACACCGCCGACACCAGTATAAGATGTGATCCAGCGGCCATTTGAAGCATCATGTAGCAGTATATCATCCAAACCATCGCCATTCACATCCGCTAACAGGGGGGTAATCGATGCTGTACCAAAATAATATTCACCAAAAGATCCACCACCAAGAACTCCACCGGCGCCCGTCATAGTTGCTATCCAGCGATAGTTTCCTTCATCATACTGCAAGATATCCGTCAATCCATCGCCATTAAGGTCGCCCAACACGGGAATATAGCTTCCGTTGCCCCAATACAAAACATTGCTCATTCCGCTACCCCCGAGAACTCCGGTGGAATTAGTAAAATCTACCATCCATCGGGCATTTCCACTGTCGTATAGCATGACATCATCTCTGCCATCACCATTAAAATCGCCGATCTTTGGAGTATAGGGGCCACCCCAGTAGAGTTGATTGCTGTAACCACTGCCGCCCAGAGCACCGCCAACACCGGTATAAGCCGCCATCCATCGGCCGTTTCCGGAATCATGAAGCATAACATCGTCACGGCCGTCACCGTTAAAGTCACCTGCCAAGGGAGTGTAGTTACCGCCCCAGTAAAATTCGCCGCCACCGCCGCCGCCAAGAACGCCGCCAACACCGGTTTTGGCATAAATCCAGCGACCAGGATCATATTGCAGAACATCTGTCGCACCGTCTCCATCAAGATCACCAAGCAATGGCTGATAGGATGAGTTCCCCCAGTAAAGCTGATTACTGAAACCATCACCAGCAAGCACACCACCTGTACCGCTAAAGGCCGCCATCCATCGGGCATTCCCAGCATCATACAACATGATGTCATCTCTTCCGGCAGCCCAGCAATTCAAAGAAAGAACACAAACCGCCACAACACACATTTTTTTTGCTACTTGACTCATTGTAATTCCTCCACCA
>CAYTHV010000014.1:16297-35848 GCA_964437685.1 uncultured Pirellulales bacterium
AATGTTAATTTATACACTAACTACATCACATCAAACTTTCTATTACCAATACTGATCACATGCAGGATTGGCCGGATCTGTACACCAAAGCCATTTTGTGGCGAGGACAGCCAAGTCCCCGAGGTTAACATAGCAATCTGTATTTAAATCCACCGCCAGATAGACCGTTCCAGGTTCACCGCAATGATCTAATACATCAGCCGCCCCAACATCGCCTGTCAGCGGGATATCACCCTCCAACAGCCAGCCGGAAACGAATGAACCAACAGCAGTAAATGCACCCGCAGCATCCGTGATTCCAGATCGCCATTCTCCCGTTTCACGACGACGGACCACAAGATCGGCTTTTCCATCGCCATTAACATCGCCAAGGTTGCCATCCCAAATCCCAACATTGGAATCACTTGGATTATTCCCGCCAAAATCACTTAAATAAGAACCTTCGGCAAAACTGACTGCTCCGGCAGCAGTGGTAATCCCGGAAAACCATTCGCCATTTTCAGGACGATAGATGACAATATCGTCTTTTCCATCGCCGCTGACATCCCCGACCATTGGAACATCTATGCCTTCCAAAAATGGCCCGTAAACTTCCACACCGCCGCCTTGCAATTTGCCATTCGTCCCTGTGTAGCCTACCACCCATCGCCCGCGATCCCACGCATAAAGCAAAAGATCGGTCCGTCCATCTCCATCAATGTCACCCACATAGGGATCATTTTGCCAGCTTCCCCATGCTAAATAATAGTTACCGGTACCAGGAAAAGATTGAAGAGTCCCATCAGAATTCGTTATACTGGAAAACCATTCTCCATTGTCTTGGCGATACACCAGTAAATCAACCTTGCCATCGCCATTAAGATCACCAATCAGCGGCTTATCCCCGGCCAGCAGCGGCCCCATTACGGATGAACCGGTATTCGTCAAACCATTAGCATCGCTGATTCCGGAACGCCATTCTCCGGTTTCTCTGTTACGGCCAATAAGATCATCTATCCCATCACCATTTACATCACCGGTTAACGTATCCCATGCCGGTCCCCCCCATGCCAAGGACGATCCGTTGATACTTAAAATTCCGTCACTTCCGGTGATTCCGGAAAAAATCTGGGAATTCGATGGCCGGTAAACAAGGATGTCATCTTTTCCGTCAGCACCGGCGAACGCTAACGGACAACAAACCAAATTAAAACTTAATAACACAATCAGACTTTTTTTATTCATCTTACAGTTCCTCCACATAATTAACAATTTCATACTCTGTTTTTCATCATTCAACATTTCCACTTTTCATCCTTACCTCAATCAGACCCTTTCAAGAAATTATGGTTATTTTTTCCGTCCGTTTTTTACCCACTCGGGCACAAAGGCCCCGCTTTTTATCTGCTCTTCGACAAACTTTCTACCTGTTGATATATGGTCGCGCATCAAACGCTCTGCATCATCCGCTCTGCCCTGCTCTATGGCGTCAAGAATAGCCATATGTTCTGCCTTAACAGGTACGGGATCGCGCTTACCCCGAACGATTTTTTGAAGAATGGAATAGGAATCAACTAATCGGCTCAGGAGCTTGTTTCCACACTTTTCGAGAATTTCATTGTGAAACTGCCGGTCTAATTCCCCCATTTTCTCCATAGCATTCGATTTACCCGCATCGCATATCTCTTCAGCAAGAAGCCGCATGTTCTTAATCTCAGCTCTTGTCATATGCTCACAACACAGACGAGTTGCCAACCCTTCATGCATTTCTCGAATACGGTAAGCCTCTAATAATAAATCTACATTTAACTCACCCACAAACATGCCTCGATTATCTTTGGTTTCAATTAATCCGGTCATCTGAAGTTCAAGCAGTGCTTCACGAATAACACCCTGACCAACGCCAAATCGTTGAGCAAGCTTCTGCTGAGTTAACTTCTGCCCTGTCTGGTATTCACCCCCAATTATCATCCTCTGAATCCCATCGCGAACTTTGTGCCGTACCAAAGTAAAACCATTCTCAACTCTTTCTGTAATTACTGCCGCTTCCATTTTTCAACCTTATATAAACCTAATTGTTAATATATCGTTTAGAACTATAGATCATTTCTCAAATCCAAACTCTATCATTACTTTATTAATTTTCTATATCGATGTCAATATTTATATTATTATTTTATTGTTTTTTATATAATTTTTCATTTTTATCTATAAAATAGGTCTTAAAGTTAAACAAAATAAAAACCTTATACCCAATAAAACTCCTCTACGTCAGTAATCTTAGCCCCTTGTGATATCAGAAAATCATCGTTTTTAAGCCAATTTTCAGGTATCATCCAAAAAGTTATTCACTTTGAACAAAAAGATTACGGGCAATTGTATAAAACTAAATTTCATGAAATACTTTTGATGATGCTGTCGGGGTGACCTTTCGGGTAAGCCCCGCTCAGCGCCAATGCAGAGGTCGATTATTTGATAACCCATGGAACGACAATATCGGATAAAATAAATACGACTATTTAATTTTTGACGGCAATCTACGGAGTTTGCCGCCAAATGGAAGATAAGAGTTCTCAAATTTCAACTAATGCGTGTCTTCTTTGTGATACTTCCGTAATCTCTACAGGCAAGAATTTGGAACTGATTACTCATAAATCCTCACTTCACACATCTTGATTTAATCGTATCACATTTAAAAAAAAGGACTTACACTTCACTCAGTAAGTCCTGACTATCTATACAATTTTCTTGTCAAAAAACGCCTTCCCTTTACAAATCCCCCTTTTCCGCTTATCATAACTGATGCTTCGGATTATAAACTAAGAACTTAGGACTAAGAACAAAAACAATGCATTTAATCATTACCATCGACGGCCCCGCCGGGGTAGGCAAAAGTACCGTTGCCCGCTCGCTGGCTCAACGGCTGAATGCCGTGTTTCTGGATACGGGCGCGATGTACCGCACTGTCACATTGGCGGCGATTGAACGCGGGTTAGACCCTGCGGATACGCCACAAGTCGAACACCTTTTCAAACAGTGTCGGTTTGAGTTTCGCCCCGAAGCTGACACCATGCGGGTTTTTATTGACGGTGTGGAAAAAACCGCCCTCATCCGCGACCCCAAAATCACCGCACAGGTTAGGCATATCGCCTCCGCCCCCGCCCTGCGGGAAAAGCTGGTCACGATGCAGCGGCAGTTCGCTTACGGCCATCCCCGCGTCGTAACCGAAGGCAGAGACCAGGGCACAGTGGCATTCCCTAATGCGACGGTTAAGTTCTTCCTGATCGCCGACCCAGCCGAACGCGCCAAACGACGGCACAAAGAATTGCTGGTCGCCGGCAAAGACATCATGCTGGAACAGATTCTAAATGACCAGCAGGCTCGGGATGCCTCCGATGAGAACCGCGAAGTGGGTCCGCTTAAACCCGCCGACGACAGCATAACGATTGATACAACGCACCTAACCATTGAGCAGGTTATCGACACACTCCAGCAGATTGTAAGGCAGAATTCCAATGGCAGATAAAACCGTACTCAAAGAAGGTCTTTTCAAATTCATATGGCATCAATTTTGCCATTATTTTTCGGTTGGAGTCGTCGCAATAATTTATCGTCTGAAATCCTACGGCAGCAGCAACATCCCCAAACACGGCCCGGTGCTGATCTTGAGCAATCACCAGAGCATGTTCGACCCGATTTTCTGCCAAAACTGGATATGGCGGCCGTTTTATTTCGTCCCGCGGGATACCTTGCTGGACGTCCCATTTTGGGGCCGGCTGTTCCGCAGCTTTTTTATCATCCCCATCAAACGCGGACAAGCCGACATCGCAGCAATGAAAACCATCATTGACGTCCTTAAACAGAACAAAACCATCTGCCTGTTTCCGGAAGGCACACGCACCCACGATGGCCGCATCGGCAAAATCAAGCCGGGATTCGGGCTGATTAGCCGACGTACCGGTGCAACCATTGTACCGATGGTAATTGATGGAATCTTTGAGGCCTGGCCGCGTACGCAAAAACTCCCCAAGCTCGGCAAAGTCGCTGTCATTTACGGCAACCCCATAAGCCCCGAATATATTAAGTCAAAATCCGATGAGGATTTTGCCGCCGAATTAACCCTGACCTTCCAAAAGCTTCAGGCTGACCTCCGTACCCGCCTCGGCAAACAACCGTATGGGTACGATGACAGCCAAACACCCACCCCCTGAAATCTGTGTCATCTGCATATTTTGCAGTCTTCACAATTGTCGATGGTGAATTAAGCCTTTATCTGGCACATCCAAACCGACTTAGCGACATTGAAATACTTTCTTTAGGGAAGAAAATTACATGTCAGTTTGCCGAAGACCTCGATGCAAGATTTCCCAAAGAATGCCTTGCCCGACTAACCATGTATCTGACAGATGCAGAATGCTCAAATCCGAGACCTATTGGGCACGCAGAGATTATGATGCACTCTGACCAAAGAACAGATGGAAGAAAAAACCAAAAAACTCTTTCAGACTGGCATTTATATTAATCAATATGGATGTCGCCTTTTTTATGACCGAGATTACTTTGACGCATCGCTTCGAATGTGTCTGCGTAACACTCTCTCAGCCCTGTCCGGATTTCCGGATTCAATCGCCTCGACGACTTGCAGATGCGAATCGGTATTCCGGGTGTTGTTTCCAAAATATTCCAGATCGAGAAACTCCGCAGAAATCATACAAATCGTTGAAATCTTCTCGTATTCCTGAATCAAAAGACTCAACCCGGAATTCTTGATAATATGCAAGTGAAACTGGTAATCCAGCAGATAGTACCGCTTCATCGAGACTTGAAACGCTTCGACGATTTTATGCGCCATCTTATGGAGAGATTCAATAACCTCAGCATCGTTTTTTTTTGTTAGCAGCCGAATCGCCTGAACTTCAAGAGCCTCGCGAATGATATTCGCTTCTTTGATCTGAGGCACTGACAGTTGCCTGATTGAGATTCCTTTCTGCGGGGACACCGTCAGCAGTCCTTCGTTTTCAAGCTGCCTGACAGCAACATTGACGGGAGCCATGGACAGGTCAAATTTTTCAGCCAGGGTACGCAGCGACCAGCGATGATCGCCGGAAAACTCGCCGGTAACGATCATCTGCTTGAGCTTGTTGTAAACCTGCTTTGTCTTGGACAAATCCTTTTTGGATATCATCGTCTTGGTATTCCCATCAAAAGATTGAATAACTCATTATAGAAAGAGACCGCACAAAAAGCAAGCGGCTGTACAGGCTATTTCAAATATTTTCATTGACACATCCCCGGCATCCGGCTAAACTGTTATAACAGTGTTATTGCAATATGACCATTAAATAATGTCTTTAAGACATATTGAGGACATAAGACATGGATTATCTCGAAAAAGGCGACTCACAACGTCGTTATGAGTATGCCAAAACCCGTATTCCAGCCGGAACGCAGCTTTTGAGCAAACGGCCGGAAATGTTTTTGCCGGATTACTGGCCGGCCTATTTCAGCAAAGCTAAAGGCTGTGAATGCTGGGATATGGACGGCCGACATTATTATGATATGACCACCAACGGCATCGGCGCCTGCCTGCTGGGATTTGCCGACCCCGACGTATCCGAAGCGGTTATCAAACGCATTCAGGATGGTTCGATGTGCACGCTCAATCCGCCGGAAGAAGTGGAGTTGACGGATACATTATGCCAGATTCACCCGTGGGCTGAGCAGGCTCGCCTTACCCGTACCGGCGGCGAAACCGCGGTCGTCGCCGTCAGAATCGCACGAGCAACGACAAAACGATCTTTAGTGGCAATTTGCGGCTATCATGGCTGGCATGACTGGTATCTGGCGGCCAATCTCGGCGACAATGACGCTCTCGACGGACACTTACTGCCCGGTCTGAATCCGCTCGGCGTACCCAGAGAGCTCAAAGGTACGACTCTTACATTCAAATATAATGACAAACAGCAATTCGCGGACATCGTCAAAAAATACGGCGACAAACTGGCGGCGGTTGTTATGGAACCTGCCCGCTATAACGACCCCGAACCCGGGTTTCTTGAATTTGTAAGAGATCAATCACGCCAATGCGGA
Source organism: uncultured Pirellulales bacterium (assembly GCA_964437685.1). Taxonomy (GTDB): domain Bacteria; phylum Planctomycetota; class Phycisphaerae; order Sedimentisphaerales; family Anaerohalosphaeraceae; genus Anaeroglomus. Next base: position 22,367 of record CAYTHV010000014.1, read on the forward strand.
GCAATGCTGATATTTGACGAAATCACCATCGGCTGGCGGATGAATTACGGCGGCATCCATCTGAAATTCGGTATTCATCCTGATATGGCGATTTTTGCCAAGGCGCTCGGCAACGGCCATCCAATCGGCGCGATTCTCGGGACCAAAAAAGCCATGGAAGGCGCCAATACCTCATTTATCAGCAGTACGTACTGGACGGAAAGCGTCGGTCCCGTAGCGGCGCTGGCAACACTGAAAAAGATGAAACAGGTCAATGTCCCCAGCCATATCCAGCAGATCGGCAGTGCCATTGTAAAGTCATGGAATGCCTGTGCCGCAAAACATAATGTTAACATTGACACGGGTAATGGCTATCCTGTATTGGCTCATTTCAAATTTGTCCACGCACAATCCAATGCGATAAAAACACTCTTTACGCAATGGATGCTCGAAAAAGGATTCTTGGCAAGTACCGTCGTATATCCGACGTACGCCCACAACGAAAAAGTGTTATCCTTATATGAGCAGGCATTAGATAGTGTTTTTGCGAAGATCGCCGCTGTGATTCGGGATAATACCATATCCAAATCGCTCAAAGGCCCCGAAGCCCATACTGGTTTTGCACGACTTACAAATTAATTGACAAGGAAACCATTATGTCTTATTTTATTGCAGGCTTAGGTTCCATGGGCAAACGCAGGATACGCTGCCTGCTGGCCAATGGCATTGCCCCTGAATCAATACTCGGCTTTGATTCTCGTGCCGACCGCCGACAAGAAAGCTGCGATAAATACAAGATCAGAACAACTGCCGACTTTAACGATTTTAGCTCTGACAGTATCAAGGCGGTCATTGTGTCGCTCTGGCCGCATATGCATATTGAACATTTACTGCCTATTGCGCGTGCCGGAAAGAACTGGTTCTGTGAAGTGCCGCTGGCGTTAGACATAAACGGCCTTGATGAACTTGAGGCATTGACGATAAAAAAGAACATCATGGGTGCTATCGGCAGCCAGATGTTCTTCCATCCGGCCTCTGAACAGTTGGAAAAATGGATTCGAGAGGACATCATCGGCGGCAGGGTAACCTGCTGGGGCGTCAGTACCTCTTATTTTCCGGGCTGGCATCCTTATGAAAAGATGACAGACTACTATCTAGCTGATATCGCACAAGGCGGCGCCAACATCGATATCGTCGGACATGATTTTCAGTGGCTGATCGGGATGTTAAAAAGAAAAGTAAAATCAGTTATCGCAACCTCCAGCAGGCTTGGCAACCTTGAACTTGCGCAGGGTTCTCCAGACACCGTCAATACCCTGCTGGAATTGGACGATGGCTTACAAGTCAACTTCCACTTTAACGGCGTTGACCGAGCCTGTAATCGCGGCGCTTGGATCGCCGGCAACAAAACGACAATGATGTGGGACTTGCATGGCCCCAAAAGCCGCCTGTTTGACACAAAACGCAATCTCTGGGTCGATTATGGCCCGGCGGAATTTGAATACGAGCAGGCTTATATTCGGGAAATAAGACATTTTATGAATCAAATCAACACTGGAAAAACAGACTGGCCGGTAAGCATTCAAGATGGGATTCAAATGGCCAGATTAATCAAGGCGGTTAATCAGAGCATCTCTGATTCCGGTAAAAAAATACAGCTTTAATAAAGAAGAAAACAGATGAAAACAACAGACTTATTCAGCTTAAAAAACAAAGTCATACTGATTACCGGCGGCAACGGCTTATACGGCAAGTGCATTCTTGAAGCGCTTTTGGAATCCGGCGGAACCGTCATCTCTGCATCCCGGTCGATTGACGAGACCAAAAAGACCGTCGCGGAATTTAAGTCGCGGGGATTGGACGCCCACGCCAAGTATGTCGATCAGGCCGATCATGGTTCTGTTCTCAAACTGAAAGAAGAAATCCTTGCTGAATTCGGCGGCCTCGACGTGTTTGTCAACAATGCGGTTGCCCGGCCGATGAAACGCTATAAAGACCCGCTGGATTGCTGGGAAAAATCGATGGAGATTAACGCTACGGGGATGTTTGACATCGTTCGCGAGATGGCCGACCTGATTGAAAAGCGAGGAGGCGGCTCAGTCGTTAATATCGGTTCCATGCAGGGAATGTTCGGTCCTGATTTTACGCTATATGAGGGTACAGAAATGGACTCGCCGCCGGATTATCATTTCCACAAAGGCGGCATGATCGCGTTGACTAAATATCTTGCCCGAAAACTCGGCCCCAAAAATATCCGCGTTAACTGCATCAGTCCCGGCGGCTTATATACAAATCAGAATGAAATTTTTGTTGCCAAATACAACAAAAAAGTACCGCTTGGCAGGATGGCCAATTATGACGATATCAAAGGCGTGGTGGTCTTTCTGGCCGCACAGGCATCTTCGTATATCACCGGTGAAAATATTTTAATGGACGGCGGACTTCACGCTTAACAGGAATAAAAATAAACTATTTTGGAAAGGTTTTTATAAATGGCAAAATTACAAGGCATCGTCACGGCATTACCGACCCCCCTGCTGGCAAATGAGGACGTCGATGTTCAATCGTTAAAACAGTTGATCGATTATGTCATCAAAGAAGGCGCCAATGGCGTCTTTGTGCTGGGCAATATGGGCGAAGGTCCGGCGCTGCTGGATTCCCAGAAACTCATCACCATCAAGACCGCAATAGAGCATACAAAAAAGCGGGTTCCCGTCCTGGCAGGTATCGCGGAAGTATCGCCAAGACGGATGATCGAATTGGGCAAAAAAGTCAAAGACCTCAATCCCGATTATCTGGTGATTACGACTCCGTTCTATTATCGTTTCCCGCATCCGGACAGCCTGGTCGGCTCGGTTGAAAAAATTTGCAGTGAACTGGATTACCCAACCGTATTCTATCACTGCCCCGGCGCTACAGGCAATAAGGTCAGTACCGCATCCGTCCTGAAAATCATGGAAGTCCCGCAGATTAAAGCCATCAAGGATTCCAGCGGCGATATCTATTTGTTTACCGAACTGTTAAGACGGTACCCCGATAAAGACAAAAGGCCTTGTGCTATTTTGCAGGGTGACGAGAATGTGTATGATATCAGCCTCTTAATGGGAGCCGATGGCGTTATCACCGGCGGCGGAACAGCCTTTGTCGATAACCTTGTAAAACTGTATAAAGCAGCCGCGGTTGAAAAAGATCAATTAAAATCCTTTGCACTTCAGCGGCAATTCCGTAATGATATGGATGAGATGCTGGGATCCGACTTGCTGACCGATTGGATGTACGCGATAAAGAATAAGCTCAAAGAAAAAGGGGTCATGGACAATAATGTCACATTCCCGTTTATGAAAAGAAAAAAATAAGGACTGGTTATGTCTGATAAAATTAAAGTGATCGACTGCAAGCAATCGGACAATGAATATCTGCATAAGGATTTTCATGGTGCGTTGTGCTATGCGATAAAGTATCTGGATGAGAAGTATGGCGAAAAAGCAACAGAAGACTATTTAACTCAGGTCGGCAAAACCTATTTTAAGCCGTTGGCGGATAAGCTGAAAAAAGAGGGTTTATCCGCTCTTGAATCCCATTGGCGGCATATCTTTCAAAAGGAACAGGGACAATTCAAGATTTATTACGACAACGACAAACTGGTTCTGGAAGTGGGTGAATGTCCCGCAATAGCCCACATGAGAAAACGGGATATTTTCTATACAGAGCGGTATTGCCAGACAACCGTCGTGGTAAACAAAACCATATGTCAGCATGCGGGCTATAAGTGCAGTTGCGAATTTGAACCCGGCAAAGGCAAATGTATCCAAAAATTCTGGAAAGAATAAAAGGAGTACCCGATGAATCTGACATCGTATAAATGCCGTCTTGTTTTGTTTATTTGGCTTGTTATTTCGTTTTTGTGTCTGGCCGCCGACAGCGGCGAAAAGGATAATACCAAAGGAATTGATACCATGAAGGATATGGAAAAAATTCAGCAGCTTTTAAAGGGCGACAAACCCTTAATCTGGCTTTTTACCGGCGACAGTATTACGCACGGGGCGCTGCATACCTACGGCTGGCGGAGTTTCCCCGAGCATTTTTCGGAACGCATTCGCTGGGAGATGAGCCGAGGGCTGGATTATGTCATCAATACCGGCATCAGCGGGCATCGGGTGACAAATCTGACTGAGCAGTTTCAACGGCGCATCGGCATGTTTCAGCCGGATGTCGTATTTGTTATGATCGGCACCAATGATTCGGCAGGCGGATCGGCCGGACTGGAATCCTATGAGGCGAATTTATCAAAACTAATCGATATGATTCGTCAAAATAACAGCATCCCGGTCTTCAACACGCCCAATCCCATATTGACCGAAATCGGCGGCGGCACAAGAGCTTCCCTGCCGGAATATGTTGAGGTCATGCGAAAAATCGCACAGCAGAAAGGCGTGATATTGATTGATCACTGGAAACACTGGGAAACCGCAAAACCCAATAAAGACGCTATGATGGAATGGCTTGCGGACAGTCTCCATCCCAATCATTACGGCCACATCGAGATCGCGAAGGAAATGTTCAAAGCCCTGAACATCTACGATGCCAACAGCAAGACTTGCGGACTTTTTGTCCCCTAAGAAAGGTAAGATTATGATATCCTGCACAGAATTTATACCCGCATACAGCGAACTCTTTAAGTTTCTCGATAAAAAAGGCGGCAAGGACGCTGTCGTAAAGTTTTGGGAGAACCTTTCGGACTCGTTTTTAGGCAATCTGAGAGATTTAGCTGAGAAAAAAGGTCTGGCTGGCTGCTATGAATACTGGAGCCGCAGCCTTACGGAAGAAGCGGCGGATTTTCGGATGTCGCTTGATGAAGACAAAGGCATTTTCGAAATTGATATGCGCTATTGCCCCAGCATGGGCAGGCTCTTGCAGGAAAAACACATTGAGCCGTATAAATACTATTGTGAACATTGCGACACCCTCTATCGGCGTATCCTCGAACCGCTGGGATTTACCTATGATATCGATCTGAGCCGATGCCATAACGCCGCCTGCACCGTAACCGTAAAAAAGAAATGACAGCCGCAATCAATACTTGCGGCTTCGGATAATCGAAAACAGAAGCCAAAGCCCCATTGCCATTGCAACCAAATAGCCGATAACGCCAAACGCCTGAAGACTGATCAGGCCAAAGATGGAGCCTTCCTGGGCAATCAGCATACTGGAACCGATTAATAATGCGGCAATAATGACGGCAAAACTAATGCGGTTGGAGCTGTTGTCGAGCGTATCTTCCAATTCTTCCAGGTGGTCATGGTGAACGTGAATTTTAAAATTGCCACGTCGGACTTTGGCGATAATCGCGGCAGCATCTTCGGGAAATCGACTGGCAAGCTCGCCGGCGCCCCAGGCGGCTTTCTTGAACTGGTCGAATACGTTTCTGGGATTAACCTGATCGAGAGCAAATTTGCGGGCATAAGGCTTAAGGCATTCGATAATCTGAAAATCTTCATCCAGCGACCGGGCAAAAGATTCGATTGTCATCAGGCTCTTGAGCATCAGGGTAAAATCCCTCGGAGCGCCGATATGATGCCGACGAATCACTTCAAAGCTGCGGCTTAGCGCCTCACGGAACGGAATATCTTTCAGCGGCAGATGGGAATAGGTATTCAGAATATCTTCCACATCCCGGACTAACTCAGGAGCGCTGGCCTGTTCGCCCAGCATCTCTGACCGCTCAAGGTTGTGAACAATCCGCCAGACATCACCATCCACTACCGCCAGAACAATCGACTGCATGAGCAGCTTGTCCTGATGGGTCAGACGCCCAACCTGTCCAAAATCCAGCGGCGCAAGAACATTGTCTTTCATTACCAAAAAATTGCCGGGATGTGGGTCGGTGTGAAAAAATCCATGTTCAAAAACCTGTTTAAGAACAAAATCCGCGCCGCGTTTGGCGATGCATTTCGGATCATTTCCAGCCTGCCGCAGACGGTCAATCTGGCTGGGCTTGATACCCTCGATATATTCCATCGTCAGCAGACCTTCGGAACAGTACTGGTCAAACACACGGGGAATATGAATCGTCGGATCGTCGGCAAAATTTTTAATAAAACGCTGCTGATTGCGGCGTTCGTTGGCAAAATCAACTTCCTTGTGAACCGCATCGGCAAATTCCCGCACCATTCGCTGCGGGTCAAATGTTTCCGGCGCTGCAAGCCGGCCGCGCATCAGGCGGGCCATGTCCCTGAGTATCTCCAATTCGGTTTTGATGGTTTTAACCACACCCGGACGACGGATTTTGACGACAACCTCGCTGCCATCTTTGGTTCTGGCGCGATGCACTTGACCAATACTGGCGGCGGCTATCGGCTCGATATCAAATCGCTCGAAGATATCTTCAGGATATGCGCCAAGTTGACGTTTGAATTCTTCACGGATATGCGGATATTGCTCGGGACTGACACTGTCCTGCAGGAGTTCCAGTTCCTGAATAAACTCAGCCGGCAGCAAGTCCGGGCGGGTACTGAGCAGTTGGCCGAGCTTGACGAAAGTTGGACCCAGCTCCTGCATTGCCAGCCGGGCTCGCCGGGCAAGACTGGCCTGCGCAATTTGCTGCCGCGCGGGCAACGGTATGCTCTTGGAACCGATGCCGACTTTAAGATGCCTTCCGACTATGCCGGCCAGTTCCTCAAAGCCATACTTCATCAGCACGGCCATGATATGGCGATATCGCTGCAGGCGGGCAAACGTGCGCCGAATTCCGCCAAACAGTTCAAACAAGGTTTAGTTCCCCTTCGCGAGAATCTGGTCGAGTTTCTGTTCGACCCGTTTGAGGTCTTCTTTGGTCGCCAGAGGAATCGATGCGATGGCTTTCTTGACCTGCTCGGCAACCATTTTTTCCATATCCGCACGCGTTTTTTCCGCGGTTTCAAGGATTTCTTTGACAAACCCGCCCTTCTGGTCGCGTTCGACAGCGCCTTTCTTGACGTATTCATCAAAAATCTGCTCGGCTTTCTCCTTGGTCATTGACATCGCGCCAAGCCCTGCCAGAAATACTTTATCGAGTGTTTCAAACATAAATGGCTCCCTTATGCTGTTGTAAAAACGTGTTGGGTTCAATCACAGCGGCCAATCCGCCATAACTGTATACGTGAAACGAACGATAGTGTTCTGCAATAAAAAATATAACTCATTTTTGTGCCTAATGTTACATAAAATAAACATAGTCTTCCAGGCACAACACCTAAGCTATCCATTATATCAACAACATACGAAAATGCAAGATGAGATTTTACCGATACCTTTACTGCCCTAAGATGGCGTTTTTTCAGCATCCGCCGCCGCAACTTTACCATTAGCATCCGGGAAGTAACGTAAAATTTCATCAATCATCTCACGTCCGGCCAGCAAAACAGCATCTTCAAGCTGGGATGTGATCTGAACCTGTGCGACATAGCGCGCGGGATCACCTTGAATATTGGGGTTGCGTGAGGCCATATCCGAAAACATTTTCTCATTAAGCGTAATTGTGCCGTTGACTAAGTAGAAATTTAATACATACACCGTCTGGTCATACGGGACAATCCGATGAAACCGATGCACCATACAGGTAATCGTCTGCCCCTGTTTCGTAACCATCGTTTGTTCATCCGTCGCTTCGTGATTCCAGCCGGCGGCGGGATAACACGCGGTAGGCCGATGTCCCTGCATATATCGGGGCCGGGCCGAGTACGCCACATAGAGCGATACCCCCTGCTGTTTGTCCGAATTGCGATAAACACGGCTGATAAAGTCATCATTACCCGCGACTTCCTGGATCGTCTCGGAAATAGGCACATCCTGCCCATTCCAGTTGCCAAGCTGAAACGGAAATGCCGACAGGGGAACCGGCAGCTTAACCGGCTGACTTAAATACTTATCCAGCTTCAGGTACAAACTCCGATAAGCAAGCCCGCAGACCAGCATAATCGTCAGCCCAGCCAGGCACGCCCAGATAAATCGGCGAATGACCTGTTTTGTTGAATCATCCTTTGATATGTTCACTTCAGCCATATTGACCTGTTTTATCCTATCTCGGCGTTATCGCTTCAAAAAATAATATCGTAAACTACAATACCCATTGTTATAATACGCATATACATTGAACCGGAGAAACTTATGACCATCGGATCGCTCATTATCCAGATACCATTACCCGGCATCGGCTCGCTGAAAGACAAACGCCGAATCGTCAAAAGCCTCGTTGAACGCGTCCAAAGCCGCTTTAACACCGCCATTGCCGAGGTCGCCGCCCAGGACAGCCATCGCATCGCGGTCATCGGGCTTGCCGTCGTCGCCAACACCGGCGAATTTGCTCATCAGCAGCTTGACGGTATCCTGCAATTTATCCGGCAGGATAATCGCATCGTCGTCGGCAAAATCGAACGCGAGATATTTCATATTGATATCGAACTGCCGCGATTTTAGCCGCTAATCCGGCAAAACTGCCCATTGAATCTTTTCAGCACGGCTCTGGGCGATAGCTTTCAGCGCAGGCCGGACTTTCTCAAACGGAACACGCTTATCGCATCGCAGCGATACAATTCGCGGACCGGTATCGTTCGCCAGTCGGCTGTCAATCGCTGAACAGATCATTTTTTCTAGCAGCTTCGACTCGGCGGCAGCCAAAACATCCGCGCCAACCGCATACCGAATCGCCCCGTCATTGAGTGTTATATTAACGGAGGCAATTTCCTTCGCATTCTCTGAGGCAACAGATGAAGTAATCTTGTCCGGCAATTGAGCTTCGACTTGTTCCGATGCAGAAAATTGGCAGACCAGCATAAAAAAAATAATCAGTAAAAAAACAACGTCGATAATCGGCGTCAGATCAAAGCCAACCTCTGAATGTGATTTAAATGAAATAGGTTTCATTTCTTGATCTCAACAGGCCTGCGTTTCTCCGCATTGGCAGATGATTTATAGTGTCCTGCAAATTCAATCGCAGCGGTAATGTCATCATTTTCAAGAGACTTCTCTTCCATAATCATCTTATTCGGCTGATCTTCGGCGGCAATTTCCGGTTCTTTATCCAAATCTGCCTTTGTTTCGGACAGCCGCTCCAGCAGCGTTTCAACCTCGACCGCCGCTTCCATAACCAAACTTTCAATCTTCGACCGAAACAACCCATAAATAAACAAACAGGGAATCGCGATTAAAAGCCCCCAGAATGTTGTGACTAAGGCAACCGAAATCGCTCCGGCCAATTGTCCCGGGCGAGGCTGGCCCGAAGAAATTCCGAGAATATTAAACGCGTCAATCATTCCCCAGACCGTTCCGAATAAGCCTACCATCGGAGATACATTACCGAGCAGATTGCACCATTCGGCGCGGCGAAGCAATTTCATCCCCTGCTCCTGAAGACTTTCCGCGGCAATCTGGCTGCGCAGCGACGGCGCAGGATGCATCTTGCGGGTTTTGCTGAATGCCATACACACCGCCCGGCTGATCAAATCCTGATTTTTACCAAAACGTGATGGAATGCACGCCAGCCCATATCGTGCAGCGGCAGTTGCGATATCGCCGCTGATGGATGTCGGCAGCAGCTTTGCGCGGCGGATCGACAGCGTCAAATCCAGCCAGAAATACACACCCGCAATCGACATCGGTAGCAGCACGAACCACACAATCGGTCCGCCGGCAATAAAAAACTGAGTAAAATAGGTCTGCGTCAGTTCCCGCACCCCTTCTTGTGCTAATATTTCATTCATTCCATTTCATCCGCAATCGTCATTTATTCAATATTCAAAAACGTCCCGCCGGTCATCTCGGCAATCAACTTTAACCGCTGTCGATCCGCATCGGAGGTCCACAGGCCAATAGTATTGATCGCGACTTTCGGCGCGTTTTTTTTCCGAATCGCCATCAATATTTTATAAAATGGTTCCGCGGAATTCTCCGCCAAATCGAAACCATCCGTCAGAAAATAAATCAATTGTATCGGCTTTCCGCCGGCGTCACGAAGCTGCATCGCCCGGCTAAGAGCCTGCACCGCGTTGGTCTGGCCGCCAAATCGAACACAGTCAATCACCGTGAACGCATCGGATTTCGCCTGACCGGTCGCGGCAGCCAGTTTTCCGTCGCCGCTTTCCAGCAGTGTATTGCCGTCCATAAAAAAAATCAGGTAAAACGACTGTGAATCATACAGCGACGCAATACAGTCTTTCAACTGCCGCTGAATCATCCCCAGCCGACCATACATACTACCCGAACAATCCACCACAAAACACACGCTTCGAGCAACCGCACGATTACCGAAAAATTCCATCTCGGAAGTCGAGCTGGTTCCGAGAGAACCTGCGACAGGATCGGGATGCTCATACACCATTTGCGGCGCGGCACTGGATTCGTTTTTCGGTGGCTCTGCGGGCTTGGACGCCGACACGGAAGGCGCAACCACAGGTTGCGGCGTTTCCGGCATCGGCTGAACTTGGGGCTTTTCAGTAACCAGGGGCTGCGGCAAAACTTCCCGAATCTGTTCGACACAGACAGCCCCCATCGCCGAAGCGGATTCGACTGGCTGCGAAAGCCGCACCATCGCAAACCCGCCAAGCAGCGCAAGATGAAAGCCCGCGGAAACACCCGCGGCGGCTAAGCTGATTTTCCCTTTCCACCTCTTCATCGCAATACTAACCTGAACATAAATTTTTTGCTTTACTCTGTCAGCAAAATCTCGGATATGCCTGCTTCAAGCAAATCGTACACTTCGACCACATCGCCGTTGAACAGACGCACGCACCCGCGAGAGGCCCGTGTACCAATGGATTCAGGGTCTTTGGTGCCATGAATCGCAAAACCGGTACGCCCCTTGGCCGCGCCCTCGACGCCATCAAGGGCAATCCACCGTGACCCCAGCGGATAATCCGGATCGGAACCCTGATAAATTCTGCCCGTATCCGGGTCTGTCCAGGTCGGCTTAATCATTTTGCCGCCTCTGGCCGCAATCCACTTGCCCGTGGGCGTTTCATGTTCGACACGTCCCAGTCCAACCTTGTATTGCTTGACAAACACACCCTGTAAATATAAATCCAGAGTGAAATCCTTTTTACTGACCACCACACTGAACGGTCCATGAATGACTTTCAGCGTTTGCCCTGCCTGCAGGCGTTCCGGGTTGGTAATGCCGTTGATTTTCTCAATCGCCTCATGCGGCACTTTATATTTTCTGGCAAAAATCGCCAACACATCGCCCGGCTGAACTTTATAAACTTCCGTCAGCGTATCGCCGGGATAAACCTGCTTGCTGAACAGCCACGTTTCGGATAATTTGGTCAATTGTTTTTTAACTTCATCCCGCACCGCGTCGCTAAGCTTCATATCCAAAACTTTATTGAGCTGGTCGCGAGCCGCGATAACCTTGCCGTCGGCAATATCCTGCACGGATTGACGAATCAGCGACGCCGCTTCCGGGCTGGTAATCGTATCGACTGCCGCGGTCGGCGTCGGCACAGCTACAACATTAACCGTTTCCGCCACAGTTGTCGGCGGTACCGCCGTCGCAGGAGCTTGCACCGATGTAGTCACCGTCGGCTGAGCAACAGGAGCGGCAACCGGCTGCGATGATCCGGCGGCCATATCTAATCGTTCCGCAGTCGTATTCACAGAGGTGCTCCGCAGGTTTGGCTGCGGTTCCGGTTCCGGCATAGAAACAGTCGCCGACGCAGCTTCCGGAGTTTCCGGTTCCATCTCAGCCAACGCAGCTTGTTTTTTCTTCCATTGATTCAGCGCCACCAGCCCGACAATAATCAATGCCAGTACCAGCAGAATAATTTTAGTCTTGGGGCTGCTTCCATTCTTTTCACGATACGGTCGATACTCAAACTTCATAAGGATTCCATTCTCTACAGCTTAAATTTCAATATACCCTGCTCATACAGCAGGGCATCCATTGTTATATCCATCGTATGATGCGGAACCGCATCTACAATTTGTTCCGAAAAAGCAACCGCCCATTTCAGGCCACGCATTCCCGGCTCTGCCAGAAACCGATCATAATATGCGGCGCCGCGACCGAGCCGATTGCCCTGCCGGTCAAACGCCAACCCCGGAACAATCACCAGATCAATATCCTCATGCGGCACAAGGTCGCTCATCGCAGGATTACGCAAGCCCATCTTGTCGATATTAAATCCGGTTTCAAGCGAACGAATCTCAACCGGTATCATATGCTTCTGTTCCAGAAAAATCTTGGGAACCACAACAGTTTTGCCGCACTCAAAAGCGTCTTTAATAATCGCCGTCGTATCCACCTCACGCGGCATTGACAAAAACAACATCACCACCGCGGCTCGTCGATATGCTTCGGAACAAATGATCGCATCGCAAATCAGCCGACTCTTCTCAGTTCTCGCTTCGGGAGAAATCTCCGCCAGAATCTGGTGAATTCGCTTTCGCAAACTCGCTTTTTCTTCGACAATATTCATTTATTTCGGCCAATTCCGAAGTTTTACGTCAATTATTCCGGATTTTCTTTACGCAGTTGTTCTACCTGATTTTTCAGTTTTTGTAAATACTCCGCAACCAATTTTTCTCGCCCGACCTGCTTGGGCTGGTAATACACGCGCGGCAGCTCCTGCCCGACATAATCCTGCGGAACCCAGCCGGTAGGACTATTGTGCGGGTACTGATACCCAATCCCGTGGCCGAGCTTGGCAGCGCTTTTGTAATGCGAGTCCCGCAAATGGGCTGGCACAGGTATTGTCCGGCCGGATTGCACATCCGACACCGCCTGCCAGATCGCGTTCGCACAGGCGTTGGATTTCGGGGCGCACGCGACATAAATCGCCGCCTGAGCCAGCGGCAATTGAGCCTCCGGAAAGCCAATAAACTCGGCAATCTGTATCGCCGATGCCGCCAATATCGCAGCAGTCGGGTCCGCGTTGCCCACATCCTCACAGGCACAAACCGCGATCCGTCGGGCAATAAACCGCAAATCCTCCCCGCCGGCAATCATTCGAGCCAGCCAATACACCGTCGCATCCGGGTCAGAACCCCGCATCGACTTTTGCAAAGCACTGGCAAGGTCGTAATGTGTATCGCCGGTCCCATCATACTGGATCGCTTTTCTCTGAATTGACTCTTTGGCATCGTCCAGGTCAATTTTCACCGGCTGACCCTTTTTTGTATGTTTTTGGCGTGAAAACACGGCCACTTCCAATGCCGTCAGTGCCTTTCGGGCATCCCCATCACACATCTGAGCAAGAAATTCCACCGCCTGCGGCTCAACCGCAAGTTCCAGTTTTCCAAACCCATTCTCTGTATCGCCAATTGCCCGCTGAATGACCGTCCTGATATGCTCAACCGTCAGCGGTTCAAATGAAAACACCGTGCTGCGGCTGATAAGTGGGCTATTAATGCTGAAAAATGGGTTTTCAGTCGTCGCCCCGATCATCGTCACAACTCCATTTTCAACATCATCCAGCCGAATATCCTGCTGAGAGCGATTAAAGCGATGAATTTCATCAATAAATAGAACGG
>CAYTHV010000015.1:0-2745 GCA_964437685.1 uncultured Pirellulales bacterium
GGTGTTGAACTACTGTGCGCAAAAAGGTTATATGAGTCGGCTTGAAGCCGGCCGTGCAGTCATGAAGATCAAATCTCGTTCGAATGGTTCCCAGATATTTGCAGCGATGTGCCGTACGGTAGTAGGTGCGTATGACGAAGTATTTGCGGGCGTCTGTGAACAACTTCAGGCCAACGATCTTTTTTCAAGCTGTTATATGATTCGTGACAAAGCAAGTCTGAAAAGTTTCCCTTATGACCGTGCCGAGACAGTGATACTTATCGGGCGAGTTCCCCGCGATATTCTGGATGAGTTTATGTCGCATGAGATGCCGCTGGTGCTTGTGGATGACCGTGTGGTCGGTTCTCGTGCAAGCTGCGTCAACAGTAATAACCTTGAAGCGATGAGTCGTGCCGTACAAATATTGGCGGAAATGGGGCATCGCCGTATTGCATTTATGTGCCGTCATGAAGACAAACCTGATTATACCTATACATTCCATCAACGGCAGGTCGGCTATATTTCCGGTCTTGCAAATATGGGTATCGCGTTTGATGAAAAAATGCTGATTCTCAGTAATGCATCAAAAGGACAACCTGTTTCTGCGTGGGACGATGTAATTATTGCTGACCTTGTCAAGCTGGCTGAGCGTGTAGTGCATCTGTCGCCGCGGCCAACCGCGGTAATTTGTGCGAATGATCTGATGGCGTGCGTGCTGATCAATGTTCTCAAGAAGTATGGCGTGGGTGTTCCGGAAGCAATGAGTGTTATGGGGTATGATGGCTGGAACCGGCTCACACCGGTTAGTCATAGCGGTTTTACTTCACCATCAACCATGGCGGTCAACTGGCGTGAGATGGGGCGTGAAGCAGCGGAACTTGCGCTGACGATACAATTCGGCTCGCTGCAGTCGCCGCGATGCCTTGAAGTGCCGTGTGAATATGAGGATTACGGAACAGTATCGCCGCCGAAGAATTCAGTGTGAAATCAGTTGCGGGTTTGTTGCCCATAGCTGAGAAAAATAACCTATGTTTTGGAGGAAAAGAAAGATGAAGAAAGTAATTGTTGGAATGATGCTGATGAGTCTTATGTGTGCAGGCGCCCAGGCAATGGTACTGGACACGATGGACAACATTGCTGGGACGCAGTGGATCGAAACGCGAGGGACGGCTTTGATGCAGCAGTCAAGTTTCTAGCATGAGGGTACGGGTTCGATGCGGATTGCGTATGAGCAGAATACCAAACCCAACCTGTGGGATGTGGTGCCGCAGCGGTATTTTTACAGCCTAAATCCGCCTTTCACTCCGCCGCACAACAACGGTCTGGATATGACCAATCCCGCATTCAATACGTTGACATTCTGGGTCTATTCGGATGCGCAGGCGGGCTCTGCAAATGTCGTTCAGGTTCTGCTTTATGATGCGTATGGTTCGCCTGGCCCGGCGAAGTTCGATGTGGCGGATGTCCCTGGTGGCGGCTGGCAGAAAATCGTTGCTCCTCAGTCTGCTTTTCACAGTGCTCCGGCTGGTTTTCACTGGGAATACATCCAGACATTCCAGTTTTGGATCAGCACATGGGATACTCGCGGTACCACCTCGCTGTATATCGATGACATGCAGCTTGTTCCCGAACCGGCCACAATAGCGGTTCTGGGTCTTGGCGCTCTGTTTGCGGCTCGCAGAAAAAAGTAAAATAGGGTCAAAATCCGGTCTGTGCTGTCCGAATACGGCGGCACAGGCTTTAAAAAAATGCTTGTGTGTAGCAAGCGGTTTTAGAAAACGGTTTCGTAAGACAGGAGAATATGGTATGAAAAAGGTTATATTTTCATGTATGCTGCTGGCGCTATGGGTGCCTGCAATCGCAGTCAACACATTGACTGAGGAATTCAATGGTCCAACGATGACGAGCTTTACTGTCAATGCGAGCGGAACTCAAGGTTCCGGTACGGTAGGTACGTTTGATGGCTCTGGGCATTATGTGATGACGCAGGATTCTTATATTTATCGCTGGGTCAGCACGGGCGACTTTAACATGCAGACGATATTTAATGCCATCAATATGGGAACTCCGCCGGAGCCGAATGCATCGAATTATCGTGTATTCAATTATCTGATTAACCACAAGGGTGACAACAGCGAAAACTTAGTTGTGTTTTTCCACAAAAATGCGGTTGTGACTCAATTTGCCGTAGATACCTCTATTGGCGGTACGACAACCCGACAGTACACTGAAATATTGCCATCGCTGACTTCAGCAACACTTCAGGTAACATGGAATGAGGCGGCGCATACCTATGTCATTTCAGCGGGTTTTAACGGCGGAGCGATTGCACAGAAAGTGTCGCTGAATCTATTTACCGCATCAAGTACGAATCGTCATGAGTATTTCTATGGTGTTAGTGTACCGCTGCCTACATCACAGCCATCTGTCAGCTTTGACCAGTATGTGATGACGGCGGGTCAGACTCCAATAGGACAGATCGATTCATTTGATGATTTGACGAATTGGCTTGGGCTTGGGACACAGGCAAGTCTCGATACGACAACATTCCACGAGGGCACTGGTTCGATGAAGTGTGCTTATGGTACCGGATTAGGCTGGGATGTTTCGCCGTATAAAAACAAGAGTTATAATTTTAACTATGCGACCGCTGTTAATCTGACATTCTGGGAAAAGAGTGCATTAACCGGCAAAGAACGCGTCAATCAATTGATATGTATGGACACGGGTAACCATGTGGCTCGCTATACATGCGCTTTACCAGCC
>CAYTHV010000015.1:2755-34950 GCA_964437685.1 uncultured Pirellulales bacterium
GGAATAAAGTAAGCTGTCCGATAGCCGGTTTTGTGATCGACGGCGGAGCAACCTTTGACTGGGCCAATGTCCGAACGATTCAGATATGGTTTACTTCGTGGGATACAATGGGGTCGGCGGTTTGGATCGATGATTTGCAGCTTGAAAATGCCGCTGTGTCTCCGGTGCCACCATATCAGATTGCATCATTTGACAGCTGGGCGACAGACGGCTGGGTTGACAGTCGTGGCGATGGTCTTGTGGTTCAGGAGAACACAATTAAGCAGGAAGGTACTGGCTCGATGAAGATCGACTGGAATCCTGCGACGACTATTTACGACGTTGTTCCGCAGAAAGTATTCCCTGTTGTGCAAGACTGGTCAAGCTATGCGAACTGGGCTGTTTCAATATGGATCAACCTCGATTTGGTTGGCAGTTCCCGGCTGAATCAGATCATCATCTATGATAATGCCAGCCATACCGGTCGCTACACTGTACCGGTGCCGACATCGGCAGGGTGGACCAAAGTTGTTGCTAAGCTGAGCGATTTTGTCTGGGATAATGGGGTTACTCCAGCTCAGGTCAACTGGAATGCGATTACGAAGGTCGATTTGTGGACAAGCTGTTATCCGACTCCGGGTAACCCGATTTATCTGGATGATTTCCAGATTGGTTCGCCTCCGCCGGATCCAAGTCTTGCCTGGGTTATGAATGCCCAAAAGGCGACGATTACGGTGGATGGCAGCGCTGCGGATTGGGCAGCTTTGACCGATAGTGACGAGCTTGATTTTGATCTGAAGGCTGTGCCGATTCAGCCGAATGGCGATCTGCATGTCAAATACAAACTGGCGTGGGACAATGATTATCTCTATGTGCTCGTGCGAGAAGTTGCAGGCGATACTGAGGCGTATGAAGCAGCTGATTTTGCTGCTCTGAATGACGGCGCTGGCGGCGATGTCCTGTATGATTCACTTGCCCTGTTTTATGATTTCACCAATACCCATTCGCCTGAAGCGGTAGCCGGCAGTATTTCACTGTGGCAGATACTGGGGCTTAGTTCAGCCAATCGTACCGATATGATGATGACTTGGACGAATGGCGCTTGGGGTCCGGATCATTCGGGCGCTCGCACCAATGGTACTGTGGCGACCAGCGGAACGCTTGGCAGCCGTATTATTGAAGCCAAGCTCAAATGGAGCGATTTGGCGACAGAGCTTACCAGCGACAGACAGCCTCTTGGCGGGTTAGTCGCTGCGGTTCAGCCGGGTTATGTTTTTGGTTGTGATCCGCGGCTTGCGGACCTTGAAGGTTATTGGACAGCGGCTACTGCTCTGAAAGGTGCGGCATGGCTTAACGGCAAACTGTGGACGCCCGGCGTACCCAGCGGCAAAGATATCTACAGCACTGATGTCAAGCTGGTTTGCAAAGCAGCCGACCTGACAGGCAATTGCAGTGTCAACATGGAAGATTTTGGTCAATTTGCCGCCCAATGGTCTGAGGCAGATTGTACTGATCTGAATGGTTATTGTGGTGGTGCTGATATCGTAATGGACGGTGCGGTTGATATAACCGATCTTGCCAAACTGGTACAGCAGTGGCTGCAGTAAACAAAAATTTTGAATCATGGATACGGCGGCGGCTTATGTGAGCCGCCGCCGGGAATCCCGAGAAGTTGAGGAGCATTTATATGCGTAGCAAAAAAGCCTTTACTCTGATTGAGTTGTTGGTGGTTATTTCGATTATTGCGTTGCTGCTTTCGATTTTGATGCCTTCGCTCAATAAGGCACGCGAACAAGCCCGGCGGATCATCTGCATAAATAATACAAAGACAATTGGTACTGCGGATTTGATTTATTCCCAAGAGTCTAAAGATTATCATGTGCCCGCCTTAAATGGTTTGTCGCCGAAAAACCCACTCTGGTTTCAAAACGACCTGTTCGTCAACATTATGAATATGAAAGGCAGACGCAACAAGGAACAAGAGCAGGGGTATGTTGCCCAAACCTTGCCAAAAGAATATAAATGTGCTTCAGACAAGCGGGATACCAGCAAGGGACTTTTCATGCAGGCCAATGTTGCGTCCGGTACGAGTTATGGAATGAATGAGATGGGAATTATGCCGATGCCGGGCAAAGGATGGTATTATTATATCGGCAACAAGCCCGGGGCGTGCCATGCACTGAAAACATCGGAAGTCACCAGTCCAGCAGCGAAGTTTTTCATGTTGGATGCACAATGGTTTGTAGTTTATCGCGATGCTGCTAATTATTTACTATATTGGGATAAGTATGGGGATGTGATGGGGGCGTATTCGTGGGATTCCCCATCCTTTAGACATAAAGAAGGTACGGATATGCTGTATTATGATGGTCATGTCACATGGCTGCCGAAAGAGATGGTATTTAAAAACGCAGCTGGACGAGTCAAGGATCAGCTTGCCGAAAACAACATGATGTGGATGCCGAAACCCGGTCAAACCTATCTTCCGCTCCCTCAATAGGGGCTGACAGATTGGAAATGAACTATCGCCGCCAACCATCTCCCGCGGGTAGGCGGCATTTTTTTAGGGGAAAGTGATGAGATATCTTTGGATAGGAATGATATTGACTTTCACCGCTACATCTGCGATGTGCGGCCAGATCAATATCTCTCGCATCGATTTGATGCCCAATGAGCCATCGCCGTACCTGATGCGCGACTGGAAGCAGGTGGCGCGGGATTACGATGCGTATGTATTCGATTTTACCCGCGGCAGGCCCAACGCCGATTCCTGGTGGCAGACCTATCCTCTAACCTGGTGGGATACGACCAAATATAATTATCCTTTTGATACCTTTGGAATGCCGTCATATATTGGTACATCCGCCCAAACTGGCGGTATGGCGCATGAATCCATCAATGTCATGGGGGCGGTTTTAGGCGGTTCGCTGGTTGGTATTTATAAAAGCCATCAATATGTGGCCTCAACCGGTCAATATTACAATTTTGCCCTGATGGAGCAGCAGTACTATAATAAGACCAACGGCGAAAATATGGTACTGAATTATTCTTCGACTCAGTCAGGTCAGACATTCTGGTATGAGGTGATGCCGCCGGTGCTGTTTTGTCAGTTGCTGTGGAAGTATCCCAATACCGGCCAAATGGAATCGCTGATGTATGCAATGGCCGATCGACTGTACGATGCGGAAGTGGTGATGGGCGGCAAGACAAGCCCCTGGACGGTACCGAATTTTACACATACGGCATTTAATTTTGACACGATGTTGGCGGTTGACAATGGTATCTGGAAAGAGCCGGATGCCGCGGCAGGATATGCATGGCTGGAGTATATGGCATATGTGAAGTGGGGCGAATCGCAGCATTTCACCGGCGCAAAATGGGGCATCGAATATCTCCAAAATCGTACGCAAAACCCACTTTATGAACTGCTGCTTCCTTATGGCGCATTGACAGCGGCTCGTATGAATGCCGAGCAGGATACGAGTTATAATCTATACAAGATACTGAATTGGTGTTTTGAGCCGAGTACCGCCTCTGATGCCCGCTATGGCTGGGGTGTGATTGCTGACGATCCATGGGGCGGAAATGATTGTGACGGTTTGGTTGGCAGTGTGACGGATGGCGGCGGGTATGCCTTCGCGATGAATACATTTCACTGGGCCGCGGCGCTTTCGCCGATACCACGGTATAATCAGGATTATGCCAGGGCGATAGGCAAGTGGATGCTCAATGCGGCAAACGCCGCGCGGCTGTTCTATGCCAACGGGCTTGATGCGGCACACCAATCCAGTGAAGATTGGTCGTATGCCTATGATCCATGCAGTTGTATTACCTATGAAGGTCTGCGCAAAAAGGCAAGAATCGTGGATAGAGCGATATCCGATTTTAGTAATATTTACGGCACAGTAACCGGAACGTATGCCGATACATTGGTCAAAGACAGCAAATATGAGATTTTAAAAGAGCAGACAGTTTCGTTGGTAGATAAGCTTGACCATGTATGGCAAATTAATCTTACGGCCGGGGGCAGTCATACACTCCACTTTTATAGCCACTATAACGATGCTGCCGATGTAGATACCGGTTTTATTATTGCATATGCGACATCGTCGGGTGGTACCTATACCGATATGTTTACGGTCACTAATACGGGTAGTGATCAGGATTATACGTATAATTTGCCATCAGAATTAAGCGGTACAATCTATATCAAGGCGCGAGATACTAATCCGATATTAAATGGCAGGGGGAATGATACTCTGTATGTGGATTGGATGATGGTGATTACTGAAACGAGTACATTTGCACCCTATGCGATGGGTGATGGGCTGATGTGGGGTATCGGGACAGACTTTGCTTTGTATGGAGCATCGCATGTAGGAATGATGGCAGCAGTGGTTGAGACGACCAATATCGAGAAAATACTCCAGCTTGATCTTTTGGTGACAGATTATTATCACGCACCCGCATATCCAACATATTTGTACTATAATCCCTACACTGTGCCGCAGGCCGTGGATGTCAATGTAGGTGCGGTTCCGGTCGATATTTATGACACTGTGTCTCAGGAAATGCTCAAGGTGAACGTCAGCGGTGTTGTCAGCGTAGCAATACCAGCGGATTCTGCGATTGTGGCGGTACTTACGCCGGCAGGGGGACAGGTAACGATCAATGGTACGAAAAAGTTAATTGACGGCGTGGTTATAGATTATAAAGCGAATACAGCATATCGAAACTGCGGGCAGATACAAGCATCGCCACAGCGGTTTGACGGCGATATCAACGGAGACTGCATGGTTGATGGAAATGACTTGATTAGTTTGGCTCAGAGTTGGTTAATGGCCGGCGATGTGCTCGGCAGAGCTGACATTGTGGATGACAACAGCATTAATCAACTTGATTTTAGTGCCCTTTCCGGTCAGTGGAATATGTCAAATGTTCTGATGGATGTACAAATCGAATCCTTCGATAGTTTTGCCGGGTGGGTTGATGGATATAACACCGGGCTGATGATGCAGACGACAGATCCCAATTTTGTGCGTGAGGGTACAGGGTCGCTGAGAGTGAAATATGAGGCGATGACGCCTACACAATGGGATGTTAAGCCCTCTTATGTGTTTAGCCCAGAGCTAGGCATGGCCGGTGCGACACTGAGTTTCTGGTTGTGGACGGATCTGGTCAATGATGCCAAGCTCAATCAGGTGATTGTGTATGACCATGCCAATCATCTTGCAAGATATTCTGTACCCCGGCCGGTCAGTGTCGGCTGGACGCAGATTACGGTGCCTCAATCTGCATTTATACCGGATGGTTCGTCGCTTGACTACAATCGTATCAAACAAATGGAGTTCTGGTTCAGTACATGGGATACGCCGGGGAACTCGGTGTATATCGATGATCTGCGGATCGTAGCGGGCAGTTTGTAACCCAAAGACGGCATAGTGTGCCGAATGGTGAAACATGAAAGAAAAGTTTGCAGTAAAACTCGTGATGTTGTTGTCTGTTGGGACGCTTGCGTTTTCCGCTCAGATCAATATTTCAAAAGTTGAGCAGATGCCCAATCAGCCCACTCCTTATCAGATGCGCAACTGGCAGCAAGTTGCTCATGATTTTGATGCATTTGTGTTCGATTTTAGCAAGACGGGGCAGTATTTGCCGGTACCGTGGTGGGATACGACGCATTACGGAGGAAATCCGACGGGTTTTGGAATGCCCAGCTATATCGGCAGGTTTTTGCAAAGCAGTGGAACCGCGCATGAATCAATCTGTACAATGGGAGCGGTGCTGGGCGCGACACTGGCTGGGATTGATAAGAGCAATCAGAACGGCTACAACTGGGTGCTGATGCTGGAAAATTATTTTAGCAGTACTCAAAATTTATACCTGAATAACATCGGCGGTGTTACAGGGCAGAGTTTCTGGTATGAAACGCTGCCGAGCATCTTGTTTTATCAACTTAATTATTTCTATCCCAATACAGGCAATTTCAGTAATGATTTTATTACGACTGCCGACCGTTGGTATGATGCGTGTGTGGCAATGGGCGGTAAGATATCTCCGTGGACGCTGCCGAATTTTAATTGGACGGCGTTTAATTTTTCTACAATGGCTCCGTATTACAATGGTGTCTGGCGGGAAAATGATGCTCCCGCCGCGATTGGCTGGGTAGAGTATATAGCCTACATCAAAACCGGTGACACGAAATACCTTACGGCCGCCAAATGGTGTATGGAATACTTGCAGGCACAAACCTCAAGTCCGCTTTATGATGTGCTGTTGGTCTATGCACCATATATTGCATTACGAATGAACATGGAGCAGGGCACAAACTATGATGTGACTAAATTGATTAACTGGTGTTTTACTGGCAATAGTAATGGATGTGGTGTTCTTGGTGGTGCGACCTGGGGCGACTTAGGTGTTGATGGCCTGATGGGGATTCCTAACTATTCATTTGAGCTGGAATCGCTTCATCTTGCCGGAGCCGTTGTCCCAATGCCTCGGTATGACCAGCGGTATGCCAGGGCGATGGGTAAATATATGCTGAATCTGGCAAACAGCGTCAGGTTATATTATTCCTATATGTATGATGCCAATCATCAGACTAGTTCGGATTGGGCATTTATGTATGACCCGGATTCCTGCATCGGTTATGAAGGGCTTAAAAAAACACGAGTCCGTTATGCCCATGCTGCGGCTGATTACAACACCTCTCCCGGTTCGATTATATCCGGTAACTATTCCAAGACCTGGGCAAAAGATGAGGTCTATGAAGTGTTAAAAGAGGGACCGACAACGGCCAATAATCAGCTTGAGCATATCTGGTCTTTTCAGATCGATGCTGATCCGGCATATTGGGACAAGCTGGTCATTCATGGGCACATGAATAAATTGGGTTCTGATAACGACACGGGTTTTGATATGTATTGGTCAACAAGTCCCACAGGTCCGTGGAACTTTATGTTCACAATCAACCAGACCGACAGAGATTACTGGATAGATGGTAACTGGGCTGGCGGTGCGGGACAACTCTACATCAGAGCCAGTGACAATTACAAAACCGGTCGCGGTGAGATGGACGAGCTCTATATTGATGAAATTTGGATTGAATGCAAAAACAATGCCATCCAGCCTTATGCCTCCGGTGATCCGTTAAGTTACGGTTGGGGCAATACTGATTTAGGTCTTTACGGCAGTGCGTATGTCGGGATTCTTGGCGGCATTGTCAAGACGACCAATGTCGAGAAGATTCTTCAGCTTGATTTGTTAAAAACTGATTATTACCGCAGTACGGCATATCCGACCTATTTGTATTACAATCCATACACCTCTGCACAGACGTTGGATGTCAATGTGGGAACTTTGCCGGTGGATATCTATGACACCGTATCGCAGGGGATGGTCAAGGTCAATGTAACAGGCGTAACGCAGGTAAACATCCCCGCCGATTCGGCTCAAGTGCTGGTATTGGCGCCGGCCGGGGGCACAGTAACAATCAGCGGAAATAAAAAGTTAATCCATGATGTGATTGTAGATTATCAAACCAATACGGCATATACTACGTGCCCTCAGGTGCAGGCCTCGTCACAGCGGCTGCCGGCTGACATCAATGGCGACTGTAAGGTGAACATTTTTGATCTTGAAATAATGTCGCAAAACTGGCTGAATACTGGTGACAGTCTGGGTAGGGCGGATATTGTTGATAATAATAGCATTGATTTCTATGATTTTGCTGCTCTTGGTTCTCAGTGGCTTACTTCAAATGACATTGCTGATATACAACTTGAATCTTTCGATAATTTTGCGGCGGATGGATGGGTTGATGGCCACAATACCGGCCTGATGATACAATCCGTTACGCCTGACAGATTCTATGAAGGCGCCGGTGCGTTACGGGTAAAATTCGAAGCTCGTACAACCCAGTGGGATATTAGTCCAACTCGTACATTTTCTTCTGCAATTGATATGTCGGGTAAGTCACTTAGTTTTATGCTCTGGACAGACTTGGTCAATGATGCCATTTTAAAACAAGTAATAGTTTTTGATAATAGCGGCAGGTTTGCAAGGTTTACAGTAACAAGGCCGAGTATTACAGGCTGGACTGAAATAACTGCACCTCTGTCGGCATTTGCACCGGATGGCGCACCCCTGGATTTTACCCAGATAAAAACCGTGCAGTTCTGGTTTAGTACCTGGGATACACCCGGTAATTCACTGTATATCGATGATCTTCGTCTTGGGTTCATTCCGTAACAACCTGTATTTTTGAATCAAACATAGGAAAAAGTGTTAAATCAGTGTTTCCGTTAAAATGGAAACACCGGCAGAAACAAACGTGTGGATAAGGAGTGTTATGTCGCGAATCAAAATTCGTGAGATTGCCAGAAAGCTCGATGTGTCCCCGGGTACGGTGTCAAAAGCGGTGCGCGGACAATCCAATCTGGTCTCAAAGACAATGGCGGAAAAGATACTGGGTTACTGCCAGACTCACGGTTATATGAGCAAATCGGAAGTCGATAGGACACTCTATCAAATGAGAGAGGAGACTGCTTCAAAACAGATCTATGTGGTAGCCGAACGCATTGGTATTGAAGTTTACGATGCGGTTTTTAGCGGGATTTGCCGACAGATGCAGGATAATGGCCTTGTATCAAGCATATTTATGGCCAATGACCGGCAGATTATGAGCAGCTTTCCGTATGAAAGGGCTGGGGTGGCGATAGTGCTTGGCAAAAGCGCTCCCGGTGTACTCGAAGAACTTTCCAAAAAGAACGTGCCGGTTGTGCTGGTGGATAGCCGTATGACAGGTTTTAATTTTAGTGCTGTCAATAGTAATAATTTGGAGGCTGTTCGCCAAGCTGTCAGCATTCTTGCCGATCGAGGACATACCCGGATTGCATTTTGGTGTATGCATGAAGATGACCCGGCAGTGACTTATACTTTTCATGAACGGCAGGCTGGCTTTGTGGCTGAGATGGCAGTGCGGGGAATTTTGAAGCAGGAGTTATTGGTCACAGGTAATGCGCCGAACTATCAGATGGGCAGGTTTGAGCCGACAAGGAGCGTTGAAATGCTCCGACAGCACTCTCAAAAGCTATTTGCACTGGATCCCTTTCCTACGGCAGTGATTACCGCCAATGATTTGCATGCCTATGTGCTGCGGGAGGAACTTGCGGACAAAGGAATACGGACACCCAGAGATGTATCCATCATCGGCTATGATGGACAGCATCATCTGGCGGCGATAAGCCCGCACCATTTTGATCCGGTTTCAACCATGGTGGTTCAATGGCAGGAAATGGGATCAGTGGCGGTGGATTTGGCGATGGAATTGTTATATGATCCGATGCGGCCTGTGCGATTTGTGGAATTACCGGCGGAATTTGAAGATGCCGGGACGGTGGCGGCTCCGAGGAAATCTAAAGATGCAAAATAAGATTGAAGCGATCATATTTGATATGGGACGAGTTCTTGTGAATGTCGATATTACGCGGGGAATATTCGGACTATTTGGCCATTCGCTGGAAAATGGCACGGAAGCCGCGGTTGCCCAGATGATGCGGGAGCCGGCGTATGCTTTATACAACGCCGGAAAACTGGCTCCGAAGAATTTTTATGAGGCGATGAAAAAGAAATATTCTTTGGAGTTGGATTTTACGGAGTTTTTCAGACAGTGGTGCGATGTGTTTGATCCCATGGATGGAATGGATCGCTTGATAACTGAATTGCACGGCAAGGTGCGGCTGGGTCTGCTTTCGGATACAGACCCTTTGCATTGGGATTATATTCGGCGGCGGTTTAAGTTTATTGCCATGATTGACGAGCCGACATTAAGTTTTCAAACAGGTTTTCGCAAGCCCTCACAAGAGGCATTTCTTGCGGCGGTACGTAATACGGGTGTTGAAGCACCGAAGTGTTTATATGTGGATGATCTAATGGAAAATGTGTGTGGGGCAAAAAAAGCGGGATTGGATGCGGTGCAGTTTACAGGCGTAAATGCGTTGCGGCAGGATATGGCCGATAGAGGAATAATGGTAAATTAGAAAGACGAGGTCAATAATGAAATGCGGATGTGATAAGAAATATCAGGCAAGAAAAATACACGGTTATGTGCTTGAGCCGATTATGGAAGGCTACAGTAAATCATGGGAAAGTCACCACGTAACCAATCCATGTGTGGTTCGTTTCAATGAAGACTCGCGGGTCTTTTTGGGGTATCGTGCCGGCGGGGCGGACGATTTTTACCGCATTGAAGACTGGGATGTATGGGCAAGTCATCTGGGACTTGCCATCCTTGATCAGCAGGGTGAAAAAGTAACTTGTCGATTTCCGCTTCCGATTATGACTAAACCTCGCAAGGCGCCGCTGCCGCAGAATAAGACGGAGTTTGCAGCTTATCAGAGTCGGTATAAAGAGGAGATAGCAGTCTTGCACGATTTCAGATTTTTCAATCACGAAGGATATCTATATGTGATTTATCATGAAGGGACACTTTGTGATTGTTATGACTGCATTGTTCGTATGCCGGTAGGAACATTTATCGATAAAGTGAATGCGTCAATTGCTCTGACAAAGGAACCGATCGATCAAATCAGGGTGCGTTGGCACAATCTGTGGTGGACAGAGGATGTGTGGCAGCCGTGTGGCGTAAAGGGTACGAATCGATTATTTGCCTCGCCAATACATAAAGGCGACATTGTCTTCTTTGAGCTGGGGGATGGAACATTACAGATGTGTCATCGTCCTTTGGCGGATGGCATGGCGGTGCTGAATACCGGCAAAGATGTGTTTGCCAAAGTGACTCCGGATGGACTGACAAAGTATGGTGTTTTTGAAACCAATACACGGCCCGGGTTTACGGATAATTCGCACGTAGGCAATAACGGTCTGCCGACACGGGCAAAGATTGGCGATGTGGATGTGTACATTGATGTAACGCATGGTTGTTTTGATAGAATGGTTTCTGATGCGTCTGTGCCGGATCATAAAATTTTGTATTACCCCTATTTCCGGATTAAGGACTATCAAACCGGAGAATTGCTTTACTACTCTGAAGCCCAGATTCTCGAATTTGACGAGGTCTGGCGTGAATATACGATGGAAGGCGCCTGGGTCAGCAAATTGCCGCATCTGGATGGCGTGATGTTTGTTGGTGGTCAGATACCGCTGGACCCGAATAAAGTGGGTGAGGATGATGAATTCATTATGTACAGCGGCTGCGGCGACACAGCAATCTCGGCCGCGAAGTTCACCTTGCGGGAACTGGTGCCGCCGCAGGTCTTAGCGGATATTAAAGCTCGCAAAAGTCATCAAAGGCACGTGGCGGGCAAAATCGTTCCCAATAGCTATCTGTTGCCTGAAAAGGTCAATGGCTGGGAATGGAAAATCCAAAATGACCCGGTTCGTAGAAATTTGAATGTGGTTCGTACACTTAAAAAGGATGGATATACGGAAAGCGATGTGCGTGTAATCAATACTGCGCCGGGATATTTTGATGCGGACGCGATGATCTTTGACGGCAAGGCCATACAATTTATCAAGGATGTCGGCTGGGCACTTATCTATACCGGCATCCGCTGGGATGAAAAGAATGGTAAAAAGAGTACCACGGCAGGTTATGGCATTATGATACTCGACAAAGATAACCCTGAAAAAGTACTCTATCGAACAACCTGTCCTGTGAAAGAAATCGGTGTTTTTGATGGCTGGACTGTACAGGTGGACGCTGCCGATGCTTCGGCGTTGGCGACAAAAACGGAGTCGCTGATACCGGCAAAAGTACTGTTTGAAATCCGGCGAATTCACGAACTTTGTCCGCAGGGGAAACTCTATATCGGTCAAATGGTCACATGGCAGCGCAAAAAGAGCGGTCTGCTGTCACTGGATCAGATGTTGTATTATCCAGGTTCGGATACCAACTAACAAGGCAATGCAGATGAAACAGTTAATACTAATATATTGTGCGATTATTTCGGTTGCATATACTAAGGTAACCATGCCGCCTGTTTTTAGTAATAATATGGTATTGCAGTGCGACAAGCCGGTTCCTCTCTGGGGCATGTCGGCTGCAAACGAGCGGATAACGGTGGAGTTTGCCGAACAAAAGAAAATGGTTACTGCCGGGGCAGACGGGAAATGGATGCTGAAACTGGATCCGCTTTCCGCTTCCGCCAAACCTCGCACGATGACAATCTTTGCTTCTGAATCGCAAACACCGCTGACATTTACAGATGTTCTTGTCGGCGAGGTATGGCTTTGTTCGGGGCAATCAAATATGTATATGCCTATGGAGGGCATCTCCTGGGCCCCCAATGGGGTGGAGAATAGCAGGGAAGAAATAGTAAGAGCGAATTATCCTGAAATTAGGCTCTTTTGCGACCCCCAGCATCCTGAGTGGAATAAGAAAGGCTGGCAAAGGTGCGCCCCCCAAACCGTCGGGCCATTTTCGGCGACAGCTTACTATTTCGGTCGCAAACTGTATCAGCAGTTGGATGTTCCAATTGGTTTGATAAACATCAGCCGCGGCGGTTCGCCCATTCAGCAATGGACGCCTCATGAAATGGCTATGCAGGTGCCCGTGATAAAAAAGTATTCTGACCTTTTTGCGCAAAATAAGACTCAAGTAGAACAATATAACGCGGAATTTTCAGAATATTACAAGGCCGTTAATAAACACGATTCCAATTCGGCTCCCACAGTATCACAGCCGCCCAAGCCTCTCCCTGAAGAACTCGATATTGCACGCGGTTACTCAGGGTCTGCATTGTTTGATACGCTTATCGATCCGGTTATACCTTTTTCGATCCGCGGCGTTATCTGGTATCAGGGTAAAGCCAATGTACAGACTCTCGAAATTGCTCAAAATTATGATGATATACTGCGTGCCTTAATTACCGGGTGGCGGCAAAAATGGCAAGAGTCTCATTTGCCGTTCTTTTTTGTCCAATTGCCGGGATGGGATATATTACCCTATGCCCAACATTGGCCATGGAGTCGCCAGAGTATGCTGAATGTCTGTCGGTCGATGCCTGATACAGGTATGGCTGTCACCGTAGATATTGGCGAACCGAACGACCTGCATCCGCCTCGCAAAAAACCAGTGGGGGAGCGTCTGGCGTTTTTGGCATTGGCCAAAATATATGGAAAATCGTGTATTTATTCTGGTCCGATACCGGTTGAGGTTAAAAATGAGCCGAATAAGCTGTGTGTTCATTTTGATACAGTCGGCAGCGAATTACAAATCAATGGAAACAAATGGAACGATGTTGAAGTTGCCGGCGCAGATGGTCAGTTTTATCCAGCAGTTGCGACAATAAATAAATCGGATGCAATTGTGTCATGCCCTCAGGTAAAAAATCCGACGGCGTTGCGTTATGGTTGGAAGCCGTATTTTGAACCTACGCTTTTCAATAAAGAAGGATTGCCCGGGACGCCTTTCCATTTTGTCTGCGATAAAAATGGCAAATGGTATCTGTGGTCGATCGGAGACTTGTCATCTTCCAGTAATCTGATGTTTACCCAGAGTGATTCATGGTGTGCTATCGGCGACAGCATTACCCACGGAGGCGAATATCATCGATTCGTCTATCTCTATTACATCACCCGTTTTCCGGAAGCGCGATTTGATATCTATAATTGCGGCTGTGGCGGCGGAATAACACGTCAGGCGATAGATCGCCTCGATAGCGATATCTTTATACACAAACCCACAGTTGCAACCATCATGTTTGGCATCAATGATATATACTGGCAAAATAATAAAAGTATCGGCCCCGATGACTACATAAAGGACATGGGAAAACTCATCGACCGGTTGCAGGAGAAGAACTGCAAAGTGGTTTTGATATCACCGCCGATATATGACAATACCGTCGAAAGCGGCACTCCCGTACTGCCTTGCTACAACGGATTTGACGATAATGTTCAAAAACTTCGTGAACTTGCCGGACAACGGAATATCCCTCTGGTTGATGTCCATGATCATTTCAAACGGATAACAGCAGAGCAGCAGTCAGGCAACAGGAAGTTTTCTCTATTTGCTTCTGATAGAGTGCATCCATTGGAAGCTGGCCACTTTATTATTGCTTATGATATTTTAAAGCAGCAAGCCGTGCCGGCTCTTGTCTCAGCAGTGGAGATTGAAGCGAAAGAGCAAAAGATAGTAAGCGAAACACGATGTAAAGTTGAAAGTATTCAATATGCAGATGACAGTCTTACATTTAAGATGCTCGAACAATCGCTTCCGTTTCCAATAACTGAAATTCCGGCTGGCAGCCGCCCATTAGTTCCATTTGAAAACGATTTCAATCAGGAGATTTTGAAAGTCAATGGATTGTCGGTGGGAAAATACTCTCTTTATATTGATGATAGTCAAATCGGCGATTATATGTCCGAAGAATTTTCTAAAGGAATCAATATTGCTTTACTTGCTGATACTCCGCAGCAGCGGCAGGCCCAGAAAGTAGGGGAGTTAAACCTTAAACGTCACCGCATCATTGCCGACAAGCTCAGGTATATTGCGATGATGGAATATGGCCAATTGAAAAAGTCCTACGAAATGGATGATATCAAGACAGCACAAAAAGATATTGCTCTCTTTTTGAAAACACTTACTGGTTCACAAAACCTTGAATCTGTAAGAAAAAGTTTTGAGCCGTATTGCCAATATAAGCCGATTCAGAGCAAATTGATTGAAGATGCCCAATTCTTAAATGAACAAATAGTTGTTGTTAACAAACCCATACCGCATGTTGTGCTGATAAGAAAGGTAAGGTGAGTATGATAAATGTCAACCGACGAACGTTTATGAGAAATGTCGGCCTTGGGGCTGTCGCAGCCGGAGCAATGGGGACATTGAATGCACTGGGTCAGGTTGCAGAACCCAATGAGAGCGGCAGAAAGCCCGCACGCCGGAAGCCTAATATCATCGTGATTCTTGCCGACGATTTGGGTTGGGGGGATTTAAGCTGTTATCCCCAGGACCCCAATGTTCCCGCTGCGCGGATTCGGACTCCGAATCTGGATAGCCTTGCCGCAGAGGGTGCCCGATGTACACAGGGGTATGCGACTTGTATGGTCTGTGCTCCCTCACGGGCAGGTCTTCTGGCGGGGCGTTATCAGCAGCATTTTGGATGGTATGAATTTAAAGAGACGTTGGCGGGAATGCCAAAAAATGAGCTGATGCTTTCGCAGTTTTTAAAATCGCAGGGCTATGCGACCGCTTGCATTGGCAAATGGCATTTAGGACATAACCCCCCACAAGGTCCACTGAATTATGGTTTTGACCGGTTCTATGGCTTTTTGGGCGGCCAGCACGATTATTACGATCCGAATCTCGGTGACCCCACTCATGCGTTTTCGCTGGACCATGATGCTTATACTTATGACCAGAATATGCCCGTCGAAAAAATTAACTATCTTACAGATGAGTTGACTGCTCGTAGTATTGATTTTATCAATGAGCAAAACAAGACAAAGACGCCATTTTTTCTTTACCTTGCTTATAATGCTCCACATCCTCCGATGCAGGCGACGCTTGAAAAACTGACTCCCTATGCAGCGGAAAAAGGTGGTGCATTCAATATGCGGGATTTGGCGCGGGCTATGATTGATTCGATGGATGAAAATATCGGTAAAATACTGGATCACCTGATGCATCTGGGTATTGACAGCGATACACTGATATTCTTTACTAGTGACAACGGCGGCGCCGATGATGGCGATGGAACGCCACAGCATCTGGTACAGCACAATGCTGGTTTGCGCGGTCGCAAGGGATTTTACTGGGAAGGCGGGATTCGCATACCGTTTATCATGCGATGGCCGGAACGGATACCGGAAGGGACTGTGTATGAAAAACCGGTCAGCCATCTTGATATTTTTGCTACTTGTGCTGCCGCGGCTGGTGCTGCTTTGCCAAAATCGCTCGATGGTGTCAATCTTGTACCTTATCTTACAGGCAAGGAAAAACAACCGCCGCATGACGTGATGTATTGGGGACTGGATGAGGAGGTTGACCAATGGGCGGTGCGTAAAGGCAAGTGGAAATTAACTTGCTGCTACCGCGACCCACAGACGACTTACGACAAGACATTTGTGAAAGTGACCGAACTTCATGATATCGAAGCAGACATATATGAACAACATGATATGTCCGCTGAACATCCGGAGATTGTAAAAGAACTTCTCAAACTCAAAGCGGATTTCTATAAATCCTGTGCACCGACAATCTGTACACCTGAAATGAAAAAAGTATGGCAGGTAGATATGGACAGTCGTTACAAAAAACTGCCGAACCCGGATAGCCTGCGTCATGATGGCGTACCGGGATATTGGCAGGGAAAGATACCATTGACGCCGGAAAAATAAATGGATGGGTATGTATGGAAAATCAGCTTTAAGGTCTGTTTGGTGCGGTCAAGATATATGTGCCGGCATGTTGGTTACAGTGACTTGACAAGATTGGAGAATGAATGAGGAATAAAGTGAGGCAGAGCTATAGTATCGATTCTTTGAGTAGACGAGATTTTTGTCAGCATGCGAGTGTTGGATTTATAGCCGCCGCCATGTGCGGGCACTTTGAGAAACTCACACAGGCTGAAAATAGTTTTGCCGGGAATTATAGTACTTCAAATCACCGCCCCAAAGTTATTCTGATTCTGTCAGATGATCAAGGCTATGGCGACATCAGCGCGAATTCACACAATGCTGCAATCGCCACCCCGAATATTGATCGAATTGCTCGTGAGGGAGTACTCTTTACGCAAGGTTACGCATGCGCTGCAATGTGTACGCCATCGCGAGTAGGTATGCTTTCCGGCCGTCATCCGGCACGGTTAGGAGTATATGATGTTTCGGGAGATTCTATGGTCAGTTTCCCGCGCGAAGAAAAAATTGCGCCACAGTATTTTAAAGAGCTTGGTTATGCAACCGCCGCCATTGGAAAATGGCATGTCGGAGGAGAACTCGATGAATTCAAGTATAACCACCCTTTAAACAGAGGTTTTGATCGTTTTTGGGGCTTTATGGGCGCAACACACGATTACTGGAAAGCAGATGTCGGGAGTGGAGCCGATACCAATGGTCGTTACATAGAGTGCGGCTATAATCCCATTTTTGATCAACATACACCTGTTCAAAGCATGGATTATCTAACCAGAGAAATTTCAAAGCAAGGCATTGATTTTATAGAAGCCAACAAAGATCGCCCATTCTTTCTTTATCTTACGCATCATTGTGCCCATGTGCCATTGCAAGTTCCTCGTGAAACGTATCAAAAATATAAAGCGTTGGGTTATGGTGATAATGCAACGACTACCCGGGCAATGTATGATGTGCTTGATGGGGAAATAGGAAAACTGCTGAACAAGCTGGATGAACTGAAACTGACTGATAATACGCTGATCATATACTCCAGCGATAATGGCGGTGGTGAACCATGCAGTCAGTTGAACTGGATTTTGCGCGGGGGCAAATTCACACTGTTAGAAGGAGGTATTCGTGTTCCGATGCTGATGCGATGGCCGGGGAAAATACCGGCTAATAAGATAGTTGATTTCCCCGTAAGCAATTTGGATTTTCTGCCCACCATGGCGGCAGCCTGTGGTCAAAAGCCGGATAGGAAATTTGAAGGCACAAATCTGTTGCCGTTTTTGATGGAACCGAAAGAGGTCTCGCCGCATGATGCCCTGTTTTGGAAACTTCCACCCCACACCGGGGAATATGCAATCCGATATGGTGATTGGAAACTTGTCTATACTTCAATGGGACGAGGACTTTTTAATCTCCGTGATGACATCAGTGAAATGAAGGATATGCGAAATGCTCATCCTGAATTAGTGCAGAAACTTGAGCGGATGTATAGAGAATGGGATCGACAAAACCGTCCTTCCGCGTTTACTCCTGAAATAGCGAAAACGCTCAAAAGAAATCCTTCTAAGGCATCTGCGGATCACAAATATCAATATTCCTCTAAATGTGGTGATTAGCTGGAGAGCTTATTATGACAATACAACGACATAAAAAAATAATCAGCCTTGTTCAATTTGTGTTGATCCATGTATTGTTGTTGGGACTCCCAAACAGCTATGCGTTTGAAATTGTAGTATCGCCCGAATTTTTTGCCGAGGAAGAATCTTCGCAGCACTTCTTATTGGAAAAGGGGGATCAGTTCAGATTTTTCCAACACAATTTAGTTTGCGCCAAATACGCTGTATTTGATAATCAAAAACGGCTTGGTACTGAAGCATCCATCAGGTTTACGGATAAATCCGAATCTGACTCTGCAATGGTTTATTTGCATCATCAATTGAAAGTGCAGCCATACACAGAATACCTGCTTACCTATAAAATAAACATTGATAAAATTGTCGGGTCTGCCCCTTATATTGAACTTATTTCACTGGATTGTCATTTTGATCAAATAGGTTCACAACGATTTGAAGTGCCTGCAGATTCAAATCACATATGGCTGACGCAT
The DNA here is from genome assembly GCA_964437685.1 of uncultured Pirellulales bacterium. Lineage (GTDB taxonomy): Bacteria > Planctomycetota > Phycisphaerae > Sedimentisphaerales > Anaerohalosphaeraceae > Anaeroglomus. Next base: position 21,213 of record CAYTHV010000015.1, read on the forward strand.
CAGGTTCCGACAAAGACTTCCGCGGATACATATTATTATAAACTGATACTGCATACGACCGAAACAGGAACTGCGTTGTTCTGGATTGATGAACTGTATCTCAAACAAGTGTCAACAGAAGGTTCACTGCGGCCGGCGCAAACAGCCTTGTTGTCGATCACAGATGTGAATGTTGCTGCGGATGCCAATTGGATATGTGCATTGCCGGGCAAGGCAGGAGTATGCAGCCTTTTATGTAATATACTATTTGGGTCTTTCGAAGGCAGAGCGGCCATTTACGTAGACTGGCTATCTGCAATAGACGACATGCAACCGCTATCTGATTACTGCATTTTAAAGCCATTTGAAAGCATTGTAGCCTTACAAGCAGGTATCTGTGCAGAATGGCGAAGAATGTATCGAGATGAAATGGATTGTGCAAGTTTTCAGCTTGATCGATATGTTACGCCGATTGAAGGACCCGGATCTGCTTTTCTTTTGAGACGGCTCAATATTCCATCTTGCGCAAAATATGTCCGGATAAGAATCGAAGCAAGTCCTGCGGCTCAGCGAGGTCTTGTGATTCAAAATATATGTTTAAATGCCGAATAAACCTGTGGTTGAGTAAGTATGGAGTTTATTGGAGATAATTTCCGGACAAGGTCCCGGATGGATCTGAAGTTGTATGATGCAGGATATGTTATAGAGTAAGATAGAATTGTCGAAAGGTTATTAAATGAATTATCGTGAAAATTTAATGCGTGCGTATCGTTTTCAAAAGCCTGCGTGGGTTCCTATGGCAACTGGTGTTCCGCCGATTCTATGGAAAAGTGCGGAATATGATCCGGCTGAACTTGAAAATCTGTACTTAACACATCCGAAGCTCTTTCCCGGCTACCAAAAAGGTTCGGTTACTCCCGATAATGTCTATATCCCCGCCGATATGCACAAAGGTGTGCCTTATACAGACGGTTGGGGCTGTGTGTGGGAAACCAGCTACACCGGTATGGTCGGTGCGGTCAAAACGCATGCACTGGATGACTGGAGCAAGTTTGCTGCATTTAAAGCTCCCAATCCCGATAAACACAATGGAATGTATGCTATTGATTTGGAAAAAATCAAAGCCGACGGCGAGCAGGCCAGAAAAGACGGCTGGATTTTCGCCTGCCATCTGCCTCATGGCCATACATTTTTGCGTCTGCAGGACTTGCGCAGTTATACCAATCTTCTCTTTGATATGATGGATGACGATCCGCGGCTGCACACACTTATCAATATCATTGAAACATTCAATCTTGAATTACTCAAACGTTACATTGCCTTAAAACCAGATATGATCACCATTGCCGAAGACCTTGGTATGCAAAATAGTCCCATGATTTCGCCTGAGTTGTTTAGAAAATATATCAAACCCGTGTATCTGAAAATGACGACACCGGTTAAGCAGGCCGGCGTCATCGTCCACGAGCATTCAGATGGCTATATCATGGATTTAATGGACGACCTGATCGAATGCGGCGGTGACGTGATCAATATGCAGGACTTGGTCAACGGCATCGACAATCTTGCCAAACATGTCAAGGGCCGTATCGCTATCGACCTTGATATCGACCGCCAGAGTGTAACAGTTAATGGCACACCGGCAGATATCGATGCGCATATCAAAGAATATGTTGTCAAACTTGGCAGCCCTGAAGGAGGTTTGTCGCTGTGCTATCAACCCTGGCCGCCGACGCCGATGGAAAATATCCGTGCTGTCTTTGATGCGATGGAAAAATACTGCACTTATTTTTCATAAGGTTGCCTATGATCATGACGCGATATGAACGGTGTATGACAGCATTGCGATGCGGCATTCCGGATCGTCCACCCATCAGTTTTGATATTTCACCAGCAAACGATGCAGGTAATATCACTGAGGTCTATAAGTATTTTGGAACTTACGATAAAAATGGGTTATACACTGCTGCTGGTATTGACGGTTTCAGCGTATGGGAATGGAATGCCGTCATGGGGCATTACAAAGGTGTAATTCAACACACAGCAAATGGTTCCGAACTCGATTTCTGGGGTAATTTATACCCGGACCATTTTGGTCTTTCTGAATGTGATACGGTTGAGGCCCTCAAGTCGCATTGCTGGCCTTGCGTTGAAGACTTTGACTTAACGCATATTGCTTCTAAGGCCAAAGAAATCCGTGACAAAGATATGCCGGTTGCGGCAGGACATCTCGGTCTGGGCTACCAAATGCACAATATGCTCCGCGGTAATGAAAAAGCCCTGATGGATGTTATCGATCGGGCCTATATGGAAACATTTATGACAAATCTTACCGATTTTACCTGTGCCTATATTGAAAAACTCCTGATCTCGGCAGGGGGGCTTATCGATGTTATCCGTGCTGATGACGACCTGGGTACAATGGATCGCCTAATGATCAGCCCTCAGATGTGGCGAACCTATTATAAACCTGCCTGGAAGCGGGCTTTTGATATTGTCCATAAATATGGGGCGAAAATCTGGTTTCATTCCTGCGGCTATATTATGCCGCTGATGGAAGATTTGATCGAAATAGGCGTTGATTGCTGGAATCCATTTCCTTCGTATGTAAAAGACAATGACCATTCAAAATTAAAGGAATTTCGCAAAGGGCGTCTTGCTCTCGATGGCGGCGTTAGCCACATGACTTTGGTTAATGAGATGCCCCAACAGGTCGCCGATGAAACAAAGCGTGTACTCGACATCTTTTCTGCGGACGGAGGATTATTGATTGGTCCGTCTCAGGTGCTGACGGCGGATATGCCGAGCACAAATATCATCGCAATGTTTGAGACTGCTCTTGGTAGATAGTCGATATGGCGATGCTTCCTGTATTGAATGAAAAAATCGGACTCCTATGGAATTTAATATAAAATGGATATTTATTATCCCGAATGCGCCGCCTGAGAACACATTTTTTTGATATAAAAATGCAAAAACACCGAATCAACAGAGGCTAACGAACAATTTTTGGTAGATAATATAGGTTGTGATATGCCGCACGCACCCATCTATCAGCCTGTTTTCCCTTGACATTGACGGTATTGTTCTTATTATGGAGTCAATTAGTCATTTTGTCGTGTCGAAGATTTTATGTACGAACATAGAGGATGCAATGATAGTTGATTGCCATACACATTTGTATTCAGATGGGTCTGAGATTAGTCCCCAGGATCATCGCAATGCCTGCAGGGATTTGGATGCCTGCCTGGTTCTGTCCGGCTGTCAGGGTGACCGGCGGGAAAGTAATGCTGCGCTGATTGACTATGTTCGGCAAAATGGCAAAGCTGTCGGTTTTGCGGCGATCAATCCGGCCGAAGACCCGGTTACGATGAAATACCTGAAAAAAGAAGTGCTTGATAAGGGCCTCCGTGGTTTGGTACTGTATTGCGCCGAAGACCAGTTTCATCCGGCCCACAGCCGGGCGATGCTCCTCTATGAGGCCGCCCAGGAATTACAGTTGCCGGTGTTCTTCCATAATTGCCCGCCGTTTAGCGCACAGGCGGTGATGGACTATGCCCGGCCTTTCCAGTTGGATGAGGTTGCCCGGACGTTTCCGAATTTGAAGTTGATTGTCGGTCGTATGGGATTTCCGTTCATCGAACAGACATGGTGCCTGCTTGGCAAGCATGAAAATGTATTTGCCGATCTGACCATTATCCCGCAAAAGGTGTGGGAAGTCTATAATCTGGTAATGTCCGCGTATGAAGCGGGTGTCATGGACAAGCTTTTATTCGGCAGCGGCTATCCGTATGCGTCGCCGCAAACCTGCATTGAGACGCTACTTGGATTCAATAAAATGCTTTCTGATACACATCTGCCCCAGGTTCCGCGTGAAAAAATACGCAGTGTGATTGAGCGTGACAGTCTGGCGGCTTTGGGATTGGCAGAAAAATAAAACAGAAATGCGTTCATAATACCTTTGATGCAGAGGGTCTTCGATGAGTCGAGAACGCTGGGGAAGTAAGTTGGGGGTGATTTTGGCCGTTGCGGGAAGCGCGGTGGGCCTTGGTAATTTTCTTCGTTTTCCAGCGGTTGCGGCAGATATGGCGGCGGGGCGTTTATGATTCCCTACTTCGTCTGTTTTTTCCTCTTGGGTTTGCCGCTGATGTGGATTGAATGGACGATTGGCCGTTACGGCGGCGGTTTCGAAAACAGCACTGCCCCGGGTATTTTTCATACCATGTGGCGCAAAAACCGCTTCATCAAATACTTCGGTGTCATCGGTATTTTTGGTCCTACGGTTATTTTTATTTATTACACCTACATTGAATCATGGCTGCTGGGCTACAGCTTTTTTGCATTATCCGGCAAGTACGCATCCTGTACGGATCAGAATGGGATGCAGGCTTTTCTCAGCGGTTATCAGGGGCTGGTTAGTAATGTGCATTTCGATGGGATCGGCTGGGCATACCTGTTTTTTACGATCACTTTTTTATTGAATATCGTAGTCGTTTATATTGGGCTTCGCGGCGGCATTGAATGGGTCTGCAAGTGGGGACTTCTGGTTCTGTTCATCATGGCGATAGTGATTGTTATTCGTGTCTTGACGCTCGGAACGCCGGATGCACAAAAACCCAACTGGAATCCTGTTGCTGGATTGGGTTTTCTTTGGAATCCTCAATGGGACAAGCTGAAAGACGCCAATGTCTGGCTGGCTGCGGCAGGGCAGATATTTTTTACCTTGAGCGCCGGTTTTGGTGTGATTTTGACATATGCCAGCTACCTGACCAAACAGGATGATGTCGCTTTATCTGGGCTGACTGCGGCAACGACCAATGAACTGGCTGAAGTTGTCCTCGGCGGCAGTATTATGATTCCCGCCGCATTCGCTTTTATTGGGCCTGAGCAGATGCAGAGTATTGTTAAGGAGGGATTGTTTAATCTGGGATTTGTTACAATGCCGCTGATTTTTGAGAAGATCGCCTTCGGGCAATATTTTGCATTTATGTGGTTTTTTCTATTGTTTCTGGCCGGTTTGACCAGTTCGATTTCGCTGGCGCTGCCGGCAATTGCGTTTTTGAAAGATGAGTTTAACTTGACCCGCCGTGAGGCGACGACGATTTTTGCGGTTGTTACATTTATCCTGACCCAGCCGGTTATCTTTTTTTATGGCAATGGTGTTCTAAGTGAAATGGATTTCTGGGGCACATCTGTCAGTCTTGTTGTTTTTGCGACCATCGAAGCGATTTTATTCGGCTGGGTATTTGGGATGGATAAAGCCTGGACGGAGCTGCATCAGGGGTCGGATATCCGGATACCCAATTTTTATCGGTGGATCATTAAGTACGTTACGCCGTTGATGCTGATTACCATCATCGGTTTCTGGCTTTGGCAGGAATGGTGGGGGAAAATGCGGATGACCGACGTTGAGCCGGCCAATAAACCGTTTGTGATGCTGACACGCATAGGATTGGGCGGACTCTTTATCTTTCTGTTGTTGATGGTTTGGATTGTCTGGAAACGAAGACCTGAAACGGAGAGCCGACAATGACTGTCGCAGGATGGATTTTCATGCTGGCAAGCTGGGGGATAATCACGGGACTGTTTATCTATTGCATGATTCGCACTCTGGGCGGACCGAAGAAAAAGCAATAATCCGGATGAATTCATAGACAACCCCGCAGGGTTAGACGTGTTGCAATAACTACCTATTCAAGCCCGATTCGTCCGGTTCTCTTTTTCTTGATTGCCGAGCGGATTTTCTTGCCTTCCAGCCGGCGTTGTTTCGCCGCATAGGGGACTTTGGTGGGTTTGCGGGGTTTCGGTTTGACCAATGCCGTCGAGATGATGCGGTTTAGCCGTTCAATGACATCTTCCCGGTTGGCTATCTGAGAACGGAAGCGGTTGCCGGTAATCTGAAGTTGTCCTTCGCTGTCAATTCGGTTGACCAATTTTGTCCGCAGGATTGCTTTTTGCCCATCGCTAAGACACCGGCAGTGGTGCAAGTCTAATATCGCTGTCACCTGCGTATTGACCTTATTGACATTTTGTCCTCCCGGCCCGGAAGAACGGGAAAACACAAATTTTACATCTTCGCTGTTAATATATTGTGTGGGATTCATATCCTAATCATCGATTATTCCAGCCAACCATTCAAGCATAAAAAGTGAAAGATATTGGTTTTTCACCAAAATTCCATCGATATGAGGCTCAATGTCCTTTTTAATGAGGCTATTTGGCGGGTTTTGTTTATTTTCCTACTTAAAAAAGGATTTGACTTGCCGGGGGGAATGACTTAGACTGTAATGTGTCAATTATCATTGCTTTTTTCATTCTGCGCAGATTGTCTGTATTAGGATGGAAGCCTGGTAGAGACTCTCAGGTCGCGGAATGTTCAAATAGAGAATCAAATATGTTCGACAAACATGAAGAGTGCGGAATTTTCGGTGTTTTTGGGGATTCCGAAGCGGTACAAAAGACCTATTTCGGGCTGTACAGCCTTCAACATCGCGGTCAGGAATCTGCTGGCATTGCTTCCAGCGACGGCGAATATATTAGCTGTTTTACCGGAATGGGACAAGTCGGGCGGGTCTTCCGCGCCGGCAGAGGCATCCTCGAACGCCTCAATAATCCCATCGCCATCGGCCATGTGCGATATTCGACCTCCGGCTCATCGAATCCCTGCAATGCCCAGCCGATTATGGGGGAATACTCCCGCGGCCAGGTCGCAGTTGCGCACAACGGCAATATTATCAACGCCTCGATGCTGCGGGATGAATACGAAGCGTATGGCTCAATTTTCAAGTCCTCTAACGATACTGAAGTTATCATTCACCTGCTGGCCAAACCTACTCACGTATGCAAACCCGACCCGTTGGGTCACGTGCTGAATCATCTTCAGGGGTCCTATTCCATTCTGTTTTTATTTCCCGACCGAATCGAAGCGGCTCGCGATCCCTTTGGCATTCGTCCGCTGTGTATTGGACGCACCAAAAAAGGCGCCTTCTGTGTCGCCAGTGAAACCTGCGCCTTCGACACCATCGATGCCGAGTACATCCGTGATGTCGAACCGGGCGAAATCATCACGCTTGATAAAAACGGTATGTCCAGCCGATTTTTCGTTACCCCCGGCACCGTAACGCCGGCGCATTGCATCTTCGAACACGTTTACTTCGCCAAGCAAAGCAGCGTCATCTTCGGCGAAAGTGTCCACGAAGTTCGCAAACGCAGCGGCATTCGCCTGGCGGAAGAACATCCCGTCGATGCGGATATTGTTGTGCCGGTGCCGGATTCGGGAACCTCCGCCGCGGTTGGCTATTCGCAGCAAAGCGGCATTCCATTCGATATGGGCTTTGTCCGCAGCCACTACGTTGGCAGAACATTTTTATCCCCATCACAGGATTTACGCGATCTCGGCGTCAAGCTGAAATTGCAGGTTGTAAAAGAAGCCGTCCGCGGCAAGCGTATCATTGTTGTCGATGACTCCATCGTCCGCGGCACGACGACCAAAGGCAAAATCAAATCCCTCCGCGCCGCCGGCGCCAAAGAAATTCATATGCGTGTCGCCTGTCCTCCCGTCAAGAATCCATGTTTCTATGGCGTAGATTTTCCGACTCGCGAAGAGCTGGTCGCCAATCATCGCACGCTGGATCAGATTCGAGATTATCTCGGCGTTGATTCCCTCGGTTATATCTCGCTGGAAGGATTGCTCAATTGCGTATCATTTCCGGCCAGTCATTACTGCACAGCCTGCTGGAGCGGGCACTATCGCATACCCTGTACCACCGTCGTCAACAAGTTCTCAATGGAACGTCACCAGATGCAATTATTTGATGATATCGAACTCTAATGGCTAAAAAAACAATCTCCTATGAACAGGCGGGCGTCAATATAGACGCGAATGATACGATGGTTGAACGCATTGGACGGTCGGTTGCTTCCACGCACGGGCCGCGCGTCATCGGGCTGGAAAACGGCTTTGCCGGACTGTTTCGGCTCGACTACGACGAAAAGCTGTTCAAGAAAAATTACAAAAGCCCCGTGCTGGTCGCCTGCACGGACGGCGTCGGCACCAAAGTCCTGATTGCTCAGGAAATGAATCGCTTCGACACCATCGGACAAGACCTTGTCGCGATGAATGTCAACGATATGCTCGTGCAGGGCGCAGAGCCGCTGTTTTTCCTCGATTATGTCGGCATCAACAAGCTCGATCCTGCCGTCGTAGCGGATTTGGTCTAAAGCATCGCCAAAGGCTGCCGCATTGCCGATTGTGCCCTCATCGGCGGCGAAACCGCTGAAATGCCCGACATCTACACCCGCAAGGGTGAATATGATTTAGCGGGCTTTGCCGTTGGCGTCGTCGAACGCAATCGCATCATCACCGGCAGCGCCGTCAAAAAAGGCGACGTCGTTCTGGGACTGGCGTCCAGCGGTATCCACAGCAACGGCTACACGCTCGTTCGGCACATCTTCTTTAAGCAGAACAAGTACAAAACCACCGACTGCATCGACGAACTCGGCGGGGCGGTTTTGGGCGATGTCCTGCTCAAGCCCACGCGGATTTATGTCCGTCCTATCGTCAGTCTTTTGAATTCCTATAAACGCAAACAGGTTGTTCACGGCATGGCGCACATCACCGGCGGCGGATTAGTCGGCAATATCCCGCGTGTTCTGCCGGATGACTGCGATGCGGTGCTGAAAACCGATTCATGGCCCGTACCGCCGATTTTTCCATTAATGCAAAAACTCGGCCCTGTCGATAAAGATGAAATGTACCGTGTATTTAATATGGGTATCGGTTTCGTACTGATTGTCGCGCCGGATTTTGCCGCCTCCGTCAAAGAAAAACTTGAAAAAACCGGCGAAACCGTCTATGAAATAGGACAGATTGCCTCCGGCGACAAAAAAGTGGTATTAAAGTAAAATCGTTGCAGTGTGGTACGGTCTAATGCAGTTAGGCCGTGATGTTGTAAGGACGAATCTGCGTGTTCGCCAAAATGTCATTCCCGCGCAGGCGGGAATCCAGTTTGTTTTTGAATTTGTTTCGGATTTCGAATTTCGTGCTTCGGATGTTTATTTAGCGGCAGGACCAATGAAAGCAGCTTCCACGAATTCTAAAGGCAATTCCGGTAACGTGCTGCGGGTTTTACAGCCCGTTGCTGCAGCGCTGATGCTGCTGGCTTTTGCGGCTTATCTGTATCGTCCTCATTTATTTCAGCTTGGCGGTATGAAAATACTCATCCCCCTAAGTTCCATTCTCGCTGCGATGGGCTGTTTTGTTGTTACTCGCCGCTGGATTAAATCGTTTGGCGCATCGCTTCTGGCCGCGGCGATCTATGGCTTCGGCCTGTTTGGGCTGAGCTTTATCAAATATCATGTGATGGCTGGGCTGTGTTTTGCCGCCGTTCCCTGGCTGTTATGTCCCGCGGTTTATTATCACGCCAAATCTTCCGGCGGCGTTGTCAAAACAGGTCTGAGTGTTTTGCTGACTTGTCTGCCGTTCGGCTTCATCATAGGGTTATTTTGGATGGCGGCTCATTTCTGGGCAGGCCCGTTTTTCCCAATGCCCAAAAATCGCGTTCTCGAAATGACCGACTTGTGGGGCATCCTGACCCCGCTGATTTTTACCACCCAGCCGTTTGCGGTCGGGTTTTATCATCTTCCCCTGTTGTTCATTTTGATGGGATTGTTCGTCTTCGCCTTTTCCGGCAAAGAGATGTTGCTGGTTCCGGTCTTGATTGGGGTCGTCTTAAGCCTGCTTGGACCGGTTCTCGATGTTGCCCCGATTATCTGGCTGTGTTTTCCGGCGTTATTTTTCGCTGTCGTCGCCGGCCTCGGTCTTCAGTCATTTGCCTGGGCGGGCAAAGCCGATCAGGTCTGGCTGTTGGTTTGCTTTGTCGCCGGATTGCTTTTGGCCGGGGGCAATTATCTTTTGGGTCTGTCCTGTCCGCCGCGGGAGTTGTATTGGTACGCCATGCTGCTGTTTCTGGGCGCTTCAGCGGTTATCGGCTGCATCTGGATCATGACCATTCTCAATCTCCGGCTGCACTGGCTCCGCTGGACCATTCTCCTGGGAGCCGTCGCCTACGACCTGTTATACATCGCCCCCAAACTGACCGACTCACTATTCTAACACGACAACGTGTTATAGAACAAGTTTCTGACTTCTGACTCCCGACTTCTGATTCTTTATTGAGGATTCTATGGATTTAAGCAGTACGCAGTGGGCAATCGCGGTACTCAGCGCAATTATTATTGGATTGAGCAAAACAGGTCTGCCGGGCGTGGGGATTTTGTGTGTACCGCTGATGGCGACAATTCTTCCTGCCAAAGCTTCCACGGGGATCGTCCTGCCGATGCTGATTTTTGCGGACATCTTTGCCGTCGCTTATTATCATCGCCATGCCGTATGGCCGCACCTGTTGCGGCTGATGCCCTGGGCGATGGCGGGCATCGTCATCGGATATTTCATCATGGGACATATTAACGATGCCCAGCTTAAGCCGGTCATTGGCGCTATTGTGCTGGTGATGCTTGGCTTGAAATATATGCGGGATCGCTTTCGCGACGATAATGCGAATATCCCGACGCAGTGGTATTTCGCCGCGGCGCTGGGATTGGTTGCGGGCATTACGACCATGCTGGCCAATGCCGCCGGCCCGATTATGATTATCTATCTGCTGGCGATGCGGCTGCCGAAAAACGAATTCATCGGCACCGGCGCATGGTATTTTCTGATTCTCAACTGGGTCAAGGTTCCGTTCAGTATGCACCTGGGTTTGATTACCGCCGCCTCGCTGAAATTCAACCTCATCCTGTTTCCCTGTGTTGCCATAGGTGCGGTAGCCGGGATATTCCTGCTTCGCTGGATACCTCAAAAAGCATTCAATCTGGCCGTCCAGATTCTCGCCATCCTCGCGGCGGTCAATATGCTCTGGTAGCTCCAATATACCCCTGTTTGAGCTATCGCCTATCTACAATGTATGGCACGCATTTTATTATGGCCTATGGTATAATGTAGAGTTTCTGCGTTTGCTTTAGTTGTAAAAGATTAAAACAAAAACGGACAGGCCGGATTGACCTGTCCGCAGTTTTGAAAACTTTTCCAGATTACCGTTTACGGATCAATCCAAGTGCCCCCAGTGCCAGCAGGCCAATTGTGGTTGGTTCAGGAACAACGTTGAAAGTATAAGTTGCCTGGCTTGTTTCGGTCTCCAGAGTTGTGGAATTGACCGCGGAAACCGCAAACGTAACATTATAGCTGCCGGGTTGCGAGAAACCGAAGTTGTAGTGGGAATGTCCACCTGTCGCAACAATAATCGAATCCGTTCCGCTGATCCCGCCAAAGCTGGTCATATAGGCCGTCGGTGTGCCGAGGCTGGTTTTATACAAGCTGAAATAGCCGGGGCCAACGACATCAATCAGGGTTAATGTTAATCGATCATTGACGAATACGCCGGAGTCTATTTCTTCTGCCCCAATACCCAGAAACGGGGCATTTTCGGCTATTGCTGCAGCGCTGTTGGAAGGAAGCCGCCAGGTATCAGCGCCGGCGGTATTGCCCAGAAAATCCCAGCTTGAACCTTCCGGCCGGGCGAATTTCGTTGTGCCTGGAACGATAGTGATAGCTTCATCCGGTTCAAATTCGGTATCCTCGGCTAAGGCTGTTCCATCAATGATTGCACCGGCATGGGCATGCAAGTGCAATTCGAGTGTGCTGCCTTCGCCCATTCCGATATCACCATGACCTAACGTGTAATTTACAGTGGCAGAAACAGGGCTTACAAACAACGTCATTATAATTAACAAACAGTTAAGAGTTTTCATTATAGTTACCTTTCTATTCTTTTTGTAATTTCTTTTTTTAATTAGACTATTATTACGGTATTTTAATTACGGACATTCCGATTCGAAAGGGCTGCCGCAATCCAGCCACTGTTCGACAAAATCCAATAAGCCGTCAGATACCCATTGAGCGGCAAACAAGGCAAAATCCTGCATATCCACAAAGCAATCGTCATTTAAATCCGCCGTCAGCAGCGGATCGCAGATATAATAGGTCGATATCTGCAAATCCACCTCGTATAATCCTGGCTTGGTGAATGCCCAGTGTTTATGAGAATGCTGGCGGGCTGGGGTATAATAGACGTCTGTATCCGAAATACCATCGGCGGATGCAAAAAATTCAATTGGCGCCGTTTCGTTTTCTTCCCACATGGAGACAAAACCATCCTGCGGTCCTCGAATCGCTGTCAATTGAACCTGGAGCCATTTATTCATTGCTGCTGCGCCTTTGGCTGGATTATTGGGATTCCACTGACAAAGAGCGCCGACTTCGGCGGTGGTCATATCCTGTGAATCATACCCCGGCGACGGCGCTTCGGTGTCGTAATACCAGAATGTCTCATCCGGAACAACTCCGATAAATTCATACCCTGATGGAACATAACCGGGGAATGAAACACGATATGACGTTCCCAATGCAAACAATGCATCTTCGGTTTCCACGCGTGTATTTGCCTGCGGCAAGTCGGTGTTGATGTGAACATCCCATTTGCTGAATCGCAGCGGGATTTCAATATCCGTATGCGCCACTGGGATCGTATGTGGATGACAGGGATCGGGCAGTGGAGTTTCCACCCCGAAATACAGTGTTACGACGTCACTTTGCGACCAAACACACGTTTGGGCCTGCAGATTACACACAACAATTTCCGCTGAAACACAAAAAATAGTCAGTATTTTTTGACAGAGAGTCATTGAAATCGTCCTCATCAATTAGGGTTTAGGTTTTGCAAAATTTTCCAATTCACCCGCCAGGCTTTTCACCGTTTTGGCGGCGATGACTTCCGGCCGGGTATCCGCATAAAGAAACAGTGTCGTACCTTTGGTATTATCCGGCCTGGACGCCCCGGTGCGATATCGATCCGGCTGAATATCCGTACGTATCGCTCTCCACCGATCTTCGGCGTTGCTGGACAAAAACCAGCTTCGTGAATGGGTGTGGTCGGCTCCTGTGTCTGCCGGATTCCATCGGTCCGCCGCAACGAAAACCGTGATTGTCGATTGCGGTTTTCGCAGCTTGGCCAGACTTGGAAACGATTCGGATTGCACCAACTGTCCAAAACGGTATTGGGGCGTTACATACTCGTTGAGGATATAGCTGCTGGTTTTAAACTCAAGCCGTTCTTTGCCTTTCGGGTCGGCCGGGCAAATCCGAATTTTATCCACATCGGATAAATAGGGCGACAGTGTATATATCCACGTCTTGCGTATTTCTGAAGTGGTATGTGTGGTCAGCGGGAATAATCCTTTATTGTCCTCGGCATAGAGCGTCAGCCCTACTCCGATCTGCCGCAGATTGCTGGATGAAACCACCCGCTGGGCCAGCGACTTTGCCGCACGAAGCGCAGGCAGAATCACCGCCAGTAGTATCGCGATAATTCCGATTACCACCAGTAATTCAATCAGCGTAAATGCAGACTTATATTTTGCAGCGCGCATAACCAACCGTCTTTTTTGCAAGCAAATACATTGTTTGCAAACGAATGTCCGTAATTTTCAATCGAGTCAATAATGGAAATTACATGACAGGCGGGCCGCGAGGAATGATTGTTGCGGGAATAAAACTGCAAACAGCAAATGAAATGCATGTGGATTGGCTGACAGGCGATGGATCAAAATAAATTTGCGATCCGGTTTCGATAAAACCGCTTTTTGCCAGTCCGTTTAGAATATGGCAGATGTGGCATTGGTCGTGGTGCCGGGACGAAAGGGG
>CAYTHV010000016.1:0-33897 GCA_964437685.1 uncultured Pirellulales bacterium
GAGTCACATTTTTTGTTCTGCTGGTTTTTGGCGAGATGCTGCCCAAGGCGCTGGCATATAACAATACTTATGCCATTTGCAGATTTGCAGCATATCCAAGCTATCTTACCATAAAAATCCTGACGCCGATTCTGGCGATAATCAACCTGCTGTTTGTCAAACCCACCGTGCGTCTGGCAGCCCCGGCACATGAGATGGCAGAAAACAAACAACCTATATCCTTAAAGCAGCTTCGCCTGCTTCTGGAACAGTCGGCCAAAAAAGGGCAAATCAGCGAAGACGAAAACATGCTGCTGCTGGAGATGCTCGAATTGCGGCAATTAAAGGTGCGAAACGTAATGCGTCCGCGAGTCGAAATGCCCTGCTGTCCAATGGATTCTATTCCCGCTGAAGTGCAAAAGCAAATGCTGGAGTATGCCACCCGACAAATTCCAGTGTATACCGACACCATCGACTCTATTGTGGGAATGATCTACCTAAGAGACCTGCTGGCTAATCCGGGAGTCGAATTGAAAGCCCTGGTTAAACCGGCACATTTTGTCCCGGAACAAAAAAATATTGAATCGCTGATTGCGTTTTTTCAAACTCACGCCATTGACGTCGCGGTTGCCGTCGATGAATACGGCGGGATTGCAGGCTTAGTCAAATTGGATGACATCGTTGACCAGTTACTCGGCGCCAACCCCGCCTCAGAAATGGAAAACCCGATTCAGCAGGTCGGTCCGATGGCGTATCGGCTGTCCGCCCGACTATCCATTCGTGACTGGGCGGAGGCGTTCGGGGTCGATCCCGAACAGATTCGACTGACGACTCTCGGAGGGCTGGTTACCGCCCTGCTGGGCCGGATTCCCAAAAATGGCGACATGGTGCGGTGGCAGAATATGAAATTCACCATTGAACAGGTTCGACAAAATCGTATTGAAACACTGATCTTATCCCTTGAGCCAATGGTATCCAAAGATGATTGACCTGATACTGATTCTAATAATCATTGTACTGTTTTTCCTCGGAGCTTTTTTTGCCGGAGCGGAAACAGGAATTTACCGCCTGAGCCGGTTTCAACTGCGTGTCGGAGTCGAGCAGAAACGGCCTTTCTATCGGGAATTGTCTCGCGCGGTCGAAGACGGGCAGGGATTGATCCTGTCGCTGCTGATGGGCAACAACCTGGTCAATTATATCCTGACGACAATCGTGACCTGGCTATTGATGAAATATCTCGGCAGCGCTCACCTGGCAGAACTTTATACCACGGCGATAATGACGCCTGCACTGTTTATCCTTGTTGATATTATTCCAAAAAATATTTTTTTATATCGGGCAGACACGTTAATCGGGTGGCTTGCGCCGCTTGTGTGCTTTTTCTGGCGGCTGTTTACGCTGAGCGGCGCTATCGGCTTTCTGCAAATTCTATTCAGGGTGTTTTCGCGTCTGCTGGGACTGTCGGTCGATACGGCTGCGGCGGTGGATGTTACGCAACGGGGACAAGTGCGGGCGATTATTCAGGAAACCCGTGACGAAGGACTTCTAAGCTCTTTGCAAAAAGAAATGATGCAGCGACTAATCAATATCCCCGAAGTATCCGTCAGCGACATTATGGTTCCGCTTCACCGTGTGGAAATGGCAGAGATAAACAGCACACGCGATGCGCTGCTTGAAATTATTCGACGGTGCCCGCACCGACATATTCCTGTCTATGAAAAAGACCGCACGGCTGTCCTGGGATTCATTGACATTTATGAAACACTGGGAACAGCAAGCGAGATGCAGGCACTCCGGCCATTCGTCCGCCCCATTGTCCGCCTGCGAGCGTCAGCTTCAGCGCTGGATGCCATTGCCTCGCTCAGAACAACTTCTCAGCGGCTCGCGTTAATCGTAGTGGATACGCCGGGTAAATGGCTGGATCAAAAAAAGCCGCTGGGCATCCTGACGCTCAAAGATCTGGTTGAGGAACTAACCGGGGAACTGGCCGGGTATGAGGCCAAAATCAAAAATGAAGGTCGTTAGAATTGCCAGTCGAAGATCAACTCGGTAATATCGTTAATCGCTTCGCGAGTCAAACCATTTCCATTCTCGGTCAAAATACTGAACAAAATATCGCCGGAGGGGGTTTTACAAATACCGCTAAAAGCGCGAACACCTGCAATGTAGCCTGTTTTGCCGAGAATTTTGCCGCGATACATGGGATTCTGAAAGTACCGGGTTGTTGTACCGTCCTGACCGCCGACGGAAAGACTCTGTTCAAAACGTGTCCAGTTTGCGCCGGCATAAACATCTTTCAAAATGGACACAAGAATCCGCGTTGTCAGCCGATTGTTGCGGCTAAGGCCGGAGCCATCGTCCAGTTTAAACCCATTGGGATCGGCGCCAAGCGAGCATAAATACTCAGACACAAGGTTTAATCCATGCGGCCACTCACCATTAATCCTCCCGGCGGTTTTTTCGGCGGAAATGGTCTTAATCAGCGATTCGGCAGCCAGCCCAAGACTGTCTTTGTTGCAGCGATCCAGCACATCGGCCAGCGGGGTTTCGAATGTGTGAATAATCCGAATATTCGGATCATTCTTTAGGTACTGACCGAGAAGGCCGCCGTGAACGGAAATTCCCTGCCCGGTCAGCCGTTCTTTAAGGTGCCAGGCAAAAAACGCCGAGGGTATTTCAATCGCTATATCAAAACCGATCGGCTTATTAAGATTGCCTTTGACAATCAGCGCATTGGGTTTTGAATTGCGGTACGCTCCCAGCGCACTGCTGCCGGAACGTACAACACGAACCTGGTTGTGAAAGGTCAAAAAGGAAGTCTGCGGGTACGTAGACAGCACCGCACTTCCATTTTTCTTTTCCGCCTGAACATGAATGCAATTGTCATTATAATTCAGCCCGCTGACTTCACAGGCATACCACTGATTCAACTGATCCGTCGGCCAGGCGTAATGAACCCGATTATTGTCAAAAAAACTGGAATCGACAATGATATCGTCAACCGCATCGATATTATTTTGCTTTAAAACATCGGCAATTGTATCCATCACCCATCCCGGCTTACGGCCATACCGTGTATCCGTAACCGAATCCGCCAAAAGCGGATCACCCGCTCCGATAATAACCAAATTGCTGCCGAGCAGCCCGACCTGCGTCTTGAAGACATAATCCATCCCAAGATAGTGTACCGCGGCAGCAGTCGTAACCAGTTTCATATTCGATGCCGGCATCAGGGGGGTATTGGCATTACGAGAATACAGAGCCGCTCCATCGTCGGCGCGAACCGCCAAAATCGAAAACCGGGTCTTGGCCTGTTTCGGCGAACGCAATATCGAATCTATTGTTTGCTGTGCGGCATGCAGTTGTGCCGACAGAACCGTTAATCCTATGATAAATTTTATTAATCGCATGCGGTGTATTTACCACAGAATGACGCTCTGTTCAAGAGGACAATAGAGGTGTTTTAATTTTTTTTTTACAATGTTACCGGCATTGCAGCCTGTACTTTGTGCTTGACAACCAGCGGCAGTCGCATCTGCGACATCGAAAGAACCCCTCCAACAGCATCTATGCAGTGCATCAAAACATCATACTCAGCAGGCTTTACCACGTAAAAACTGCATCCCTCGCTATAAAAATGAAACGCATCATCAGGAGTTTCCGCCAGCACAATCACGGGTATTCTTGACAACTCGGGGTTATTTTTCAGTTGAACGAGGATTTGATGCGCATCAATACCGCCGGAAGCGGCGTGAATGACGATAGCAAATCGTGACATCTCCCAATGAGGCTGATCGGGATGATTGCCGCATAAAAAGTCCATCATATCCTGACCTGCAGGAAAATGAATGATGCGGTCGCAAAGGCAAACGCGACATAGATTGTCACAGATACGATCTTTCTGCTCAAGATCACCTTCGACAATCAGGACAGTAGAAAGAACACTGAGCATAATTACACCATTTGCGGAACCTCTATCACTTTCAAGAACTCACCGATACGCTGAATAGACTCAACCAGTGATTCATACTCGACTGGCTTGACAACATATAATGCACAACCAAGCTCATGACATCGCTGAATATCCTGGGGTGTATTGGCCGTTGTTAAAACGATAATTGGAATGGTTTTTAGTCCGGGACTTGATTTCAAATGGCGAAGCACTTCAAAACCGCTGACCTTGGGCATTCGTAAATCGAGCAGAAGAATATACTTATTGTGCGACCTTGGATCGCCATCCCGGAAAAAATCCAAGACTTGTTGACCATCCGTAAAACGAACAATCTTGTTATCCAGACCTGCACGAAACAGATTTTTCTGGATTAACGCAAAGTGCCCGTCTTCATCTTCTGCTACCAGAATTACGGCTTCTCTGTTCATTATAAACTCCTTGGTGCATAATACTCAAAGCCCACTTTTATACTCCGCAACTTACAGAACTAATCATACTGTCTTTGCAACAATAACTTCTATCCCTATTATGCGTAATTTGTTCTGCGATATAGAAGTGTAATCCTTTCGATTTTAATGTCAATACTATTTCACAAATCTGGATGTTTAACTCGGAGGAATTGCGGGGGTCAGCGAACGGCAATTCCAGCCGGAAAGATTTCGACCGAAGAAATAAACTATTTTTCATTAAAAATATTCTATATCTACATATAATTAATAGACTTATGGAATTCTTGTTGATGTTTTAAAAAAAGTTTCCATTTCCTGCAATTGACATCTTTTGGAACTGGTGATATACTCCGATGCGTCAGAAAAATTCGTTTTTTTAGTAGCTTTGATGTGTGGTTTTGCCCCACGAATGCGGATAAAGTTAGAAACAGGTGAACCCAATAGAACCGTATCTGAGCAAAACTATCTATAATAGTAATTATGGCGGCTCTCTTTGCCGTGGCGCGCTTCCGGAACGTCAGTGGATGAATGTTCCGGAAGCTTTTTTTATGTGCATCAAAAACACTCCAGAAATTATTTATAAATTATTTAAAATAAATAAGTTATGAGAATACCAACAGAGATGGTGTAAACAATTATGGATAAACGAAATTCACATAAGGGAGCCTTTTGGGCGACCGTTCTCAGTAACCAGCAAATCCGGACCTGTTATTACAGGTTAAATCTTGAACTGGAACCGGCCGCAACACCTGTGTTTGGTTCGATGTCGCCGGGACAGTTTGCAATGCTGGATTTAACGCAGGTTGCCCTGCCCAGCCAGGACAAAATCCCTTCCCACCTTCAAGACACCGTCAAACGGCAGCTGATTTTGCGACGACCTTTCAGTTTTTCTGATATGTCGATTGAAAATAATGACTTAGGGTCTATCGTCAGGCTGGAAATAATGTACTGTGTACTGGGGCCTTCGACGGTTCGCATGACAAGTCTCTCGAAAGGCGACAAAGTCAATCTTCTTGGCCCTCTCGGCAATGGATTTGAGCTTCCAGAACAAAAAGACCTTGCGATTTTATTAGCCGGCGGGATGGGTGCTCCGCCTCTGCTGCATTTGGCCTCCGTGTTAAAAACCCAGAGACCTCAATGCCGTGTCGTGGTCTTTGCCGGTTCAAAAAACTGCGACCATCTTCCTTTTACTGTTCGTATCGGCAACAAAACAGGCGTTGTCCTTGAAGAATTTGAGCAGTTAAATGTGGAATGCTTTGTTACGACAGATGATGGATCGGCTGGATTTAAGGGATTTGTAACAACTCGTGCCGAAGAATGGCTCAAGAAAAATATCTGGCAGCCACTGAAAACGATTGTCTACGCATGTGGACCGGAAGTAATGTTGTCGGCGACCGCGAAACTGGCCTTAAAATACGACATTGATTGTCAGGTTAGCATGGAACGAATGATGGCCTGCGGCGTAGGGCTTTGCCAGAGTTGTGCCGTTGAACATAAAACCCGTCAGCCCGAACAGACAGAATTCCGTCTATGCTGTCAGGATGGCCCGGTATTTAACTCCCGACAAGTCGTATTCAGCAGCGAAGGATAAAACAATGGGACAAAATATGGATATGAGTGTCAATTTCGCTGGGTTAACATTAGCCAATCCCGTTTTTACCGCATCTGGAACATGCGGATACGCCGACGAATTGTCCGATTTTATGGACGTTAACGCACTGGGTGGTTTTATCACCAAAAGTATCTCCATTCTGCCGCGTAAGGGCAACCCAACACCGCGTATCGTAGAAACGGATTCGGGAATGCTCAATGCCATTGGACTGGCAAATGTGGGCTTAGACCGCTTTTTGCTGGAAAAAATCCCCATCATTGAACAAATGAAAGCCGCAGTGTTTGTCAATATCGCAGGCCAGACCATTGATGATTACGTCCGAGTCACCGAGCAACTGAGTACCATTTCGTGCATCGCAGGGTTCGAACTGAATATCAGTTGCCCCAATGTCAAGCAAGGCGGTATCACTTTCGGCACAGACCCTGCCCTGATTGAGGATATTACTCGGCAGGTTAAGGCCGTCAGCGGCAAAAAGCCCCTTATGGTCAAACTGACACCGGCTGTTACAGATATTACCGCGACGGCTCGAGCTGCTGTTAATGGCGGAGCGGACGCTTTAAGCCTGATTAATACATTTACCGCAATGGCGATTAATATCGAAACACGAAAGCCCGTTTTATCCAATCGTACTGGCGGGCTGAGTGGGCCAGCCATTAAGCCTATCGCAATCTATTTGGTCAATCGAGTCTATCAGGCGGTCGGAAAGCCCTCCGGCATCCCAATTTTAGGACTGGGCGGGATTCGCACGGCTTCTGATGCGCTAGAATTTATGATTGCCGGCGCCACAGCCGTTGCCGTCGGGACAACAACATTTAACGATCCGACAACCGCCGTTAAAATACTGGATGGAATGGAGCAATACTGCCAGCGGCATGGTATCGAACGCATTTCCGATTTAACAGGCAGCTTGCGGTAACCCGCTAGATAGGATACAATTTCATCTATCTGCCTGAAAAAACCGATATAAAATTGAGAGAAAAGAGAGCTCAATTATGGACATATTAAAACTTTTATATGATTATTTTCCAACCGCCGTCTATACGGGTAAATGCCTTGTATTTATCAGCGAGGAGTGGCGCGTTGAACTGAAAGAACATAAAAACAGCAGTTTTTCATCCGCCGCAAAATCCGTCCCGATTGTGCGGGTGCGCATCTTCAAAAAAGCCCTGAATGGAGAATTTCTTGCCGGGCACTACGAAGATTTCCAGATTGGGACATTGGGTGAATTAGCGGCACAGATTGAACGGTATATTCAATTTTCAGTCGGCCAGAATCTACGGGAAAATGTTTAATCACTTATGGTTTCCTTTATCGACAGCAAAGAAGGCGTGCAATTCACCGTCAAAGTCGTGCCGGGCAGTTCCCGGACACAGCTTGCCGGGATTATCGGGCAAATGGTAAAAATCAAAATCGCGGCAGCGCCCGAAAAAGGCAAAGCCAACGACTGCCTGACGGCTTATCTGGCCGAAAAACTGGGTGTGCGAAAAAATGCCGTCTGCATTACCTCGGGACATACCAGCCCGGTGAAACAAATTCGTGTTGAAGGACTATCTTCGAACCAGATACAAACTCTTTTGGAATTAACGGACGCCAAAAAATGAATCGTAATAGACTTATCTTTTTCTATTTCTGTGTACAGTTTACGGTAATCGTATCCAGTGTATCCGGCGCCCTTGCCAACGAAGACAAACGCGGCCGCTATATGACCTCAATTGAAGGAGTATTGCGTTTGCCGGATAACGAAATCGACCTGGCCACGGCGGCATTGGTGCTGTCGCGGGAATGGGGAGCCAATAAAACACCCGCCGCGTATCGCGGGCAAATCGATGATATGGCCGAGGAAATCCAGACTCGATTAGACAAAAAAAAACTTAAGGCTGATTTTCGTGCCATTGAGGTTATCAATAATTATCTCTTTGATGAACTTAAATTCAAATCACTTGATACAGCAGACAACCCGGAAGATTTATTTTTGCATCGCGTTCTCGAACGAAAAAGCGGCTATTGCCTGAGCCTATCGATGCTGTATTTATCCATCGCCGAACGCATCGGATTGCCCGTGTATGGCGTGGTTGTGCCGGGACATTTTTTTGTACGCTACGACGACGGCCAAAGACAGTTCAATATTGAAACAACCTCCGGCGGCGGCATTGCAGACGACAAACACTATATCGAAAAATTTAATCCGCCGACAGGAGAACGGTCTTTGTATTTCAAAAACCTGACACAAAAACAAACACTTGGCTGTTTTTTTAATAATTTAGGCAACTGCTATACCGAACGCGGGCAACTGGATTACGCCTATGACTATCTGACTAAGGCTGTCCTGATCAATCCCTCGCTGGCCGAAGCTCATACCAATCTGGGCAATGTCTTTCTGCAGCTTAAACGCCCCAATGATGCCATTGACCAATATGAAGCGTCGCTTACTATTCTCGGCAGGGATGCGATTAATTTTAACAATATGGGCAATGCTTACCTTCAGCTTGGGCGTTTTGAGCAGGCCAAAGATTTGTATCTGCAATCGCTCGATATGAAGCCCGACTTCATTGACGCCTATCGCAATTTGGCACAGGCCTATGAGGGACTGGGACAGCCGCAGAAAGCTCTCGCCCAAATGCGGGCGGCAGTGGTGCTCAAACCTGAAGACGCATTAAATCATTTATATCTTGGGCAGCTTTATCGCAAGATCGGTGATGCCGGAAACGCACGGCACGCCCTCGAAAAAGCTCTTCGAACCAACTCCATGCTGGCCGGAGCCTATACCGAACTGGGGTATCTTGACCTGGAGCAGAAAGACTATTCGGCGGCGATGGAACAATTCGAACAAGCCTTGTCCTTCAATCGAAACGATGCGGCCACATGGTTTGGTCTGGCAATGGCGTTAAACAGCCTTAGCCGAAGTGACGAGGAAATCGCGGCATATCGGGAGGTATTGAAACTGGAACCTTCTCAGGCGGCAGCCCTGCAGAACCTCGGGAATGCGTATCTCAAACAGGAAAAAACCGAAGACGCGATTCAATGTTATGTCGGAGCGATTCAGCAAACCCCTGACAATGCCGACCTGCACCACAATTTAGGAGTTGCGTATGTCCGCCTGAAACAGTATGATAAGGCGATTGAGGCATATAAAGCGGCGCTGTCGCTGGAACCGCAAAATGGGTCTTTTCATAATGGTCTTGCGATTTGTTATTATCTTAGCGGCGATAAAACCTCTGCTCGAAAATACGCTTTGAAAGCCCGCGATCTGGGCATTGAAGTGCAAAAGGAACTACTTGAAAGCCGATAGGCTTGGCGAAAGGAGAAATTTATGAAAAAACCGTTTAAAAAAATCCTATCCATCCTTGGTATTGTGATTGTCGCATTGATTGTGCTGGTTGTGATTTTGTTCACAACTTTCGGCAACAAAGCCATCAAAGTCGGCATCGAAACCGGCGGCACAATGGCGATGAAAACTCCCGTCAGTGTTCAGAGTGTTAATCTGTCACTGCTGGGCGGAACGTTTGAGATGGCCGGGCTGAATGTCAAGAACCCCTCCGGCTATCAGCACCCGGACTTTATGAATCTGGGCAAAGCATTCGTTGAGCTGAATATCAAAAGCCTGATGAGCGACACGATTGAAATTAAAAAAGTCCAGTTGGATAATATCCAACTGACCCTCGAACAAAAAACACTGACACAAAGCAACCTGCAGGAAATTCTCAACAATCTGCCGAAATCCGAAGGTACGACCGAAACACCGGATACCCAGACGAAAACCTCCGGCAAAAAAGTGATCATCAAAGAACTGGTCATCAACGGCGTGGAAGTCAAAGCCAAACTTCTTCCGATTCCGGGCAAAGCGGATACGGTTACTATCAAACTGGACCCGATCGTCATGAACGACCTCGGCGACAAACCCATCGATGCGGCCGAGCTAACCGGCAAAATCCTCAAAGCTATTGCCAACGGCATCGCCAAACAGGGCAAAGATTTGCTACCGCTGGATATGGTTAACTCCATCGGCAGCACGCTTTCCGAAACCGGGAAGCAAGTTCTTGAAACCGGCCAGAAAGCCCTTGAAGGCGCCACCGAACAAGGCAAAGGCATATTGGAAGGCGTCAAAGGCATTTTCCAAAAGAAAGAGTAGTTTGTCGGTTTTAGCGAAAACAGGATTGGTAATATGAGTCGTTGTGGTAAGGCGTTTGTCGCCGTCAGCGGCGGCGTTGACAGCGCTGTAAGTACCGCCCTGCTGCTGGAAAAAGGCTACGACTGCCATGGCGTATTTATGATTACCCATGATGCGGCCGGTGCGGCACAGGCTGACGCGCAGCGGGTTTGCGATACGCTCGGCATCGAACTTAACGTCCTGGATTTTCGCGACGAATTTAAAACCATTCTCGATTATTTTACAAATCAATATCGGCAGGCGCGAACGCCCAATCCGTGTGTTTTGTGCAACCGGCTGATGAAATTCGGAAAACTCTGGCAATACGCCAAAGATCATGGAGCTGACTATATCGCCACCGGACATTACGCGAGAATTGTCCATGATGGCGATGATGCCGGTTTGTATCAGGCGATCGATACAAAGAAAGACCAGTCGTATGTCCTGTCGATGATCAATCGTGACGTTCTACAG
Organism: uncultured Pirellulales bacterium; assembly: GCA_964437685.1. Taxonomy (GTDB): domain Bacteria; phylum Planctomycetota; class Phycisphaerae; order Sedimentisphaerales; family Anaerohalosphaeraceae; genus Anaeroglomus. Next base: position 10,614 of record CAYTHV010000016.1, read on the forward strand.
CATCTTCTGCTGCCAATGTCGGAACTGACCAAAGACAGCACCCGCCTGATCGCCGGTAAACTTGGACTGCATGTTAGCGACAAATCCGACTCACAGGAAATTTGTTTTATCCCGGATAATGATTACGCTAAATTGCTATCCGAATTGTGTCCCGATATTCGCCAGCCGGGACAGGTCGTCGATAAGCAGGGCAAAGTTCTCGGACAGCATGAGGGTATTTTCCATTTTACCATCGGCCAGCGACGCGGTCTCGGCATCGCCTTGGGCGATCCAGCGTATGTCATTGGGCTTGATGCAAAGACCCATACAGTTGTTCTTGGGGCAAAAGAGGATTTATTGTCTTCACGTCTGATCGCCAAAGAATTCAACTGGCTGATTGATGCGCCGACAGAACCTTTCGCCGCCTTTGTGAAAATCCGCTACAATCATCGGGGATGCGCAGCTCAGGTTTATCCACGAAATAACGAAGTGGAAATCCATTTTGCCCAGCCTATTTCGGCGATCACCCCCGGACAGACGGCAGTTGTCTATATTGAAACCGACCGGGGACGCCGTGTCGCCGGAGGCGGCTGGATTGAAAAAGCCCTGCCGGATGAGATAACATGAACCCGCTGCGACAGCTCAACCTCGATAAAAACATCAAAAAAGCCGTGATTATCCAGCCCGGCGCCATTGGCGATTGCGTGTTGACTCTGCCGCTGGCGGCATTTATTAAAAAAACTCTGGGCCTGCATCAAATCGACCTGATCGGACATACGGAATACACCGGCTTTTATCCCACCCGCACTGCCATCGACCGGGTGCGCTCCATGGAATCGTTACCCATGCACCGGCTGTTTGAATTACCGGATGATTTTGCACAGGGAGATAACTCCCGGATGATTCATTCTTTTTATGAATATGAATATGTCATCAGCTTTCTGGGCGTCGATAACCCATCCTTTGAACAGAATTTATTATTTGTCATCCATTGCAGCCATTCCGGCGAAGTCACGATGCTGCCGATGGCGCCAACGGAACAAATCCATACGGCACAATTTTATATTCAGGAATTTATCAAACTCAATCCCCATATTGAATGTGAGCTTTTGGATTGTACCAAAGAGAGTTACATTCGCCCCCTGCCTGCCGATCTGTCCGCGGGAATGGATATCCTAAGCCATCATGGAATTTCTGAGCAAACTTCGATTTGCCTGATTCATCCCGGCAGCGGCGGCACACACAAATGCTGGCCGGCTGAAAACTTTACAGTCCTTGCAAAATCTCTGAAAGTACGCGGTGTCGAACCGATTTTTCTGTTTGGACCGGCTGAACAAGAACGGTTTTCAGAAGCTGTGAAAAACCAGTTTAAACAGGCCGGACACATCGTGTCGGGGGTAGACTTGGAATCCGTATTTCAGGTTTTATCCTGTGTTGATTATGTCATCGGCAACGACAGCGGAATCAGCCACATCGCCGGGGCGATGGGTAAAAAAACCGCAGCAATCTTTGGCCCAACCAACCCTACCCAGTATCGCCCGCTTGGGCCAAATGTTGCCACAATCCAGGCCGACCCGCAGACTTTCCAATCCACCGCTCACTCTGCAATCGACAAAATGCAAGCCACGATTTTGGAATCGTTGGGGTTTTAGTCACAAGCAAAAATTGTCAAACAAGGGATTCTAATAATACAGCCTTCCCGCTTTTGGCGCTGGTAATCGCCGCTTCGGTAAATTCCATATACCGAACGCCGGTTTCAAAATCCGTAAGTTTGACGGTTTCAAGCCCGCGTATGGAATTGATAAATTCCTCCTCGACGCGCCAGAAGCCTTTCTTTTCGGCAGCGATCTGGACGTGAGAAAATTCCTTATCCTTTTTACCGGCAAAATACAGGCAGTCATCTTTTAGCTGAAGCGTCCCCCGGGAACCGAAAATGGTACAGCATGGCCCGCCGCTATGGCCTGTAACCGCCGAAAACTGCATATTCATGAGTCCGCCAAACTGCATATCCGCAAGAATATCAATATGGTCGGGGATCAAAATATTGTGCGTATTGCCGTCGAAATCTTCCCGCTGTTTGACGAACGTTTTAGCATTGGCAAGAACCTTCGTCGCCTGCCCGACCCAGCGCATAAAGGCTTCATACCAGATACCGACTGACATCGTATTGACTCCACACAGGTCATAGTCATGACGCCAGTGCATTGGAGCGTCAAAATCGATGAATTGGTTCTGCGCAACAAGATTCACCGCCAGAATATGCCCAAGCATGTCGCCTTTTACATAGTCGATAATCGTAGCATCAAATTCAAGCGTCATCGGCGATGGAACAATTTGGGCTGTCAAATGCGGTTTCTCACGATAGACATCGAACATCTGTTTTGCCTGCAAGGCATTGGATGCCATCCTCGCTTCACACAAAACATGTTTGCCCCGTTTTAACGCCGCAATGGAAATCTCGCTGTGCATGTACGGCCATGTTCCAATGACCACCGCATCGACATCGCCACAATCAACCAGCTCTTTCCAGTCCGCAAAAATGCGTTTAATTCCGAACTGTTTGGCGACTCGCTCAGAAGATTCCCTGCTTCGATTGCACAAGCCGACAATTTCCACGCCGTCGATTTTAAGCAGGTTGGGAATATGTTTTTGGCACGTATTTTGTCCTGCCCCGACAATACCGATATGAATTTTCTGATGTATTGAGCTCATAAAATTAAATTAGCCAATTCATAACCAAAAATAAAGAGAAAAATCAAAACCTCAATTGCCGAAGCTAAATTTCTAAAAATATAAAGATATACATTTGCTTTTTATGGATGTAGTCTTCTACGCGAATTTTTCAATTGACATCTATGGACATGGCGGTATAAAGTCCATAGATGTTACGTTTTTGGTACAAATGTCCATGGAGAATTACGAATGCAACTGTCTGTTAAGGATACAGCTAAACTGCTGAATGTTTCCGAGAAGACAATTTACCGCTGGATTAAACAGCAGGTAATTCCTGTTTATCAAATAAATGAACAGTTTCGGTTCAATCGTTCTGAGTTGCTGGATTGGGCAACTTCCCGGCGAATACAGGTTTCCCCCGATATATTCCAGGAAACCGAACAAAGCAAGACTCCTTTGCCCTGTCTTTCAGAAGCCTTAAAAACCGGCGGCATCTCCTACCGGCTCGGGGGCAACGATAAACCTTCGGTCCTGCATGCCATTGTAGATGTTCTGAATCTGCCCGAAGAGGTAGATCGAGAATTCCTCTACCAAGTATTGATGGCTCGCGAAACACTGGGTTCTACGGGTATCGGCGAGGGAATCGCGATACCACACGTCCGAAATCCGGTTGTCCTGCATGTTTCAAAGCCCAGTATGGCACTGTGCTTCCTGGACAATCCGATTGATTTTGGCGCCATTGACGGCCAGCCGGTCAGCATCTTGTTTACACTCATCAGCCCAACCGTTCGGGCACACCTGCACATGTTATCCCGCCTGGGTTTTGTGCTGCAAAATCAGGATTTTAAAGCAGCGTTAAAACGTCAGGCCTCACGTGATGAGTTGATGGATGCGTTATTGCAGGCAGAAGGCTCTATTCCAGCGTCGAATACTCCAAAAAGTGAAGGTTAAGCCAAATAACTAAGGATAGTATTGCTTTACCAGCGCGAATTGATTAATTGATGTCTTTTTACCTTATCATCATAGCTATTTGTCTTGCAGCAACCAGCGGGCTGCCGGGATTATGTCTGGCACGAACGTCAGCCGCAGGGCAGCGAATCGCCGCAGGGATTATGAGCATCGCCGCAATGGCAGGCCTCATTGGCGCCGGCTTAAGGCTGCATCCAGAGTCATCTGAGATACTAAACTTCCCCTGGCCGTCGGCGGGAAATGCCCTCCTTGCCGTCGATGCACTGAGTGCATTCTTTCTCGTCCCCATCTTCCTTATGGGCTGACTTGGAGCAATTTATAGCCTCGGATACTGGCCGCAGCGCCGTCATCCCGGAAATGGCCGGAAACTTCGACTGTTCTGGGGGTTATTAACATCGGGCCTAGCGTTGCTGGTTGCCAGCAAACATGCAATGGCATTTCTGCTGGGGTGGGAAGTTATGGCGTTGTCGGCATTCTTCTTGATTACCACCGAAGATCACCGCGATGAATGCCGGAAAGCAGGCTGGATTTACCTGATTGCCACCCACATCGGCACGTTATCGTTATTCGGCTTATTTGTCCTGTGGCGATACGCAACGGGGTCTTATATATTTCAGCCTATCGCCCGGGATGCGATAAGTCTGGGAATGATGAATGTAATATTTTTCCTGTCGCTATTTGTATTCGGCCTAAAGGCCGGTATGATGCCTCTGCATTTCTGGCTGCCGGGTGCGCACGCCAACGCACCCAGCCATGTGTCAGCAATGCTTTCCGGTATCGTGCTTAAAATGGGTATTTATGGTCTGGTTCGGTTTATGTCGCTGTTGCCCGATCCGCCTGCGATTTGGGGCGGCTTGATTCTTACATTGGGCGCTATCAGCGGACTACTCGGAGTTGTGTTCGCTCTTGGCCAGCATGATCTAAAACGGCTGCTGGCTTATCACAGCGTCGAAAATATCGGCATTATCCTGATGGGGTTGGGAGTGGCAATGCTGGGACGCTCTGCGGAACGCCCGGAATGGATTGTACTTGGATTGGCTGGCTGTCTGCTTCACGTCTGGAATCATGGATTTTTCAAGTCACTGCTGTTCCTCAGCGCCGGCTCCGTCATCCACCATATCCATACGCAGGAAATTGACCGTATGGGCGGTCTGGCCAAAATAATGCCATGGACTTCGCTCATGTTCGTTGTCGGCGCCGTTGCCATCTGCGGCCTGCCGCCGCTGAATGGATTTGTCAGCGAGTTGTTTGTCTATTTGGGCCTGTTTTCAACAATAATAACCGATGGAGCCATAGGCTCGACTGTCGTACTCGTCGTGCCGGTATTGGCCATGATTGGCGCCCTGGCGGTAGCCTGTTTTGTAAAAGTTTTCGGTGCCGTATTTTTGGGAAGTTCTCGTATTTCCGCTGAAACAGGTGTCCATGAATCGCCGCTGACGATGCGGATGCCGATGGCGGTTCTGGCCGCGGCATGTGCAATAATCGGTTTAGCGCCAATACTGCTGAGCCCAATTCTCGACAGCGCAATCTCCGATTGGAGGCTTCTGCCGGATACAGCACCTATCCTGCGTTTAAGCACCCTTGCCCCGCTGAAATCGGTCAGCGTAATGTCGTTATTTTTGATCGCTCTGATTGCAATGATAGCAATTGGCCTCAAATTTCGAAACCCCGCTTCGCATAAGGTCGGTACCTGGGACTGCGGCTACGCCATGCCGACGCCCCGTATACAATATACCGCTTCATCCTTTGCCCAGATGATCGTTACCATATTCGGCTGGGTACTTCGCCCTCATATGCACTGGCCGCGAATAAGCAGACTGTTTCCAAGACCCACAGCCATGCATAGCCATGTAGACGACCTCGTTTTAGATCGGGCGTTTATACCGACAGGCCGAAGCATCGAACGATGGTCTGGTTGGTTCCGACGATTCCAGCAGGGAATAACACAGCATTACCTGCTTTACATCCTGATCACGGTGGTCGTGATGTTAAGTACATTGATACCGTTTAAGGAATTTTTCGTGCGGCTATTCGCGCGATAATATTAAATTGGATAAACAACCCTATTTGAGGAATTTTTAATAATGTTGAGTGTTGGTTTGGTACTAACGGCAATCGCCGTCCTTGGTCTTAGCGGTTTTCCGGCCCGCCTGCTTTCGCCGCGGTCATTGGCAGGTCAGCGGATCGCCGCGCTGCTTATGCTCATCGGCAGCATCCTGGGGTTGGGCGGCAGCATCGCATCACTTAGCGAGGCAGTATCGCCCTCGCTGCAGATGCCGTGGTTTTTACCGTGGGGTGCTTTCATTGTTACAATAGATTCACTGAGTGCCCTGTTTTTAATGCCGGTATTTATCGTACCCGCTCTTGGTTCAATCTATGGGCTGGGGTACTGGAAACAATCGGAACATCCGGAAAATGGCCGCAGGCTTAGCCTGTTCTACGGATTACTCGCCGGCTCGATGGCATTGGTGGTCATCGCACGCGACAGCGTCCTGTTTTTAATCGCGTGGGAAGTAATGGCTATCGCCGCTTATTTTGCTGCAACCGCGGAAGATAATAACCCGGATGTTCGCCGGGCTGGCTGGATATATCTGATCGCCACACATATCGGCACACTGTGCCTGCTTGCGATGTTCGCTCTCTGGCGCTATGCGACAAATTCTTTCACACTGGAATCGGCTCAGCCAATATCGGCAGAACTGGCTGGAACCATTTTTGTGCTGGCGTTAATTGGCTTTGGCTTCAAAGCCGGCATAATGCCTTTGCACATCTGGCTGCCCGGCGCCCACGCCAACGCACCCAGCCATGTATCGGCGGTGATGTCCGGCGTGATGCTCAAGATGGGTATATACGGTATCGTCAGAATGACCGCATTGCTTCCCGTAACATCCAACTGGTGGGGCGGAACGCTCCTGACCGTCGGAGCCATTACCGGCGTAGCAGGCATTGCGTTTGCAATCAGCCAATCCGACCTGAAACGGCTTCTGGCTTATAGCAGTATCGAGAATATCGGGATTATTATAATGGGGTTGGGGCTGGCATTGCTTGGTCGCTCACAAAACCAGCCGACCTGGATCGTGCTGGGATTGGGCGGTTCGCTGCTGCACGTCTGGAATCACAGCCTGTTTAAATCACTCTTGTTCTTCAATGCCGGAGCAATTATCCACGCCGTACATACGCGCGACATCGACCGGTTGGGTGGTTTGGCCAAACAAATGCCGCAGACAATGATTCTGTTTCTTATTGGAGCGGTCGCAATTTGCGCGTTGCCCCCATTGAACGGCTTCGTTAGCGAATGGCTGCTTTACATCGGCCTATTTAACACCCTTGGTTTCAATGGCGACTCGGGGTATCCGGTCGCGGCGCTGGCGGCAGTTGCGCTGGCGATGATCGGAGGCCTTGCCGTCGCTTGCTTTGTCAAGCTGCTCGGCGCAGTATTCCTTGGTTCGCCGCGTCACGAGATGGATGCGCATATCCATACTCCACCGGCAAGCATGACCTTGCCTATGACGGTTCTGGCTGTTGGCTGTGCGGCTATCGGCCTGTTCCCGATGCTCATCACCCCGCTGTTTGAAAATGCAACCCGAACATGGGCGGGGTCACCTGATTTAGCGCCATCCATTGCCGCAGTTGCACCGCTAAAAGAAATTAGTGCACTGGGGCTGTCTGTCATTCTGCTGGTTAGTATTATTATCCTTGCCTTAAAATCGCTGCCGCGAATCAGCACAATCAGTAATGTCGGCACCTGGGACTGCGGCTACGCCATGCCGACGTCCCGCATACAATATACCGGCTCATCCTTCGCCCAGATGATTGTAACCTTATTTGCTTTCATCCTCTGGCCAAAAAAAAACAGGTCTGCTCTCCGCGGTATTTTTACCGGGGCTGCAAGCTTCAAAAGCATCGTTCCGGATGCCATCCTTGATCGACTTGTGCTGCCCGTGTTTGGTGTCGCCGGCCGGTATCTGCCGGCGCTTCGCATCCTTCAGCAGGGGCAGACGCATTTATATGTACTCTACATTGTAATCATTGTAATCGTGCTGCTCGTTTGGGGAGCAATAGGGATTTAGTTATGATTGAAAAAATAATTCATATCGCAATACTGTTGATTCTGCCCCCGCTGATGCTGGGCGTAATCAACAAAACCAAGGCATGGTTCGCCGGACGTGTCGGGCCGTCCTGGTTTCAGCTTTATTACGACCTGATCAAGCTGATGCGCAAGGGCATTACAATCAGCACAACTACAACGTGGGTCTTTTTCGCCGGGCCAATTGTTACACTGGCAACAGTTCTGCTTGCGGGCCTGCTGATTCCAATCGGCCGATTCGATTCGCCAATCGCCTTTACCGGTGATTTAATTCTGTTCGCCTACCTGTTCGGGCTGGCGCGATTCTTTACCACCTCCGCAGCGTTAGATACCGGCTCATCCTTTGAAGGCATGGGCGCTGCCCGTGAAGTAACCTTCGCCTGTCTTTCCGAACCAGCAATGTTCTTTGCTCTTTTGGTCCTTGCCAAAGTCTCAGGTTCGCTAACGCTGACCAACATGCTGCACGGTCCCGCAGGCGGATTTTCAGCCACGGTCGCCGCACCGCTGGTTTTAATTGCCATCGGTTTATTCATTGTACTGCTGGCCGAAACCTGCCGAATCCCTGTGGACGATCCGAATACGCACCTTGAACTGACAATGATTCACGAGGTCATGGTGCTGGATCACAGCGGCCCGTTATTCGGCATTATCCTCTATGCCGCCGCAGTAAAATTATTTGTACTCGGCACTGTACTGATGCATATCATCACGCCGTTTCAGGCAGGACTGCCCTGGCTGGATTCGCCTTTGTTCATTCTGAAATTGCTGGGGTTGTCGGTTATCATCGGCATCGTCGAGTCCATCATGGCCCGGCTTCAGATGCGTCACGTCCCGTATTTACTGATTGCCGCAATGCTCTTCTGCGGTTTTGGTTTTATTTTGCTGGTGAGGTAAAACGTTTATGACTAATTTACTTAATGCTGTTCTTGTGATTTTGCTGGTAATGAACCTGTTTGCCCTCGGCACCAGCCGCATTCTCGCGGTCATCCGTATCGTTGGCGCACAGGGCATACTGCTGGGCGTTGTCCCCTTGATACTGCATCATCATCTGACATTTCCATCGATACTCGCAGCTATCGCCGCCATTATCTTTAAGGGCATTATTATTCCCGCGATTATGATCCGTGCCCTGCGCGACGCTCAGATCAAACGGGAAGTCGAGCCGCTCATCGGCCTGCTGCCATCCATTATACTCGGCGCCATGGCAACGGCCTTTGCGCTGCTGTTTGCCGGCCAGTTGCCTCTGGCCGCACATCACTACGGCACATTGCTTGTTCCTACGGCAATCTCGACCGTCCTTGTTGGTTTTCTGCTTCTGGTAACCCGCTACAAGGCAATCAGCCAGGTCATCGGCTATCTTGTGCTGGAAAACGGAATATTTATTTTTGGTATGCTGCTGATTGAGGCGATGCCGTTCATCATCGAGATGGGCGTACTGCTGGACCTGGTCGTCGGCATTTTCGTAACCTGTATTATCATCAATCATATCAATCAGGCGTTTTCCTCAATGGACACACGCCGGCTGGTTTCACTTAAGGAATAATCCATGGCGTTTGTAATGATTCTATTTCCACTGATCATGGCCGCTATTGCCGCGGCTGTTCCCTCGAACCGCCTGCGGCCGTGGCTGCTGCCCGTCACCTCGGTTGTGCACATGGCCCTCGCGGCATTTGTGCTGACGCATCCCGACCTTATGATCACTGCGGCATGGCTTGCGCTGGATCCGCCGGCGCGGATCGTGCTGCTGGTTGTCGGCATGCTCTTTTTGTTCTGTTCGTTCTACGCGGTTGGCTATCTCAGCCATCGGCAGGAACGCTCTAATCGCGTATTCTGCGCCTGTCTGCTTGGCTTTCTCGGCATAATGACTCTGGTCGCATGGTCGCATCATCTGGGTCTGATGTGGGTGGCAATCGAGGCTACCACACTCACAACCGCGCCGCTGATTTACTTTAATCGAACCCAGCGCAGCATCGAAGCGACGTGGAAATATCTCATCATCGGCTCGGTTGGCATTGCCCTGGCGCTATTGGGCACATTTTTCCTCGCCTATGCTTCCGTGCAGGCTGGACTCAATGCCACACTGACTTTCGAAGAACTCCTGCAATGTGCCCCGCAATTATCCAAGCCGTGGCTGCATGCGGCGTTCGTCCTGCTGCTGGTTGGTTACGGTACCAAGATGGGCCTGGCCCCAATGCATACATGGAAACCCGAAGTGTACGGCGAAGTGCCCGGCGTAGTCGGAGCCATCTTTGCCGGAGGTGTCGCCAGTTGCGCATTTCTCGCCGTCCTGCGTATCTACCAGATTTGTTTAGCCGCAGGTGAAAACGCGTACATCTCGCGGCTGCTGCTTTTCATCGGCCTGTTTTCGATGGCAGTAGCCGGCCTCTTTATGGTTAGCCAGCGTGATTTCAAACGCATGCTCGCCTATTCCAGCGTCGAACACATGGGCATCCTCGTATTAGGACTCGGCATCGGCGGTCCCGCCCTGTTCGGCACAATGCTCCACATTATAACCAACGGTATGACCAAGGGCGTACTCTTCCTTTCCGCAGGCAATATCCACCGCGCCTACGGCAGCAAAAATATCGATCAGGTCTGCGGTGCGATGCGTCGACTGCCGATATCCGGTACGCTGTTTCTGGCTGGTTTTCTGGCCATCACCGGTTCGCCGCCATTTGCCCCATTCATTAGTGAATTCTCCATCCTGAATGGAGCATTTGATGCAAAGCGGTTCATTACCGCCGGACTTTTTCTATTCCTGCTGCTGGTGATTTTCATCGGCATGGGTGCAACCGTCCTGCAGGTCGTCCAGGGTCGCGTACCTGCCGCGGCTCGCAAAACGCCCTATCGCGACAGCCTGCTTACCGCAGCGCCGATCATAATTCTGATGGCTATTGTCTTGCTTTTGGGCGTGTATATCCCCGCCCCGTTATATACATTGATTAATGACGCGGTCCGTTTTCTGGAGGGCCAACGATGATTCAGAGCAATCTTCCTTTTGCAACATTGACTAACGGCCGAGCTGTCCCGCTGGATACTATCCCAACGCTTGCGTTCAATGAGTTCCGGCAGGCCATTTTCGATAATGTCGCCCTCGGCCGACGTGTTTCTTCATTGTTTGGTGTTTCACCCCGACAAACCATCGCAACAGAGCTTTATGTCGTGCTTGCCGACGATGAACAAAATCGGCTATATGTGGGACGTACCCGCATCGAAGGCGACAGCTTTCCCTCGCTGACGGCGCGCTGCCCGCAAGTACACATGTTCGAACGCGAAATCGCCGAACAGTTTGGATTAAAGCCTGCCGGACATCCATGGCTCAAACCCGTTCGTTTCCATCGCTCATGGACAGGCCGTGACGCATGGGATCGACCCTCGGATAAGCCCATTCTTCCGGCAGTGTGCGATTTCTTCCGCGTCGAAGGCGATGAAGTGCACGAAGTCGCCGTCGGCCCCGTACATGCGGGTATCATCGAACCCGGACACTTCCGTTTTCAGTGTTACGGCGAACGAGTCTTCCATCTGGAAATCGCATTGGGCTTCCAGCATCGCGGCGTAGAACAGGCCATGGTCGGCGGCCCCAATAAACGATCCATCCATTACGCTGAAACGCTGGCAGGCGATACAACCATCGCCCATACGACATCTTATTGTCAGGCAGTCGAAGCGCTTATCCATTGTCAAAAATCCGCTCGTGCCCAAATGCTGCGAGGCATTTGTCTTGAACTGGAACGTCTGGCCAATCACGTCGGCGATCTGGGAGCATTCGCCAATGATGTCGGGTTCCTGCCAACCTCCAGCTACTGCGGCCGTATTCGCGGCGACCTGCTCAACATGACGGCCCTGCTTTGCGGAAGCCGATTCGGACGCGGAATGATTCGCCCCGGCGGAGTCGGGTTCGATATTGATGCAACACGCGTTTCCGAAATGCTGCGTCGGCTGGATTTAGCCGAACGCGACACCACAGTAGCCATCAATCTGTTGTGGGATACGCCGTCGGTTATGGCACGATTTGAAAGTACCGGCACATTGCCGCGGGCCATTGCCGCCGAATTGGGAATTGTCGGCCCTGCCGCCCGTGCCTCAGGTCTGATACGCGACATCCGACTGGATCAGCCTTCCGGCATTTTCCGGTTTTCCCACATTCCGGTCGCAAGCTGTGATAGCGGTGATGTTTTCGCACGCGCATTTGTTCGCTGGATTGAAATTCAGCGATCTTTCAAATTCATCCGGGAACAGCTCAGCGCCATACCGGCCGGAGCAGCCCGTGTAGCGCTCGGATCGCTTTCACCGAATAGTATTGCGGTTCCCTGAATGAAGGCTGGCGAGGCGAAGTGTGCCACACTGCTATTACGGATGAACACGGCCGCTTCGCTCGTTATAAAATTGTTGACCCATCGTTCCACAACTGGACAGGGCTGGCTTACACACTGCGTAACCAGGAAATCTCCGACTTCCCGCTTTGCAACAAGAGCTTCAACCTGTCCTACTGTGGAAATGACCTGTGATGATAAGGAATATGTCCTATGTTTAAAATTATTCTCGCCCGGCTTCAGCAAGGCCACCGAACTATGAAATATCCCGACGGGCCACCGCCGGAACTGCCCGACCGTTTTCGCGGCCGGCCAATGATCGATGCCGCCAAATGTTCCGCGGGCTGTCGTGCCTGTGTGGAGGCCTGTCCGACAGGCGCTATTACATTTACCGATCAAGCCCGCATCGATTTAGGAAAATGCCTTTTCTGTGCGGAGTGTGTCCATGCGTGTCCGAATCAGGCGATCCACTGTGACAAAGATTACCGTCTTGGGGTTCGTCGGCGTCAGGATTTGGTTACTACGCCGAATCAGCAATCGCTGAATCTCGAAGCCGAGATGGCCGCCGAACTCAAAAAACTCTTCGGCCGTTCGTTGAAGCTGCGTCAGGTCAGCGCCGGCGGCTGTAACGCCTGCGAGGCCGATACCAACGTGCTGGGAACTCTGGCCTGGGATTTGGGGCGTTTTGGTATCCAGTTTGTCGCCTCCCCGCGACATGCCGACGGCCTATTGATTACCGGCCCCGTTACGGAAAATATGAAGCTGGCGCTGAAAAAAACGTATGATGCATTGCCGGAACCAAAGATTGTCATTGCCGTAGGCGCATGTGCAATTTCCGGCGGCCCCTATATCGACCATCAGCAGGTTAATAATGGAGCCGAGTCGGTCGTGCCCGTAGATATCTACATCCCCGGCTGTCCGCCGCACCCGCTGACGATTCTTGATGGCTTGCTCAGGTTCATTGGCCGACACGGTGTCGGATCAAAAACAGGATAATTCGCCAATGCTCAGATTTGTTTAAGGATATGCTTAATCTCTTCAGGCGTAAGGTTTTTTGCGAAATTCGGATTGCCCTGTGCGATTACCTCTTTGAATTTGTCAACATCCACTGCCGACAGCTTCTTGAGTTCATCGATTTCAAACGGCATCAGGTCAGTTTTTTCGCCGCCATCTTTGACTAACGAACAAATCCCCGTTTCAGGGCACATCTCAACTATTAATTTATCCATTTTCTCTCCATTTCAAAGAAAATCCTCTCGCCCTGAACACAATGAACGGGGCAATTTAGAATTAAGATAATCTCTCTATGCCATAATCATCCCATTTGTTCAGGATTTCCTGGATTAACCAGGGAGAATTTTGAACAGATCGGCGTTGGTGGGGTATTTTCGCAGGGCGGCAGTCAACGTATTGATCGCTTCGGCGGGCCTGCAATTGAACAGGCCCTTGCGGAGATTGGCAAGTTTTTTGCTGTTGGCAGCGCCCCAGAGCACCTCGTCCATGCGGGTGCCGGATGCGGGAATATCGAGCGCGGGGAAAATCCGCCGCTCGGCCAGCTCACGAGAAAGAATGACTTCGCTGTTGCCAGTGCCTTTGAATTCCTCAAAAATGAGCTGATCCATGCGCGAGCCGGTATCGACCAGCGCGGTAGCAATAATGGTAACCGAACCGCCGTTTTCGATTTTTCTGGCCATACCGAGAAATCGGCGGGGAATTTCCAATACGCCCGCCTCAAGTCCGCCGGACATCACGCGGCCTGTGCCTGAGCCTTTGCGATTAAACGCACGCCCCATGCGGGTGATGGAATCGACCAGGACAATAATATCCCGCCCGCATTCAAGCTGTATTTTGATATATGCCAGCAGAATTTCGGCCAGCTCAATATGCTCTTCGATGGATTGGTCGATGGAAGATGCCACAACCGTGGCGCCTTCAACGCCGCGTTTGAAATAGGTTACTTCTTCGGGACGCTCGTCGATGAGCAGAACAATTACTCTCGCTTTGGGATCATCGGCGAGAATGCCTTTGGCCAATTGTGAAAGCAGAGTTGTTTTGCCGGCTTTGGGCGGCGAGACGATCAGGCCACGGGTGCCTTTGCCCATCGGGGTGATCAGATCAATAATACGCATCGAAAGCTCACCGCATTTTTCCAGGTCGAACCGCTGATGCGGCGAGACCGCGGTAAGTTCCTGATACGGTGTGCGTTTTTTGAATGCCTCGACCGTAAGGCCGCAGATGGATTCGACGCTGTCAAGCAGAACAAGTCCCCTGTCGGTGCGGGTTGTTCCGCAGACCTCGGCGCCTTCGACGAGGCCGCATTGGCGCGCCAACGCAACGGGAACAACCACTTCCCGTCCGCCCGACCTGAATGAACGTGCCGGATCGCGCAAAACAAAATTGCCTTTGAATGTTTTTTTAATAACGCCGGTAATCAAATCGGCCATGAATTCTCCAAAGTCTTGCCCGGCTGTATCGCCAAGCCCCATTTCTAATGAAATACAAACCAATCTTCTAAATAAAAAATTGGCTCTCCTGCACGGAATTGCCCAAATCGTAACCCATCACTTATGTGAGGTTTAAAAAAGGGCGGGCTTAAAACCCGCCCCCTGCAATTTTTTAACTAAGCCTACCGCTAATCAGAGTTTTTGCCGCAGCGATCGCGTCACTGATTTTTGACGGGTCTTTGCCGCCGGCCTGGGCGAACTGAGGACGTCCGCCGCCGCCGCCGCCGACTATCGGGGCGATTTGCTTGACGATATCGCCTGCCGAGATTTTCTTAATCAGGTCATCGGTTACACCGGCAAAGAGCATTACCTTATCATCGCCATCGGACATTACCAGCACGACAACCGCTGAACCGGCTTTGGCTCGAAGACTATCGATTAAGCCTCGCGCCTGATCAACGTTGACCGGCGGGATTTGTTCACATACCACAGCAACAGCTCCAACCTTTTGCGATTTGGCCAGCAGGTCGTCGCCGGAAACCTGAGCGGAGGCAACGGCTGCCGCCCCGCTTTTAAGCTGCTTTGCCAGGCTCTTATTATCTTCCATCAGCTTGCCAACGCGTGCGGCAATTTGATCTGCCGGAGCTTTGAGCATTCCAACCAATTCATCAACAACTTCGCTGCGGCTCATCAGGTGTTCAACCAGCTTCATTCCGGTCAGGGCCGTAATTCGCCTTACACCCGCCGAGACGCTTTCTTCTTTGAGGATCGCAAAACCGCCAATTTCGGAAGTATTGCCGACGTGGGTTCCGCCGCAGAATTCCTTGCTGAATGCCTCGTTGAGATGGTCTTTGTCGGATGCGCCAACCGCAATCACGCGTACCACATCGCCATATTTTTCGCCGAACAGCGCCATCGCGCCGAGTTTCTTTGCCTGCTCTATCGGCAGTGCGATACAGGTTACCGGTTCGGCGGCGGAAATTTTCTCATTGACTAATTTCTGCACCTCGGCGATTTGTTCCCTGGTTACCGCTTTAGGCCAGGTGAAATCGAACCGCAGATAATCGGGACAGACGGCGCTGCCCTGTTGCTTGACGGCATCGCCGAGAGTCTTCTGCAAAGCCCATTGCAGAAGATGCGTGGCGGTATGATTCTTCCTGCTGGCCTGACGATTGCGGTGGACGAGCACTTCCACTTCATCATTGACACCCATAACGCCGCTGTGGAGATTGCCTTTATGCAGGATGCAGTTACCGATCTTTTCCGTATCTTCGACAATAAATTCCCAGTTGTCGCCTTTGATAAATCCTTCATCGCCAACCTGCCCGCCGGATTCGGCATAGAAACAGGTTTTATCCAGAACAAGAGCAATATCCTGATTGGTATCTTCAAATGAACCGGCGCGGGTGAAACCTTCCTGCGTAACCCAGCCGAGAACTTTTGCCCGGCAGGTATCGGTGTCATACTTGGCGGCATCATCCGTTGCCGGAAGCTGCACATTGGAAAGCCCCGCAGCCAGCGAAACGCCTTTTTGTGCGGCACGGGCACGCTGACGCTGCTGATCCATGAGCTTAACAAACATTTCCGAATCAACTTTCAGCCCACGCTCGCGAGCCATCAGCTCGGTCAAATCCAGCGGGAAACCAAAGGTGTCATAAAGCTGGAACGCATCTTCGCCGGAGATGGTCTTGCCATCAATTTTTTCAACTTTTTCCGCTGCCGCCGCGAATAACTCCAACCCGCGATCCAGTGTCCTGCCGAAAGAGGCCTCTTCGGACTGAATCACGCCAGCAACAAATTCCGCACGGCCATTCAGTTCCGGAAACGCCTGTCCCATTTCGCTGACCAGCGTGGGCACCAGTTTATACATAAACGGTTCGGTTGCTCCAAGATTGCGGCCGAATCGCGCCGCCCTGCGCAAAAGCCTCCGAATTACATAACCGCGCCCGTCATTCGAGGGCGATACGCCATCGGTAATCGAAAAGGTTAGCGTGCGAATATGGTCGGCAATCACGCGGAAAGCATTGTCCATCTTGTTGCCAAGCTGGGATGTATATTTCTTACCCGTAATATCCTGTACCGCAGCAATAATCGGCATAAACAGATCAGTGTCGTAATTGCTGGTCTTATTTTGCAGCACGGAGCAAACTCGCTCCAGACCTGCACCGGTATCGATATAATTGGCCTTGAGCCGCTCCAGTGAGCCATCCGCCTTGCGGTTGTATTGAATGAAAACCAGATTCCACAATTCCATAAACCGCGAACAGCCGCCATTGACTTTGCAGACGTGGCCGGGGATGTGCTTCATATCGCAGCGGTCAGGACCTAAATCAATATGGATTTCGCTGCACGGACCGCACGGGCCGCTGGCTCCCATTTCCCAAAAATTATCTTTTTTGCCGCAAAAGAGAACCTTTTCTTTCGGCAAGGATGTCAGTTTGGCCCACAGCTCTGCCGCTTCATTATCCGGCTGCGAATTGTCTTTTTGGTCGCCGGCAAAAACCGTCGCCCAAAGCTTTTCAGCCTTGATGCCATAAACCTCGGTCAAAAGCTTCCATGCCCATTCAATAGCCTCGGCTTTGAAGTAATCGCCGAACGACCAGTTACCCAGCATTTCAAAAAACGTATGGTGATAGGTATCCAAACCCACTTCTTCGAGGTCATTGTGCTTACCGCTGACACGAATGCACTTTTGGCTGTTGGCGGCACGCTTCCACTTGGGTTGCGAATGTCCAAGGAAAATGTCCTTGAACTGGTTCATCCCGGCGTTGGTAAATAGCAGCGTCTCATCGCCAACCGGCACGACCGGCCAACTGGGGACAAAGGTATGCCCCTGCTGCTGAAAAAACTCAATAAATGACCCGCGAATCGCTTTAGACGTAAACATCGTTTTCTTTCTTGTTAAACAGCATTTAAAACCCGACAAAATAAGGGGGTATTATATTAAATACAGGAAAATTGTCCAATCAATTCCAAAGAACAAAGTGCACAAATAGGATAGGATAAGACTTGTTATAATTTCCAAAAAATCCCCCCTGCGGGAAACGAAAACGACATTCGCCGCATTTAAAACACTTTGGTCAGCCTAAAACCGCATTTATTCCAGCCAATGGCTAATAATGACTGATAGATCGGCCATATCCGCTGTGCCGTCATGGTTGATATCCGCCAGCCCGCACCAAGTGGGGATGACGCAGCCGGTTTGCATCCAATTTGCCGCCAGGTAGCGAAGGTCGGCCAAATCGACTTTACAATCCACATTTAAATCAGCGGGATTAATAAATACCGTCAGTTGTCCCTGTCCTTTGGCGCTGATATTATAGCTGCCAAGGCGAATCAGATAGCTTCTGCCATAGAGAGCGGAAAAAGTTACCTGTGATGAGGAACCGCAGAAATCATCATTGCAGGCCAACGCCTGATCGGCGCTTGTGGGACAGACGGCATTATATACCGCCAGCATCGTATCAAACGAACTGCCGCAAAGGCTGACCGTTGCAGTTCCGGTGCAGGTGGGGTAATAGCTATACCAGAGGTCGGAATAGATGGTCTTGCCAGAGCAAATAGTCGGATCGGTCGGACCATTGGTGGAGGCATAAGAATTATTGAAGCTGTAACTGCCCTCAACCATCGGCAATGCGCCGGCACATTCATCATTGGCCGGCTGCATCGCAATATTCAGGAAAAAGCTGCCCAACTGTGCCCCGCTGTATTTGGTAATCCGAATCAGGATAGTTTGTCCCTGGCTCATCGACAACGACAGAGCGGAATCGCGGCGAGTGCCGCCGATGTCGGTTTCACTGCATGCCAAAGGAACATTACCGGAGGCGCTGTCGTCGTTACAGGCAAGCTGATTTGCCGTAGTGCCGGGGCAACCGCTATGGACTGAAAGAATGGTATCGGTTCCCTGGTCTGTACCGCCAAGATCATTCGTGCCGCAGGTGTCGATTTGGACAGTACCTGCAGTGGGTGCGGTGTAGCTGTACCACACATCAGGCTGGCTTTCGCCGCCACAGCCGGAACTGCCATCGAGGGTGGCGCCCATCAGTGTGCCTAAAGTCTGGCCTTCGGTTACGGACAGGGCATTGGCACAGACGTCATTGGTCAATCCCGTCCAGAAATTGGCGTAAATATCCCGCTCCTTTCCGGCGCCGGAATTACGGTTGTCGTCCCAGGTGACCAGAATTTTCCCGGATGGGGTAATCGCCAATGCCGGAACCTGCGGCTCCTGAACACCGGGCCATGTGCCGGAGGCATAGGAGATGACGGCATTTTTATACGGAGGATAGAGATACAGATAGTCCACCCGATTGCCGCGAATATGATAGAGGGTCGTATCGTTGCAGGAATTGTCAGCGGCCGTCTCCCGCCAGACGACAAAGAAGCTGGACTGGGCAGAGCTAAACTGCACTCTGGGCATCCACCAATTGGAACCGCCGGTATTGGCCCAGTGCGCACAGATGGCCGAGATGGGAAAGGTCGTGTCCAAAACAGGTTCGGAAATGGTGTAATAGAGCTTTTGGGCATCAACATAATTACCCCATATGCCGGTCCATTGCTGGGAGGAATTGTAAGGGTCTGTGTTGTTGTAGTCACCCCAGACAACCAGAAAGAGCTTTTGATCGCCAATTTGTCCATAGGCAATATCGGGGTGATAGACTGCGCCGACATTGTTGCCCCAACTGAAAGGAATTGCCTGATACCAGATATCATGCTCAGGGTCGTAGACAACAGAAATGATATTGCCGTCTGAGTTGAGCATATAGAGAATACCGTTGCAGGCGAACAGATAACGTCCGGTCGGAGTGTCGCGGTCAATGATAGGAGCATAGGCAAGAGCATGGCCAGTAAGCAGCGTCGGATTGTTGGTCAAATTAACGGGCGAGCCGAGCAGTACGCCCGTTTCAGAAAGCCGCTGGGCAAACACGTCACCATACCCCCCGCCCATATTCATTTGTGCCGTAACCAGATACTCATTGGCAGTAGAATTAAAGGCGATGCGGAAATACCGTGAGGTGTCGGCAGTATAATGGATCGTACCGTACATCACGCGAATCAAGGAACCGACGGCGACGCCCGCGGAATTGAGCCTCAGGGCGATCACGCCGGGCAGAATCGTTGAGGCGCCGTTGTCATAGGTTACCGCCAGATACTCATCGAGATGGGGATTGTAGGCAAGGGCAATCTGATCGGTAACGATAATGCTCCAGGGATAAATCTGGGAGCCGAGCAGCGCGCCAACAGAACTGACGCGATGCAGCATTGAATATCCGCCGACAGAATAGGCGACAAAAAATTCATTTTGCTGCGAATTGAAGACCACATCATAATTTTTCTCAGCGGACGTATTGGAAAGCAGCGGAAAATCGCCATACGCCGCAGAAACAGCAACAATACATTCCAAAACAAAAAACCGTCGTATATTTTTCATTCATTTTCCCTTTCAATAAAAGCTATTTAAGGCACACGATAAATCAACTTGAACGTCGCAGCATTGGTTGGATCAAGATATCGTGTCGTCGAGGTGGACTGAACCCAGGCAAAGTCTCTGTCGGTCGAGGTTTCCACCCCAAGATCAAGGTCGCAACTGTATGTGCCGCGAATGATAAGACCGCTGCCAGACGAATACACTGAACCATCTGTATTGTATGTCACCCAGGCAATCGTCAATTGATTATTCGTCAGTGCGCCCGGTTCCCAGTTTTCCACAAGGAATTTACCCAGTCGGCTCTGTGAGGTCTTATAGACAAAATAGGTTCCGGGATTAAACTCATCCCCATCGGAACTATCAATATTCGCCCCGCTCATATGACCATAACTTTCAATGGCCTCGATCATATCAAAGTCCAATTCGGCATAGGTCGGCACGGGATACGTCTCCTGCCAGTACGCGGATAGCGCGGAAAAATCAATCAAATCGACCGCGGTACTCCAATTCAGATCACAGCCGACACACCAATCCAGCATCAGGCAATCCTGTCGGAGCCAGTTTTCCGCCAGGATAATCGCATCATCAAGCGTCACCATCCAATCGCTGTTTAAGTCTCCCGGATAGGGTTCGGCATACTGACCAGTAATCCGGAAATTATAATCCCATGTTGTACTCTTGCTCCAGTTGGCCCAGGTTGTCATATCCGCAGGACTATCCGAAACCGTACAGGAATACCCACTGCACAGCGGCCATGGATTATCGGATCGAGCATAGGCGGAAGAATTCAATTCAATCGTCTCTCCCTTATATAGATAACAGGTAAAAATATACTCTTCTTCAGCATTAAGCCAGAGGTCCGTGCCGCCAAAGGAGAACATCACCCAACCACCCTCAAAGGAGGCCGGAACATCCTGATACACCGTTCGGAGAATGACTCCGGATTGATTTCGCACATTCAAATACAACCGAACAGTGTGCCCAAATCCATCCGGGTTATCATCGTAATCAAATCGGCTGGCAAACTGAAATCCCGCGGACTGGACCCACGCCTCGCGTGCCAGGATAACACTTTGTCCAACACCCACATTTCGCGGTTTATATGCCGTACGGTCGTCGCCGCCAAACCAGTGGGCAGCATTATGTGTTTCTTCCTGCGTATCAAAATTCAGTAAATCTCCCTTGATCACCTTGACGCTCTGCGGCCCGAACACATTATTCCCTTCATTATATTCTTCAACCTGCTGATCCGTATCCGCCTGCGCATACATTGAGTAAGTCCCTGCGCTGCTGTACGAATAGGTTTTGACCATCGTACCCGTCGCCCCGCTTGCCAGTGAAGCAAACTGCTGATATCGATCTCCATATTGGTACAATGTTGGCGGAATTGCTCGATTCGCGTACCAGTCCAGATAAAACGACGAGGCATTCGTTGTACCCTGATTGAAAACCGAAACAGTGACCGTTGTCGGCTGCCCGGCACGTGGATATTTTGGATCGGTAACCATGGATTGCACGATCAAATCGACATGCCGATAGACCTCTTCATAAGCTCCCATATCCGCGATTGACGTTCCGTCGTTATCGCCGTCCAAAGGACGAGTCTGGTCAACTAGGTCGTTGCTTGGTGCATAGCCGTTACTGCCCGTATCAATGGACGGGCTGCCCATCTTCAGATGATAGTTGACTCCGCTCACAAACAGCGGATTCTGATTGATGTTGTCTGATCCCAGCCCTGTCCAGCCGCCCTCAATATTGCTGTAACTGACATCCAGATAAGTACTGGCCGTCACAATAGACAATTCCTCCGGACTGTCGCCCCAGCAGATACAATTGCGAAACCGCGGCGCTTCGGAATTGGTATTGCCGAAAAACGCGCCGCCGCTGATATCCGCCTCATTATTTGAAAACGTACAGTTCGTAATGGTCGGATACATCTGGTTACCCGCGATGGCTCCACCCCAACTGCCGGAAACATTGCTGTAAAATAAACAGTTCGTCATCGTTACATATTTACCCGTCGTTGCATTATGCCCATACCCGCCGATAGCGCCGCCGCCAAGCGAACCGGCTGCCGTAGACGTATTATTATGAAAAATACATCGGGTAATCTCGGTACCGCTGTTCAACTGATAGATCGCTCCCCCTGCCGAACCGGAATTATCCGAAAATTCACAATACCGCACATGAACGTCAGATTCATTATCGTACAGCCCCGCCCCAGCGCCAGTCGAAGCAGTATTGTAGCGAATCCAGCAATTTTGAACATACGGCGTCAGATAACCGGTAATCCCGCAATCCCGCGGTGTTGCATCGACATAAATGCCCGCCCCGGAGCTTGCACTGCCGTTTTGAATGATAAACCCATCCAAAACCGAATAACCGCTGATTCGGACGCAACGAACAGAATCTCCGCCGTCAATGATGGTTTGATAGGTTCTCCAACTGCGATCATCCCAGACAGGCTCAGCTATGGATGATGGAAATCCTCCGTACAGCATATCCGCACTTGCCACAGCAAGCTCGGCGGTCAATGCGTACGTACCCTGTTTAACCCAGATCCTGTCAACCGGCGCAGTACAGACGATCCAGATGGGATTCGACGCGGTAATGGCGTCCTGAATATTATTAAATGCCGTCGTCCACGTTAATCCATCTCCGCCCGCCGGTTTGGCTGCGTCAACATAGTACGTTGTTCCCAACGCCCTGCCGACAAAAATTGCCATAAAAATGCAAAAAACGATTTTTTGAATAGCATTTCTTTCCGTTCTCATTTTTTTCTCCCTTCTCAAATTTAAACTACCTATTTTAACTGGAACATTTTGGCTTACCCAGAAAAACACTTTCAGGAGGATTGGCTAAATCGAGTTGGAATCAAAATGTCGTCTGTCAAGACGCAAACCTCTGACGAATCAGGAAAAATGATCATAGAATTGCACATCAAGACGGGATCGTATGCAGTCTCGCCGTCACCATACAAAAACCAACGAGATGACACGGCATAATCCATTGCCGTTCTCCTTTATACATCCTTAAGCAGAATATTCTACCCACAATGGAATGAACAAACATCAGTATATGTACTGATTTTGCGACGAAAATTTAGGTATTTTGGAATTGAATATTTTTAAATTTATAATCAAGTACGCTATTATCCAAAACCTTATTCCTGGACAATAGTGACTGATGCACTTAAAATCTATTGTGCGACTTTCCAATTGACGCGGTCATTATTGATCGTTTCGACCTCAGCTCCGGCGACCGTCCACTGACGATTTTCTTTACGGAAATCCACACTCATCTCAACGAAGAATAGTCCCCCTGCCGCGGCATAGGAACTGTTGGGATCAAGAAAAACCACCGTCTTGATTGCCGCTCGTCCTGTTCTCCCAAA
>CAYTHV010000017.1:0-32603 GCA_964437685.1 uncultured Pirellulales bacterium
CCTCCCGATATTTTTTTTTTTTTTTGTTATCAAGCGGTCAGATAGACTCGTTGCGACCGATAATAAGGTCGATATTGAAAGGTTTGACGAATGAATTTGCTCGATAACTTATTTGACCATAAACAGGCGGGATTGACAGGACTCGACATTGGAACCGGTTCAGTCAAACTGGTTGCCCTGCAGAAAGATGCTCAGGGCTGGATCGCCGCCTCTGCAGCTTATAGCATTGTCGAACCTGCCCAGGACCCCTCGCTGTGTGAAGAAAATATGTTAAGGGCTATCCGTGACTGTTTCAAAAAAGCCGGTGCAACAACCCCCCGCAACGTTGTTTGCGGTATTTCAGGACAGGCCGCATCCGTGCGTGGATTTACATTCCCTCCATTGCCTGATGAAGCAATCGAGCAGGCTGTCACACTTGAAGCCCAGCAAACCTGCGCACTTGACATTTCCAACAGCGCTATTGATTATCAACTATTATCCGATATCCAGCCGACCGGGCAAAATGTAAAACAGGCACGAAAAGGATTTTTTGTCGCCGGACTTCAGGATACCATCGCTCAAAAAGTGCGGCTGTCACAACAGGCCCAGGTCAAAACAGTTTTGATGGATATGGATAGCCTGGCAATCTTAAATTGCATCAGCCAACTCCCTGAGAACCAGACAACAGAGAGTATTGCGGCCCTGGATGTTGGGCATACCGCAATCACAATGACGATTCTCGGCAGCGACGGCGTACCTTTTGTACGGACACTTTCCGGGTCAGCTCAACAAATATTGTCAATGGTTTCTCTAAAAACACAGAAATCAATCGCAGAAGTCAGAAGAAACCTGGCTGACAATAGTATCCCTGACGACAGCAGCCTGAGTGCGGAGTTAAAAAACGCTGCGACAAAATTCATCGCCGACACAATTGAAACCCTGCGATTTTATTCACTTCAGAACAATTCCAACAAGGTCTGTCGTTTATATTTATGCGGCGGCTTTTCGCTCTATCAGCCATTTGTGCATCTAATGCAGCATCATTTGCCTGTCGAATGTACCGTATTTAATCCCGCCGCAATCATCCGATACCCGGACAGCGGCGACGTCCAGGATATCTTCAACCAATTCGGACCGGCAATGACTGTTGCCGCCGGGCTTGCAATGAGGTCGATAAACTATGTTCACAATTGATCTACTTAAAGGAAAAGGGCTGCCTGCAAAAAGCAGACCTATCGTCGTAGCGATTGCCGCTGTGCCGCTGGTGATTCCGCTGATGGCAACCGCCGTAATGGCCGTTTGCTGTTTTCAAAACCATACAATGATTCAAACACGGCAGCATATCATTGAAGACAGCCAGAGAAAAGCTGCAATATTTATAGACGATTTAAAGCATTTAAAAACTGCCAACAAGCATATCGCCGTTGCTGAACAACGACTCAATGATATCAATAAAGTCCTTGGGCATCGAATACAAACAACTCCATTTCTGGTACAATTAATTACAATTTTACCGGACAACCTGACCATTACCAAGATCGATTTAGCCAGAACTGAACAGCGAAAAAAAGAATTCAATAAAAAAACAGGTACTGATGAATATGTTCTCTGTATCCAGCGAAAACTAAAACTGGTTGTCGGCGGCATCGCCAATCTCGATACAGATCAATCCGCTGAACAATATGTTCAGTCGCTGCGCAACGCCCAATCGCTTTCAGGATGGTTTAACGATATTCAGATTGTATCGCGAAGCAATGGATCACTGGATGAACAGAATTGTGCGTTTTATGAAATTGAGTGTAATCTCAAAGAGCAGAAATGATATGACTATGAAATCTCGATTACCCAAATCGTTGCTGCAGAAATATGGACTGGCCGTCGCCGGCGTATGGGGAGTCTGGCTGGCAATATCCGTATTGCTCTATCTCCTGATCCTCGGACCGCAAGGAAGACTGATGGCTACGCTGCAACAGACTATGCAGACCGCAACAGAAGACCATGAACTGGCCCAAAAAGCTCACCGCCCTGAAACTAAACTGCATATTCAGGAACGGATGGAAAAAGCAACACAAAACCTGAACCAATTTATGATCGGCGCCGACGCTGCGTCCAAGTTGACCGTATTGATTAGCCAACTGGCCGCACAACAGAGCCTGGCCGACTTTTCCGTCAAGACGCGCGAATTGCCTCCAACATTCGATGACCCCAAAAAATCCGGCATTACCGAGGCCTGGCTTGAATTGACTTTTTCCGGACCTTTCAATCAATGTGCGGCATACATCAACGCCCTTGAACGCAATAAGCCTGTAATTTTTATCGAATCCGCGGAAATACAGCGAAATGCTCAAACAACTGAAAATCCAACCGTTCGACTTTTGATTTCATATCTAATTGATACAAATCCAATGGAATTCACGGTATCGACCCAATCGCCTCAACCTGAAAAATCGATAAACACAGAAGATGCCGCTCCGTCTCAGGACATAAGCGTAAAATAGGGATATAACCATGCGAACAATAGCAATTGCAAATCAAAAAGGCGGCTGCGGCAAAACAACAACGGCTGTAAATCTCGCGGCGGCGCTGGCTATGCGGGGCATGAAAACCCTGCTGATTGATCTTGACCCGCAAGGCCATGCCACACTGGGACTGGGCATAACGCCGGACAAACTGGAACGCACCATTTTTGATGTCCTGATTAAACCGATCGTTGGGATGGATCAGATTTTTTTGACCACTGCAATTGATAATCTCATTCTGGCTCCGGGCAATGTCTTACTTAGCGGAGCCGAAGCGTATCTTTCCCAGGCGCATGGTCGGGAATATGTCCTGCGCAGCAAACTCGATGCGATCCAGGGCATCTTTGATTGGTGCATTATTGACTGTTCTCCTTCACTGAGTATCCTGACACTCAACGCTATTGTCGCAGCATCGGATATCCTAATTCCAGTACAGACTCATTATTACGCTATCGAAGGCTTACGGCAAATGCTGGAAACCGTCGAGATTGTAAGAACTCGTTTTAATCTTCAATTGCAGATAGCCGGCATCCTTCTGACGATGTATGAAAAACGTACATTGCTATCACAGGACGTCGAACAGCAAATGAGGTCATACTTTAAAGATCAGGTATTACAAACAGTTATCCATCGTAATGTTCGATTAGCCGAAGCTCCCAGTGCCGGACAACCGGTTTTAACTTATGATAAACACAGCAGTGGAGCTGCTGAATATATCGCCCTTTCGGAAGAACTAACCTATGAAAAAGTCAGGATTACAGAAGAAAATTGCGTTTATATTTGACGGTGCAGATTCGACACCCAATAATACGATAAGTCCGGCCGTTAGCCCGGCGGTTCAATCTTTCGTACCGTCTCCTACTGCTGAACTGTCCACAGTCAACTGCAGCATCAGCACAACTGCCGCCGTATGCAACCCTGCCGGACTTCGTCCGCAACCCGTTTGCAAACCGGCTTTGGTTAAAAATACAATAACCCCAAAGCAGGCGATAAATATCGTTAAAAGCCGTTTTTTTCAAAATAAATCCAAAAACAACAGCAATAAACAGCAGAAAAAAATGACTCTGCTGGTTGCGGTCCTTGCAGCGGTTTTTGTCGGAGTGTTGATTTTCTCCTTCGGCAGTACCCCCTCCACTGCCGTCGCAGCGGATTCATCCAAAACACAAGCCGCACCTGCTTCGGAAATCCCTTCTGAAAATACGGGAGTAAACACATGGAAAACTCCGGAACCTTATCCGGCGACCCTGCGGGACCCAATGAAATTTTCCGCAGTCAGAACTTCAACCGGTTCTGAAACAACAAGTTCTCTTCTTGTACGCGGAATCGTTTACACAGAAACCAGGCCAACCGCAATCGTCTCGGGCCAGATTGTCTGCCAGGGCGACATAATTGCGGGAGTCAAAGTTACTAAAATCACAAAAGATTTTGTCGAATTCGAAAAAGATGGAAAACACTGGAAGCAACAGGTTGAAAGATAAGAAATCGTATGTATTTTACCCGACAGGACAGGACATCCTGTTTCGGGACAGGAAAGGATATGAATATGAGACAAATTATACTAAGAAGCTGGATAAGCCTTATTGCCCTGACGATATTACCATGCTCTGTCGTCGCCGAAGAATCCGCCCCAAAGACAGAACTTCTAACTCCAGTTCAACAGCGAATGCAGCAGGAAGTCAGTGTTGACTTCAAGGATACACCCATTGATGATGTGCTTCTGATTCTGGCCAAGCAGGCAAATGTGGACATCATTAAAAGTCCCAAGGTCACAGGCATGGTAACCGCCACATTGACCGAAGTACCTCTGGAAGAAGCGCTCGAAAACATCCTTGCCTCACAGGGTTACGCCTATATTGCGACACAAAATATGATCCGTATTGTGCCAAAAGATGAAATTTTGGAAGCGCGAGAAAAATTGCTCAGCCGCGTCTATCGCATTACATATGCGAATGTCAAAGAAGTAGAAGAGTCGCTTAAGAAGTTCATCTCACAAGAAGGTTCTATTTCCTCCAACCCGGGAACCAGTAACATCATTGTAACCGATGTTGAAAGCAAGATCAACGCCATGAATTCATTCATCGAAGAAATCGACCGTGTTACTCCACAAATTATGGTCGAAGCCAGAATCTACGATGTCTCATCCAAAGACCGCCTTGACTTGGGCGTTCAGTGGAATGCCGGAACAACCACCAGCTATGGCAACCCGCCTGATGGTGGCGGCTCGCTCGGTAATGAAGTCGGCACCCTCGGTAACGTGATTAACGGCCTGCCTACCGATACCAGCCCATTTGAATCGGTAACCGACCCTTTCACAACCGGCGCATTTTCAGGCAACGTTAACAAAGCCGATAATACGGATGGTCTGCTGCGGTTTGGTTACATGGATGAGAATATCAATATTGACGCCCTCTTGCGTGCCGAACAGGAAGACATCCGCGCCAAACTGCTGGCCAATCCACGGATTATGGTACTCGATAACCAACAGGCTGAAATCAAAATCGTCGAGCAGATTCCATATCAGGAATTGACCGAAACCAGCGGCGGCGGCAATATCGGCACCACTCAATTTCGCGATGTAGGCGTTGAATTAAGAGTTACCCCCCACCTGACACGCGAAGGTCTGATCCGACTGATTTTGAATCCCGTGTTTAGTGTCCGTACCGGCGATGTTCTTGCCACAGGCAGCACCGGCGTTTCCGCACAACCCATTGTCGCTAAACGCGAAACCACCACAACTGCCCTGATCAAGGACCAACAGACCGTAGTTATCGGCGGCTTGAAAAAACAGGATGTAAACACACAGGTCAATAAAATCCCGCTTCTGGGCGACCTCCCTCTGCTTGGTTTTCTGTTTAAGTTTCGCGGAGAAAGCACGGTCAACAGCGAATTGGTCATCTTCATTACTCCGTCGATTATCAATGAACCAACCATGACGGAATCTGAAAAACATCATCTTGAAAATACAAATTTTATATCACCCAATGAGCCGGAACCGAAACTGAGCAAAGCCAAATAAAATCAATCAGGCCGACAATTCATTACTTCGTTTATTGGCCTGCTTGAATTGGCGCGGCGTCATTCCCGTGATCTGCTTAAAAGTACGGGTAAAATAGCTCTGGTTGTTATACCCAACCTGAAAGCATATCCGCGTACAATTCATATCACTTTTCAGCAGAAAACGCTTGGCTGCATTAATACGCACATTGGTAAGATAATCAATCAGCGTAATACCCATCTGTTCCCGAAATAAATGAGCCAGCCGGGAAACACTCAAGTGTGCACTATGTGCAACATCCGCCAGCGAAATCGGCCGATCAAAATTCTGCTCCATATACTCAATTGCGGGGCGAAGCTGCCCCATCTTACGGGCATCCTGACACGAATATACACTTTCAATAAAATCATCCAGCGCCCGGCTAATCCAGGCGCATAGATCATCCTGGTTGTCAATGGTCAGCACTTTATTGATATAGTCAAGATTTTTATTCAGTAGGATATGAATATCGACGCCGCCCTGTGTTGCCGCCCTGCTTAAAACACTCAGTAGTTCCACCAACCTTGCTTTGAGAATATTCATGTCTCCAGGACTATGAAACAGAATCGCACCCAGCAGATTATTAAGAATTTCCTTGGCGCCGGTCCGGTCGCCAATTTTCACCTTGGCAATCAATTCACGCTCGGATTCGTATGGGTACGGCTCATCGGAACCAATTTTCTTGGTCTCTTGTATGATTTCACTAATGCTGGATTGCTGCTGGGTCTTTTGGCGGCGCCAATGTACCACTCGGGGGTCCAGTTCCGCTGTTTGATAAAGCAAAACGAAGAGAAATTCCGCCGCCTCGTGAATTCGGCGAGCGGACACAACCGGTAACTCGCCGGCAGCATTCTGTAAATGGATAAAATCATATCGCAATCCGCGAAGTCGCTTGGCCAGCTCCGTCCCAAACAGCTCATCCGGCTTTTCCCATAAACATTTACCGAAAAATAACCCTCCCAGCGGCAATTCCCCATCCATAATCGGCACACAAACCAGTACAATTCCAGCATGACACAGACAAATATACGGCTGCCCAGTTTCCATTGCGATATTCATACTTCGAAAGCGGTCTTGACGACATCGCGCTGCTCCGATACGCGAAGCGCGAATCAACCGACAGTAACGGGGGTGACAACTTGTCGAACAAAAACTTGGCAGTTCATTACCATCTATGCCCGCAATCTCAAGGGGGAGTTGATAATTAGCCTTAAAAGACGTCTCGATCCGCTTGAACAAATCTTTAGTTAGAATATCTTTTAACTCTACTTTAGACAAATCTTTTATTCTCCTGTCTCTTAAGATACTATACGCCTTCTTCATGACAATACGCGATAGCAAGATATTATTATAGTAATCCAGAAAGAATTATCAAGGTAAAAACTGACAATCACCGCAAATGCTGCTGCTGTATTGTTTACAAAAAAACTCTTGTTTTAAAATATTGATTCGCTATAATGTCCGCATGATAAACGACTTATTAAAACAACTCATTCAAACAGCACCCACGACTGAACGCGGAGAAGAACAGACCGCTGAAGCACTAAAAAAATATTTAAGCCTATTTAAAATAGAGACTTATGTTGACAATTGGAACACAAAAAATGCCAACTTCACCGCCCGATTAAGCGGGAGTGGAAAGAAACCCGGGCTATTATTTGCAGGCCATCTGGATGTGGTCCCACAGGGATTGGAAACATGGCAAACCCCCGCTTTTGAAGGAATTGAAAAAGACGGCAAAATCTGGGGACGAGGGGCAACCGATATGCTCGGAGGGCTGGCTGCCGTCGCCGAAGCACTTGTGGAAATCAAACAGGCCAATATCCCGCTTGCCGGAGATGTAATTTTTGCGGCCACCGCCAGCGAAGAAACCGATAGTTGTGGGGCAAAACGATTTTTGGAAACAACCGGAAAAGAACTGGGCCCGCTTGCGGGTATCATTATTCCAGAACCAACAAATCTTGATGTTGTGCGAGCCCATCGCGGCATATTATGGCTGGAAATTACCGCCATCGGCAAAACTGCTCACGGTTCAATGCCGCATCTGGGTGTTAACGCCATCGAAAAAATAATGGCTTTTATATCGGCATTCAAAATTTATCAAATCCCCCATCAGCCGCACCCACTGCTCGGCGGATGCAGTACAAGTATCAATACCATCACAGGCGGACAGGCAACTAATGTCGTGCCGGATCGGTGTTCTGTACAGATTGATATCCGTACTCTTCCGGGACAAAGTCATGACGCGGTTATTCAGGATGTGCAGCGAATATTCGAACTGCTTGGCAGGCGGGACAAAGACTTCAAAGCAAGTCTGAAAATTGTACGCTCAGTCGGCGGACTGGAAACCTCGACAGATTCCCCATTTGTAAAAGCGGTCTGCAAGGCCGTAGGAACAGACGAGACCAAGGCAGTCGGTTTTACCACCGATGGCCCGTGGTTTGCCAAGCTAAATGCTCCGGTACTGATTTTCGGCCCCGGCAATCCGCAAATGTGCCACAAACCAAATGAATATATCGAGGTCGAACAACTGCAAAACGGCAAAGAAGCTTTTAAGCGAGTTATTCTGGAAATATTAGGTTAGGATAATTCTCATACTACCTGATTTCTACCTGGTAATTCTTTTCAAACACCGTGTGAAAATCATAGACATTATCAAAATCTTCAAGTCGGTCGTTTTCCTGCGAGGTCATCCATTCGTACTGGATCATCAGATAGACAATCTCGCCCCAGTCGCGCGTTGTCTTGATACCCCACCGCTACAACACCATCATCGCCAGCCTGCCCCAGCGATTCTTTGCAACATCGGCCAATCCCCATGCCAGCTCCTGTCCACTGATATGGCGGGGATGATCGACATCTTCCTGCTGGCGGAGTTTCTCGAGGGTCTTGCCAAGACCTTCAAAGACAAACTTCAGCGCCTTGACATTATATCGCCCATCTTCACGGGCAACCTGTTCAATACTCAATTTGGCCATCATTCTATTCCAAATTGACCTAATGTACTCTCTGGCCGGGTTTGGCGCCGCTATCGACCGCAAGCAGAAATACCTGATCGCCGCCGGGACCTGCCGCGCAAACCATTCCTTCCGACAGACCAAACTTCATCTGGCGGGGTTTAAGATTTGCAACGCATACCACCAGTCGTCCAACCAAATCTTCAGGCTTGTACGCCTTTGCAATCCCCGCAAAAACATTTCGTGTTACACCGCCCAAGTCCAATTCCAAAGCCAGCAGTTTGTTCGCCCCTTCGACTGCGGACGCCTTGACCACTTTGGCAATCCGTAAATCAATTTTTGTAAAATCATCAATCGTGCATTCCGGAGTCAACGGTTCATCCCACACGATAGGCTGTTGTGTTTGTTCCGGGGTTACAGTCGCCGCTACGGCTGCCGCCGTCTGCTCAGCGGGTTTACTTTGTTCAATCATTGCTTCCACCTTTTCTTTTTCCACACGTTCTACAAGTCGTATAAATGAGAGAATGGGACGTTCTTCCAAAAACGTCCCGATATCCGCAAAACATTGCGGCTGTATATTGAGAAATTTTTCTATCTTTTCAGCAAAGACGGGAAGTACCGGCTTTAAATAAATCGTCAATATACGCGACGCATTTAAAATCGTCGTCAGTATTACACGGGCCTTTTCCGGCTCTGCCTTGATAACCGTCCAGGGCTGGTTATCTTCGGTGTACTTATTACAGAAATCGGCCAAACCGGCAATGCGTCGAATCGCCGAGGCATAGTCCAGTTTTTCATAACAGGACAATATCTCGTCTTTGGCGGCAACCAGCAGATTCAGCAAGTCCTTGCCTTCAGCGTCAATCCGTCCAAGCATCCCGCCCAATTTATTCGTCATCATCGGCCCGCAGCGGCTGGCCAGATTTGCCAGCTTGCCAACCAAATCCGAATTGACACGATTGATAAAGTCGTCCAGGTTCAGATCGATATCGCCGACATCGCCGGACAATTTCGAGGCATAGTAATAGCGCAGCGGCTCAGGATCAAGATGTTCCAGATACGTCCGCGCCTTTACAAACGTCCCCTTGCTCTTGCTCATTTTCTGTCCATTCACCGTTAAAAAACCGTGAACAAACAATTTATCCGGCCTGCGGAGATTGGCCGCCATCAGCAGCGCCGGCCAGAACAACGCATGAAAATACATAATATCTTTACCGATAAAATGGTAGATTTCATAGTCACCGCTATTCCAGATCGCGTTAAAATCCATCCCATTGCGGTCGCAGAAATTCTTCGCCGACGCCATATAACCAATCGGCGCATCCAGCCAGACATAGAAATACTTATCTTTTTGTCCCGGAATCAGAAAACCAAAATATGGCCCATCGCGTGAGATATCCCAGTCTTTGAGTCCTTCGGCAAACCATTCTTCCAGTTTATTTTTTATCGTATCCTGCACATACCCGGCAGTAAATAACTCCCTGAGCCGTTCCGCATAGTCAGACAGCCGAAAAAACAGGTGCGTGCTGTCTTTCATCACCGGCGGTTTGCCGCTGACGGCGCTGACCGCATCGATCAATTCGGATGCCGCATAATGCGACCCGCAAATATCACACGAATCGCCATATTGATTTTCGGCCTTGCAGCGTGGACAGGTTCCCTTGATAAACCGGTCGGGAAGCCACATTTTTTCATGCTCGTCATAGGCCTGCTGGATCGGTTTTTCAACAATTGAACCGGCGGCCTGGGCGCCCTGATAAATCATTTCGCTGAGCTGTTTATTTTCAGGCGAATGCGTCGTATAGTAATTGTCAAACGCGATATGAAACGCTGAAAAATCACGAAAATGTTCCTTATGCATCCGGGCAATCAACTCTTCAGGCTTAATGCCTTCATTTTTGGCACGAATCATAATAGGCGTACCATGCGTATCATCCGCACAAAAATAATGGCATTCATTGCCGCATAATTTCTGAAACCGTACCCAGATATCCGTCTGGATATATTCGACCAGATGCCCCAGGTGAATAGGCCCGTTCGCATAAGGCAAAGCGGATGTAACCAGCAGTTTTCGCGTCATTGTTTGTGCTCCTCCATCCATTATTGAGGATTCGGCCGAGGTCCGTCGTTGTTACGGTTGCGATTATTGTTATTGTTGCCGCGATTCTGATTCCGATTCTGATTCTGATTCCGATCGCGATTATTTTGATTTTGATTTTGATTTTGGTTTTGATTTTGTTGATTCGGATTATTATTGCGATTGTTATTATTTCGCCGCTTGAATTTCTTATTGCGATTGCGGTTTCCCTCAGAACGATTTTGGGGTTGGTTCTGCAGCTGAGGACTAACCGCCTGATCCTCAGGCCGCTCTTCCTTCCGGTCTGCAGATACCTCATCAGCCTGTTTTTCAATATCCTCCTGAGGTTCAGCTACGGATTCCATTCTTGGAGCAATATCCTCAAATGCCGCATCCGGATTACTTTGTTTTTTATCGCCCGCAGGCTCCGACGGGGCACCGCCATTAAATACTCGCAGTTCTTCAACCGGCCAGGCCTGCCGCTCGCCATTCTCAAACTGAACAACAACAAGCTGCGTCAAAATTTGCACATCAAAGACACGTCCCTGTCCCTGCGGGGTATTAATGACATCATTTTTCCGCGGGAGTCCTTCTCGCAACTCCAGATATGTCGCATCTTCATAACGCAGACAACATTTGAGTCTGCCGCAATGTCCGCTGATTTTGGACGGGTCAAGCGTCGCTTTCTGAAGTTTTGCCATCCGCATATTTACCGGGGCCAAAATTTTCAGATAGCGTTTACAGCAGCATTCCTGTCCACAGGTTTCATAATCGCCAACTAATTTGGCTTCATCACGTGAGCCAATTTGCCGTAACTCAATTCGCGTCTGGTACTCTTTGGCCATCCGCTTGACTAATTCACGAAAATCAACACGACCCTCGCTGGTGAAATAGATAACGATGCGTTCCCCGCCAAACAAATGTTCCGCCTCGACAATCTTCATCGGCAGATTCATTTCGTGTGTCAGCCGTTCACAGGCTTTCGCCTCCTCAACTGCTGAAAGCTCCAGATGCTGCTGCTCGCGAATATCTTCCGGCGTGGCAAATCGTACAAAAGTTCCCGTCTCTGCGACAACCGGCTGCCCTGTCTCCGTGGGACCAAAATACTCTTCAGCCTGTTCAGGGGTAATTCGAAACATCCCGCCTTTATAATTAATTGCGCCAACTAATTGCCCCAATTCCACACCCCGGGACGTATTTACTACCACATGAGGCTTTGTCCGTGGAAGATGTGATTCATTATGTTCGAACCAGCCCAGCGTGCCCATTTTCCCAAAACGAACCAGCAATAATTTTTTCGGCTGGGCCTTTGGCTTGGCGGCGGTATTATCTATTTGAGTCATTGTCTATTCTCTTTTCTATAAATCCAATTCAAGTACTTCTTATCTTCTCTTTATACAGAGGAAACAGATAGTATATCCAAACCAGCGACATTTAACAACAGTCCCTCAAAAATCAGCTTTTCATTGACGCTGCTGTCGATCCATTGTATCTTTTGATTGGCACGTAAAACCAATTCCGACAGCCGTTCTGAGCCGATTTTAGCGGCAAGATTGCCTATTTCCGCAAGCTGATCGCCATTAACAATTCCCTCCTGCAAACCAAATGAAACCCGCATCGCATCGGATAATGCCAAAAGTACCATTTGAACGACCAGTTTTTGCCCACGACGGTTCACATCCGTTGTACTGACATTGCCGGAAACCTTGCCAAGAGCAGTACTGACTGTTTTGGCCGCCTGCGCGAGCCATTCGGCCAGCTCAATGGTATCGGCCAAGCGGAAATCACATAATCTCTGTATTACATCTTTTTTAATATCATAGACAGTTTTCCCGCCGCAGTCAAGCGTTGCCCAGTTTATTGCCTGCCCAAGGGAGCCTTCACTGAAACCCGCCCAGAATGCCGCCGCGGGTTTGGCGACGCCGCATTCCGTAAGTTTGGAAACAATCTGTGATTTTTCAATCGGTCCAAAACCTATCGTCTGGCAACGGGAATGAATCGTCGGCAGCAGCATATCGGCTTTGGTACAGAGCAGAATAATCACACAAAATCCCGGCGGCTCCTCGAGGGTCTTTAGCAATGCGTTCTGCCCGGCATTATTTAATTTCTCAGCCTCGTGAACCACATAGATCACATAATCACCCATCTGTGGACGGGACGCCAGTCTTTCAATCAAAAATTCACGAATCACATCAATCGGCATATCCACCGGAGGCTTACGATTTTTGCCTTCGCGCGTATAAGAAAGCAATTCTTTATAAATCGACACAAAATCCGGATGTCCTTCGCCGTCAAACAAAAGACACGATGGACATTTTCCGCAACTATCGTAAAAGACCCCTTCCGGCTTTTTCTGCGTGATGCGGTTTTGACACAACAGCATCTTGCCCCAGGCTTTTGCCATGGTCGCACGGCCAACACCGTCGGGGCCGGAAAAAATATAGGCGTGCGCCATCTTATTCGCGGCGAATGCCCCCTGCATCCGTCCAATGGCTTTATCCTGGCAGATAATTTGCTGAAGCGTCAAGGTTGTCTGAGTCATCGCTGTGTTCCGTTAAAATGGCTTTGAATCACCCAGCGGATTTGTTCTTGTACATTGTCTGGCGATTGCGTTGCATCGACTCGGACGATTTCACCATACCGCCCGCACAGGTCCAGAAATCCCTGACGCACCTGTTGATGGTAGTGATTACCTTTTTGCTCCATTCGATCCAATGGCCGATTCATGCGAGCCGAAGCGGTCTCTATATCCACATCCAAAATCACCGTAACATCCGGCCAGACCCGCACCAGTGACTGTTCGGCAATCCGTACAACTTTATCAATACCAAAGCCGCCCGCGTAACCCTGATAAGCACAGGTACTCGACAACCAGCGATCCATCAGAACACACTTACCCTGCTTTAACGCAAAATCAATACATTCTTTCCACAGTTGCGCCCGGGCGGCCATATACAGCAAGACCTCAACATTATCACCCATTCCGACATTGCCCGGATCCAGCAGAACTTTTCGGATTTGTTCGCCAATGGATGTCGTACCGGGATCGCGGAAACAGACCACCTCGGCTCCCTGCTCTTGAATCCATGCGGACAGCATCTTTTGCTGAGTTGTTTTGCCGCAGCCGTCAGGGCCATCCAATACGATAAATTGTCCTCGAAAATCAATCATTCTACGCTCGTCTGCTCATCCTGAGATTTATCTTCTGTAGATTTGGGTTTTAATTTACACACCTCGATTACCGCCGCCAGAGAAACAACCAGCAGCCCCGTCGACACCGAAATTGCCTGCAACGCCGATACAGGATAATAAAACACATTGGAACGATGTATGAACGCAGCCAAAAATTCTACACCTCCCGTTAATATGATAACACCAATCGCCAGCAGCAAAAATCGCCCCATCCGAAACAAATCCAACTGGCGTAAATAGCGGACTGCTTCCATCACTCCAGAATCCCCGGCAAGAATAATCGCAGGAATAAAATAAAACGGTTTTAGCAACAAAATCCCTCCAATCAGTATCGAAATAATTTCCAGCCAGGCCGGAGGATTTTCCGGTATCAGCCGGTGATACAGAATAGAACTAAAGAAGACCTGAACGAGAGAAGCGATGGTAACCAGGATAAAAGATAGAACAACCTGTACAAGAAACAGTTTCCAAAAGAACCATCGTCCTACAGACAGCAGCATTCCCGGCTGAATCGGCGCCGTACCCGTAACCGCAGTAGTCCGTAAAAATCCCCAGAACATCATCTGGCCGACAATGCTGAATGCCGCCAGCCCTACGCCCAGAAAAAATATCCGCATGGAATACTCTTCCGGCCGTACCGTTCCCAGACCAATATCCTTGAGTAAAAACGCACAGCAAGCCTGAAACGCAATAACAACAACCACTTCCGGCCAGCGAAATTTTATAATTTCAAACAGCTTCATTCTATCTTATTTCTTCTTTCTAAACTGCCAAAGTAAATAACACAATAACGCGATACCAATTGCTCCAAACAATAATGGAGATGAAAAAAATAAACACGTAACAATCGCTGAAAGCGGTAATATAAAAAACAAAACCCAACCCGCGATTTCCGTTTTATAATTCCACATTAATTCGCCCTTAGACGTATCTTTCCCGCACCGACAACCATTTCGAGTTTACGGCAGAAGTCCGTATCCGGCCGCACCGACAGACTTCGATCCGCAACAGCAATAATCCGAAAACCGCCGGACGTCTGGACACTGACATGCAGCGGGCTTTTGCCGCGATGCGTACCGCACAATCCCTTGATGCGGTTGACTTTTTCCTCATCAATCTCATGGCTGAACAGACTGATCCACACCTGTGCCGCCAGCTTATCCACCACCTCATCCATCGCAATCAGCTCATCGGCCAAAATATTCGGGTTTTCCCGACGTGTGTCAACCTTACCGCGTACAAACAAGACCTTATCCACTTCCGCCATCGCCCCATATTGATCAAAAGCCTTGGGAAACAGAACTACTTCACATTTGCCCTGAAGGTCTTCCAATTCAAAAACCGCCATTTTCTGCCCCGCGGTTTTACCATTGCGTGTCAGCATCGTCCGAATTTTACCGATCATCCCGCCAATAACCACTTCGGCGCCTTCCTTCATCGATTGCAATTTCGATGTATTGCAGGTCGAGTAAGCGTCAATTTGTTCGGCATGTTTACTCAACGGGTTACTGGTAACATAAAAACCCAGCACTTCTTTTTCGTAAATCAGCATCTGCGTCTCGGGCCACGGCTGCACATCCGGCAACGATTGATCCGTCGCCGCGTCGTCGCCAAATCCAGATGCGCCAAAGAAATTCATCTGGCCCTTGCTCGAATCCGATTGCATTGACGCTCCCGCCTGCATCGCCTTTTCCAATACCGCCATCATTTGCGGCCGACTGCCTTTCAAATTATCGAATGCCCCGGCTTTAATCAGGGCTTCAAGGACTTGCTTATTGACCGCACGCAAATCCACATTTTCGCAGAAATGGAACAGGCTCTTAAATCGTCCGGCTCTCTGCCGTGCGGCGATAATCTGCTCGACGGCTTTGGCACCGACGCCTTTGACCGCCGCCAATCCAAAACGAATTACACTGCCGCTGGTACTGCCATGCTCTTTGTTATACACCACAGTAAAATCAATAAAACTTTCATTGATATCCGGCGGCAAAACCTCGATCCCCATCCCACGGCATTCGCCAATGTAGTCCACGACTTTATCCGTGTCGCCCATTTCGTAGGTCAGCAGCGCCGCCATAAATTCGACCGGGTAATAGGTCTTTAGCCAAGCCGTCTGATACGCCACAAATGAATATCGCGTCGCGTGACTTTTATTAAAACCGTAACCCGCAAACCGCTCGATTAATTCAAATATCTCATCAGCCTGTGCCGCGGTCAAACCTTTCTTGACACAGCCTTCGTTAAATCGTTTTTTCTCGGCTGCAATCACATCCAGTTTCTTTTTGCCGATGGCCTTAATCAGCCCATACGCCTCGCGCAGCGGAATGTCGCCGAGCCGATTGCAAATTCGCATCACCTGTTCCTGGTAGACCATAATGCCGAATGTCTCTTCCAGCACTTCGCGCATGATCGGGTGCGGCACATCCCATTTCGCCCCATGCTTGCGTTCGATATAGTCCGGAATCAGCGCCATCGGCCCCGGGCGATACAGAGCGTTCGCTGCGATAAGGTCTTCCAGTCGGTCAGGACGCAGTTTCATCAGCATATCCTGCATTCCGCCCGATTCAAACTGGAACACGCCTTTGGTTTTCCCTTTGGCAAAGACATCCTTAAACACCTTCTGGTCAGAAATATCAATTGCCCCAATATCGATTTTCTTGTTGTGAATTTCAGCAATCAAATCAACCGCTCGCTGAATCACGCTCAGCGTCCGCAATCCCAGAAAGTCCATCTTCAGCAGACCGACTTTTTCGACCATCGGACCTTCATACTGTGTAATCAAGTCGTCCGAATCGCCCTGCTTATAAACCGGCAGAAACTCCGTCAGCGGAGCATCGGCGATCACCACCCCGCAGGCATGTACCGACGCATGCCGACAAAGCCCCTCCAGCCTTTTAGCAACATCAATCACCTGCTGATAACTCGGATTTTCCTCATACGCCTTTTTTAAATCCGGCTCAACATCCAGCGCCTTGTCGAGCGTCATCTTCAATTCATTCGGTATCAGCTTGGCTAATTTATCCGCCTCCGACAGCGGCACATCCATCACACGGCACACATCCCGAATCGCCGCCCGCGCCTTCATTGTCCCGAATGTAATAATCTGCGCGATATGACCGTATTTCTTACGCACATAATCCAGCACCTGCGCGCGGCCATCCTGGCAGATGTCAATATCGATATCAGGCATCTCGTTTCGTTCCGGGTCCATAAACCGCTCAAACAGCAGATCATACCGGATCGGGTCCACATCGCAAACGCCAAGACAATACCCTACGACCGTACCAACGGCGCTGCCCCTGGCGCCAACAGGAATATTATTTTCGCGGGCATAATTGCAAAAATCCCACACAATCAGAAAATAACTGGCAAAACCTTTGCCTGAAATCACCTGCAATTCGCGTTCGATTCGCTCCCGAATCTCCGGCGTTACTTCGCCATAGCATCTTTTCGCCCCATCGTAAACCAGCTTCGACAGAAAATCCTCCGCCTTGCTTCCGTTGGCAGGACGATAAATCGGAGCATGCCGACTTTTCAGGTCAATACTCACATCGCACCGCTTTGCGATTTCCAACGTCATATCGCACGCTTGCGGCGCATAGGGGAAAAGTTCCCGCATCTGTTCTGAACTTTTCAAAAACACATCCGGCGGATAAACCATCCGCTCCGGATCCGTTACTTTTTTGCCCGTACTGATACAGCATAGCGCATTGTGTGCCTGATAGTCATCGGCATCCAAAAAATGAACATCATTGGTCGCTACGACCCCAACCCCCATCTTCTGCGCCAATTCCGCCATCATCTGCCCCAATTGCGGATATTCATTGGGCGTATGTTCCTGGAGTTCAATGAAAAACCGTTCCGGCCCGAAAATCTTCAAATACTGCTCAACGGCATCTTTGGCCGCTTGTTCGCCGTTACGCAGAAGTTGCGCGGGAACTTCGCCGGCCATACACGCCGTCAAACAAATTAACCCCTCGTTAAACTGAGCAAGCACTTCTTTGTCGATACGCGGACGATAATAAAATCCTTCGGTATAACCAATACTGCTCAATTTCAGTAGATTTTTATACCCAGCATTATTTTCCGCCAGCAAAAGCAAGTGGTAGGCATTTTCCTTGACTCCTCCGCCGCCCTGTTTTTCAAACCGTGAGCCCGGCGCAATATAGGCTTCCAGCCCCACAATCGCCTTAACTCCCGCGGATTTTGCAGCGGTATAAAAGTCAATTGCCCCAAACATATTGCCGTGGTCGGTCATCGCGACCGAATCCATCCCCAGTTCCTTGCACCGCTTAAAGAGCCGATCGCAGGAAATCGCCCCGTCAAGCAGGGAGTACTGTGTATGTAAATGCAGATGCGTAAAGCCTTTATCTGCCATAATTTCTCCGTATAGAACTACTTTTATCCATCGGACCAATGATAGACGTTTTCGGCTCTAAAGTCAATTGATTCCGGCAAATACCCTTTCCTGCAAATATCCTAAAGATAGCAAGTACAATACCTCTTGCTTTTCCAACCAATGCAGACTTGATACTTGACAGGATAATCGAAAATGGTATGGTAATAGCGACATTCGGCACAAATATTGACCAAAACAGACATAAATTGCCGATACAATATAGAACTTTGTACAGAAATGGACTGAAAGACAATAACATCATAGAACGAAAGGAATTACGGCGATGGCCAGGAATTTGATAACGGCAACTTTAATAGCATTGACAGTGACGGTTTTTACCGGTTGCTATAACCCAAAAGTAGACGACGCACATCTGATATTAACTCCGGAAGAGCAGCAGGTTGCAGAAAAAGGTGTTTTAACCCCCGGCGCCGGCGAAGTCGATGTTGTCGAACAAGTCGCTGCAACCCGCAGCAGCTACCAGACCGCCCTTGAGGAATTGATCGCGTATTATCAATCCACCGGTAATTCCGCCAAAGGCCGCTGGGCCGAAAATGAACTGAAAACCCTCAAGCAGACGGTTCAGTACCGTTATCTGTCTCCAGGGGAATATGTAACGCAGGATATGAAAGCCGTCGATAAGGTCGAAGGCGCAGAAGAAGTCTATAAGCAGGCACAAAAGTATTATTTTGAGTCCGGCGCCTATTTCATCATTACCAATGAAGCCAAGTTGCGTCAGTCGCTGCAATTGTTCAATCAATTGATGAAAGAATACCCCAACAGCACCCGTATTGACGAAGCCGCATACAAAGCCGGACGTATCTATGAACACTTCAAAGATTACGAACTTGCCGCCGTAATGTATCAGCGGTGCTTCCAGTGGAATGAAAACACCAGCTTCCCCGCTCGTTTCCGCGCAGCCTATATACTGGATCAGCGGCTTAAGATGCGTAAGGATGCGTTGGCTCTATATAAATTAGCCGTACAGAAAGAAGCTCGTTATGAAGACAATACAGAATACGCCAGAAGACGGATCATGGAGCTTTCCAAAGCCGATCCGACACTCATGCAGGAAGCTGAAACGGTCTTGCAGAAATAAGTTATATCCGCAGGAAGTTTGATATAATAGGGCCTGTGTCGAATCGACATAAGGCCTTTTTTATTGGGTGTCAATGAATAACCTAATCCAAGTCCAGAATGTATTGAATTGCGGCGATAGGATTTTGGCTGCGGTTTCCGGCGGCGCGGACTCCGTGGTGATGCTGCATTGCCTTAACATCTTACGGCACAACCCGAAACTAAAGCTGGAATTGTCATGTGCACACATCAACCACCAACTTCGTGGGGCTGATTCGGATGAGGATGAACGATTCGTCGAAGCCCTCGCCAGTAAATACCGGACCCCCTTTTACTGCCAGCGAATCGACGTGCGAGGATATGCTAATGAGCATCGGCTTTCCATTGAAACAGCAGCTCGGCGACTGCGACTGGCGGCATTAGAACGTTTCGCTCAGCAAATCGGGTGTAACTGTATCACAACCGCACACCACAAAGACGATCAGGCCGAAACGCTGCTGATGCGGCTGCTTCGCGGCACTGCCTTTGCCGGTCTTGCGGGAATTCATCCGTCGGTCGAACGAAATGGCGTGCGATGGATTCGACCGATGCTGCATCTGCAGCGGGTGGATATTGAGCAATACGGCCGCAACAACGACTTGCATTGGCGGGAAGACAAAAGCAATCGAGATTTAGACTACACGCGCAATTGGATACGGCATCGCCTATTGCCCGAAATCCAGCGGCAATCCAAAAAAGATATTGTAGAAAAACTCCACCAATTAAGTAATTCGGCGTATCAGATGCAGCGGCGTCTCGACGACGCCGTCGATGCATTATGGAGCAAAACTTTAGTCGAAAAGGACAAACATCACATCACCCTTGCAACCGAAGGCTTATCCGATAGTAGCCCGCTTATTACCGGGGAAATCCTGCGACGGGTTTACGGTCTATTGGGATGCGGCCTAAGAGATATGACAGAGCGGCATTATCAGCGGTATTTTGAGATACTGCACAACCCGGACTGCCCTGCTTTGGAATTGCCGGGCGGCTGTCGTGTCCTGCGAAAAAGGACATCTATTATTTTTATGAATAAGGACACAGAACAATCTCTTTTTTCTGATGCCGCAATTGAAATTCCAAAATCAGGATCCGTCGAATTTGGCTCATGGACAATCCATAGCCAAATTTTTGCATTTCAGAAAGATCAACTCAAGTCATTTGTTGCCAAAAAAGACCCATATTGCCAGTGGTTCGATTTGGAGCAACTGACTTTCCCACTTGTCGCTCGGACTCGCAATATCGGGGATCATTTTGTGCCGTATGGAATGAAAACCCGAAAACGTGTCAGCAAATTCTTGACCGAAACGCAGGCGGACAATGCTTTACGTAAAAAAACCTTTGTCATTGAAACCCAATCCGGCATCCTCTGGCTCGCCCCACTCCGCCGGTCTGCCATTTCCCCAATCACCATACAGACAAAGCAAGTCTTGGCTCTGACTGTACAATCAAAACCGCCCGCTTCAACTCCTGAATAAATATGGGGTTATCTCTGTCAAAGTGGCAGAGATAATCTTTTGTCTTTGACACCATCTCTTTTTCCACAACCTCATTTGTATAAATAAGATACAATCTTTTTGGATATCCCACTTCAATCTGGCAC
This sequence comes from uncultured Pirellulales bacterium, assembly GCA_964437685.1. Taxonomy (GTDB): domain Bacteria; phylum Planctomycetota; class Phycisphaerae; order Sedimentisphaerales; family Anaerohalosphaeraceae; genus Anaeroglomus. Next base: position 20,877 of record CAYTHV010000017.1, read on the forward strand.
GCAATTTGTTTTATGTCTTCATGTGTGTAGTAAAAAGTCAAAATAACAGTAACCTTTGTTAAGGAGACAAAATTATGTTTATGACACGACGAAATCCTTTTTGGGACATGGAACAAATGGTGGACCAAATGCAACGAGCATTCGATGTTTTTGGCGGCCCCTTGGGACTCCGCAGTGTTCCCTCGGGCGTATTTCCAGCTTTGAACGTCTATGACGCCAAGGACAAACTGGTCGTTACAGCAGAGATTCCCGGCGTCGATCCAACCAAGCTGGAATTGACCGCCCTGGAAAACAGCCTAACTCTGTCTGGAACACGACCATCCGAACAAATTGCGAACGCCAAACAGGCCTATCGGCAGGAACGCCCTGCTGGAGATTTCAAACGGACACTGACGCTGTCGGAGAAAGTCGATCCTGCAGGCATTACGGCAACCTATAAGCACGGCATCTTAAAGATTGAACTGCCCAAGGCCAAAGTCACACAGGCACGAACAATCGCGATCAAATCAGAATCAGAAAACTAAACACTAAACAGTCGGTTTAAAATGAAATGATGGAGGTACATTATGAATAATATGGAAAAGAAACAACAGGCTCAGGTAACACGGCGTAACGAACGCAATGTGATTATTCCCGCAACTGATGTATGGGAAACACCCGATGAAATTATCCTCAAGATGGATATGCCCGGCGTAGACAAAGACAATCTGGATATTAAAGTGGAGAGCGACACGCTGAAAATCCACGGTACAATACGAGATGAGCAGATTGGCAATGTATTATACGCCGAACAGCGAAGCGGCGATTTCCATCGGGAATTCTCACTCAGCAGCGACATTGATCAGAATCAGATTCACGCAACCATGAATTCAGGAGTCCTGACTGTCAAAATCGCGAAAGCGGAAAAAGTCAAACCCAGAAAGATTCAAATTGCCGCACAATAAGCGGACAATTTGAGTCCGAAAATAGAGCGGAAGTGTCCGCTCTATTTTTTTATAAAATGTCAAAACATCGAGAACTCTCGATATTTTAATACGTATAGACTCTCAAATAACCTCAAGAAAGGTTTATTATGAGTCAGGAAATGCAAAACGAAGCCAAACTATTGAACAATAACCAACTTCTTCAGGCGGCAGAATGCCTTAAAACGATGGCGCATCCTGCCCGACTAAAAATGGTGCAACTCCTTATGCAGGGAGAGTTTGCAGTTAATTCCATCGCCGTAATGTGTCACCTTTCCCCCAATCAGACCTGTGAACACCTCCGGCTGATGCAGGGACGCGGCTTTCTAACCAGCCGTCGGGATGGCAGAGTTGTCTACTACAGCATTGCCTCACCAAGACTGCCTGCACTGATTAACTGCATCAGCTCACATTGCAAAGATACTGAAAATAACAAATAAACCAAGATTAAGGATACACAATGAAGATTTTAATTGTTGGCGGCGTCGCGGGCGGAGCATCTGCGGCGACACGTGCACGGCGACTGAGCGAAACGGCTGAAATTATTCTATTCGAACGAGGGCCGCATATTTCATTCGCCAATTGCGGGCTGCCCTACCATATCGGCGGGGTCATTCAGGAACGACAAAAATTGCTCGTGCAAACGCCGGAAGCCATGAAGAAACGCTTTGCAATTGATGTTCGCATTCTCAGCGAAGTAACTCAAATCGACCGTCAGGCAAAGCAGATCGTTGTACGTAATCTTAAAGAAAATCGAGAATATACCGAAAACTATGATTACCTGATTTTAAGTCCCGGCGCAGAGCCGATTCGCCCGCCACTGCCGGGGATGGACAAGCCGAATGTGTTCACTCTTCGCAATCTGGCAGACATGGACGCCATCATTAAGACTATCGAAACACAAAAACCACAGCGAGCAGTCGTTGTCGGCGGCGGTTACATCGGCTTGGAAATGGCTGAAAATCTTGTCCATTGCGGCATCGCCGTAACCATTGCTGAACTTGAAAAACAAGTCATGGCTCCGGCGGATCCGGAAATGGTCGCCCCCCTGCATCAGGAACTCAAGCTCAATGGTGTTGATTTGCGGCTCGGAACCAGTGTTATAGCAATTCAACAAAATAATGCAAAGTTAACTGTTCAACTTAGCACTGGCAATTCCATTGATTGCGGACTTGTTATTATTTCAGTCGGCGTCCGTCCGGAATCCAGGTTAGCCAAAGACGCCGGTCTGGAACTCGGACAGCGCGGCGGTATCGTCGTCAATTCCTCGATGCAGACCAGCGATCCGGCGATTTATACTGTCGGTGATGCGGTCGAGGTCGAAGATTTTGTCGGCGGGTTCAAAACCATGATTCCGCTGGCAGGCCCGGCCAATCGGCAGGGACGCATTGCGGCATCGCATATCTTCGGGCAGAAACTTACCTACAAAAAAACACAAGGCACGGCCGTCTGCCAGGTCTTCAATCAGACTATCGCCATGACAGGCTCAAATGAAAAAACACTGAAACGGCAGAACATCGCTTACGAAAAAATTTACGTGCATTCACATGACCATGCTTCGTATTATCCCGGCGCATCACAAATCGATTTGAAATTATTATACGATCCGCACAATGGAAAAATTCTCGGCGCACAGGCTGTTGGCCCTGCCGGTGTCGATAAACGCATTGATGTTTTAGCGGTAGCAATTCGCGCCGGATTGACAGTTTATGACCTCGAAGACCTCGAATTGTGCTACGCCCCGCCCTATGGTTCGGCGAAAGATGTCGTCAACTACGCAGGCTTTGCCGCTGCAAATGTTCTGCGTGGTGACACTGTAATCTGTCATACTCCCGACGTGCTCAATCCGAAAGATAATCAAGTTTTGCTGGATGTTCGGACCGCACCGGAATTCCAGGCCGGCACGATTGCCGGTGCAATTCACATCCCGCTGGATGACCTTCGAAAACGTCTGGGGGAATTGAACAAAGACAAAGAACTGCTGGTCTTTTGCCAGGCGGGGCTTCGCGGCTATCTGGCCTGCCGAATCCTGACACAGCGCGGATTTAAATGCCGCAACCTCAGCGGCGGTTACAAGACCTACCTGGCATGGACGGGTACGGCACCGACAAAACCCGGATTGCATTGCATGGACACAGTTACGACTCCACATCCACCGCATGCGTAGGACAAACGCCCTTACAGGTTCCGCAGCGGATGCAGATACTGGTTTGGATACTGTGCTTCTGGTATGGCTTTGGCGTAATCGCCTTAACCGGACATCGCTGAGCACAGAGTGTACAGCCAATGCATTTGTCATTAATGGTATAGCGTATCAGCGCCCGGCAGCGTTTGGCGGGACACTTGCCCTGCAGGTGTGCTTCGTATTCCTCGCGAAAATACCGCAAGGTTGAGAGAACAGGATTAGGGGCGGTTTTGCCAAGCCCGCACAAACTGCCGGTTTTGATTTGCCCGGCCAAAACCTCAAGTGCGTTTAAATCACACGACTTGCCCTGACAGAGTGCGTCAAGCATCTCCAACATTCGTTTGGTACCGACACGGCAGAACGTACATTTGCCGCAGGACTGCGCCTGAGTAAAAGCAAGAAAATACCGGGCAATATCCACCATACAGTCATTTTCATCCAGCACAACCATCCCGCCTGACCCCATCATCGAACCGACAGCATGAAGCGATTCATAATCAATCGGCGTATCACACAGCCGTGCGGGAACACATCCGCCGGAAGGCCCTCCGATTTGAACCGCCTTTAGCTGCGCATCACCCGCAACACCGCCGCCAATCTGTTCGACAATCTGACGGAGAGTCATTCCCATCGGCACTTCGATCAGCCCGCCTCGTTTGATTTTTCCCGCCAGAGCAAAGACTTTGGTTCCCTTGCTGACTTTAGTCCCAATAGTTGAATATGCCTCGGCGCCATTGCGAATAATCCATGGTATTGTCGCATAGGTTTCGACATTATTAATCAAGGTCGGTTTGCCCCACAGGCCTGACTCGGCCGGATACGGCGGACGCAGCGACGGCATTCCCCGCCGCCCTTCAATGGATGCAATCAATGCCGTTTCCTCGCCGCAGACAAAGGCCCCGGCGCCTTCCATAATCGACAATTTTAAATTTCCCAGCAGATTTTGCCGCTCGCAAACGTCTATCGCCGCACGAATCCGCTGAACCGCCAGCGGATACTCGGCACGGATATATAAAAATCCTATTGTCGCTCCGACCGCATATGCAGCAATTGCCATTCCTTCAAGCACACGATACGGGTAGCTTTCCAGAATCATCCGATCCATAAATGCGCCGGGGTCGCCTTCGTCGCCATTGCACACAATGTACTTGATACCGTTACCGCCCCTGACATTGCAGGTCTGCTCCCATTTGAGCCCCGTTGGAAATCCCGCCCCGCCGCGACCGCGAAGTCCGGAATGCAGAATACGATCAATAATTTGCTCAGAAGTTAATGTTTGAGCCTGTTTAAAGCCCTGCCAGCCGTCATGACGGATATATTCATCCACATCAAGCGGATTTAAATGGCCGCAGTATTCGGTTGCGATGCGCCGCTGTCCGCCGAGAAAGGTACAGATTTCGCCATCCCGTGCGGCAATACGGGGACGAATCGGCGCAGATTCGCTTTCGACCAAATCGTCCAGCGTATCTTCGGCAAGCCCGAAAAGTCTTCGCCATGTCCCTTTAGACTTGAAATGCCGTTTGACAATTCGTTTTGCCTCAGATGCGGCAACTTTGGTATATAGAACTCCGCCTGCTTTGTTCGGTTCAACAACCTCAACCAGCGGCGTCTGGTGGCACATCCCGACACAGCCGACGGGTTTAATGGCAATATCGCCGGTTAGTCCCATTCGGGCAACCGTCTTTTCAAGCTGGTTTTTGACATCCATACTTCCGCCGGCGACACAGCATGAGCCAACGCCGATTCGCAATTCGGTTATGGGAACCCCGGCAGCAGCTATCCCTCGTTTGCCGCCAACAGTCTCTTCTGTGTGTTCCTGCTGGGCGGCATCAAGAATATCTCGCACGGATTCGGGATGAACGGGACCATAGACTTTATTATCCACCTGCACCACCGGCGCCAGCGTACAGCAGCCCAGACAGGCAATCTTCTCTACTGTATAAAGGAAGTCTTCATCGGTGTCTTTGCCCGGATCAATTTGCAATTGCCGAATAAAAGCGTCATAAACACGTTCGGACCCCTTGACATGGCAAGCCGTACCCACACATACGCGGATAATGTGCTTGCCCACCGGCTCAAGACGGAACTGGTCATAAAATGTCGCCACACCCCACAAGTCCGCCGCCGCAATCGAGGTCTTTTGGCACACCGCCTCAAGGGCTTCGGTCGGCAAATAGCCAAAACGCAGCTGGATTGCCTGCAATATCGCCAGCGTCTTATTCTGGCCGGTGCCGACGCTGCTTAAAAGCTCATCTATAATATTCGGATCAATCGGCGGCATTACGGAGCTTTCCCAATGCAATAAAGACTTTTGTCACTGCGAAGATAGATTCGTCCATCCGTAAATGCGGGCGACGCAAAACAATCCTCATCAATCGCGCATCGTCCGAGTTCTTTGAATTCACGCCCGGCTTGAGCGATGATCATTTCTCCCTTTCGGGACAATATATAAAGTTTATCACCAACCAATGAAGGTGAAGCGTTAAACTCCCCTTCAAGGGATTGCGTATAAACTTCCGAGCCATTGGATAAGTCAAAACATGTTAATCCCCCCACAGTCGTTAATATCCAGACAAGCTGACTGTCGCTAACAGGGCTGCAAATATCCGGCATATCGCCCTGTACACTCCAAGCAATGGCGACTTTGTTGGGGTCTTCTGTGCGAATCGCATAGAGTTTATCATAAGGCTGAATCGCCAGCACCAAACCGCCCACAAAAATTTGCGTCGGGGCGATATCGCTGCCGAGACACTCAACACGCCATAATTCTTTACCCGAAAACGGCTCATAGCCAATGACCCACGGCGAACCGCTGGTTAAAATTTGATACCCTTTGTTCATTTTAACAATGGTTGGGGATGTCCACGTGTTCGGTGTCGGACGTTTCGTCCGCCAGACGATTGCACCATCGGCCAAATTAAACGCTATCAATTCGCTTTTGCCCTCTTCAAAACCCTGATCAAACTGAACCATCGCCATGGTATCCAGCACCGTCGGAGAAGCGGCATAACCGTAAGCGCTTTCGGGAACCCCGAGAGCTTTTTGCCAAAGAAGTTTGCCATTCATATCAAAACAACCGACATCACCCGTAGCAAAAATAGTGAAAACAGTTTGTCCATTGGTAATCGGCGTACAGGCGGCATAGCCGGTATCTTTCATCACATCCAGCGGTTCACGATTTTCTGTTCCGGCAGGCTTGACTTGCCCTGTCCATAACAACTTGCCATCTTTGGCATCATAACAAAACAGCTTCTGTTCAGTCGCAGTGGCGCCGGCAATAAAGATACGGTCATTCCAGACTATCGGTGAACTATGCCCGACAAGAGGAACTTCGGATTTCCACAGGATTCCCTGTTTTTGCTTTTCATTCCAAACATCGGGAATATCTTTGGCTTCAATAACGCCAAGCCCCCACGGCCCGCGAAATGAAGGCCATTGGCCTTTGACTACGGCAGCCCAGTCAGCCTTTGGGGACACAGCGGGTGTTGTTGCGGATGCCGGTAATGTCGATTTCGGTGTTAATTTCAGAATCACATATAATCCGGTCGCAGCCAAAAGAACCACAACAACAGTAACAGCCAATCGCACTCGCATAGCCTGCTGAATCTGCAAGCCGGAGCAGGATTCTTCCGCCGGAATTATTGGCGCAGGACGCAGCATCACCCGTGTCGCCATAAAACAAATAACCGCAACCAGCGTACTGCCTGCAAAATACAATCCGCCGGTTTCAATAAACCGTTGGCACCGCAATTCATCCCGTCGAATCTGCTCATCCACTGTGCGAATTTGTTCAGTCAGTGCGGCATCAAAGGAACGGGTTTGCAATTGCTCCTGCATTGCCCGCAATTTTCCCGCCTGCTTCGGTGCTTCACCCGTAATACGATATCCCGTAATTGCCAGCAATACCGCGGCAATCACGGCAAACACAGCGGCGACAACCGCTGCGCCAATCAATCCCTGATACAGCGGGCGAGCTTTAATTTCTGTATTGTCAAATATCTCCATACTTGCTTTCAACCATCCTTATCCAGTCGTCGTTTAATCTCAATGGGACAATATGCAAAACATCGTCCGCAGGCAAAGCATCCGGCGCGGTGAGCCTGATAATCTCTTTGCCGTCGAATTACCGATGCCGCAATCAATTTGCTTCCGGCAACAAACCCCATAAACACGCCGATCGCCATACCTCCATAGAAAAACTGACGGAGTACAGTCTCTGCCTGGAGGTTAAGATGGTGGCTTGCGCTGCCGGCGTCCGCATGCTCAGCCAAATGAATGCCTAAATGAGCGTTGACCATCGTGGAACTGACTGTTGCCCCAATCCAGCCGCCAACCGCCATCAAAATAGGAAGCAATGCTATCAATAATATAACTCGTCGTTTGCTTTGGACGATTTCAGTTGCGGGCAATTCTTTTACGGGCTTAACAACCGCATTGAATGGGCAGGCCTGTTCGCACAGGCGGCACTGAATGCACTCATCCGGCGTAATCGTTACCCGCCATTTGGAAAGCCGCCCAAGCTGCCGCAAAATCACGCCATAGGGGCACAGAAACCGGCAATAAGGACGACCAATGAACAGGGATATAAGCAGAAAGCTGATACCGAGAACCCACAGATTCCAGTTACCGTTGAATCGGAAAAAAGTAACAAATGGATCATATCGGCAAATAAGAAACACGCCGCCGATAGCGGCGAACATAACCGCCAGTGCCAGATATAAATAAGCGAATAATCGCAGTGCAGCCTCAAGTGAATTCGGCACGCGCAGCGGTCGAATCAGAACAATATCCTGCATCGCACCTAATGGACAAACTGCCGCGCAAAAACCCCGCCCGAAAAACAGGGTAAACACCAGCGGAAGCAGAAAAAATATCAGAACAACCGCAGGTATTGCATAGCTGGAGTCAAACATCGCCAACGTGATATTGCCGATGGAACCTACGGAGCAAACACAGCCCTTGCGCCAAAAACCGAAATACAGCAGTGAAAAAATCATCAATCCGACAATCCACTTGCGGCGACGTATTTTCAATGTCAGGTAAGACACAAGGCACAAAACCAGCACAAATACTCCAATATCAACCCAGTCCCGAATTTCTGAACGAGGCGCGGGTGTTGTGGGGGTTGGAATCGTATAGCCGCTTTCGAATTGCGGCGGCGGAAATCGCTGCACACCCAACACAACCGCAGACAACAAAAGTCCCAGAGCAATGATCCCAACGCCGCGTCTCATTCCTGCCCCTTCAAGAGATATGGCTGGTCGGCCGGTACCCGTTTAAACGCCCCCGTCGGACAGGCAACGGCGATAGCACATTCATTGCAATTGACGCAGCGGTCGTGCCGTACCTGCAAAAACAGCGACCCGTTGCCGAATGAATTGCAGCCCTTAACGCATTTGCCGCAGCCGTTACAGAGTTTCTCGTCAATCGTATATTCAAAATAGGGGTCTTCTTTAAAAGTACGAATAATCGCGCCGCGCGGACAAAGCTGATTTTCCGCGGCGGTATCCAGCGCCTTAGGTTCGGGACGATAGTAGCCCGTACAAAGATCACAATACCCGCACATCGCGTAGGCATGGACGCATTTGACCGCGGACTCCTGAAGAACACAGAATGTCGCGCACCTGCCGCAGGAAATGCACTTGTGCGGATCAAGCTGCCAAACGTATTTTTGCTTTTGACCTTTGGAAGCTAATACTGCCCCCGCTCCGGCAAGTCCGGCCAGACACGCCCCCCACAGACCTTCACGTAAAAAATACCGCCGATTCAATTGTGGTTTATCCTGTTCACTCATTTATGTTTTTCCAGAAATTGCCTGACGGAAAGCGCTCTTGGATGGCCGCAGCTATTAAATACACTGCATTCCCGACAACCCACTCGCCCTTCCGCATCCTGACATACCTGCCGATTCATGGCAATCCCATTCCGTTTCCAGAGTGTCCCCGCCGTTGCGGCAAGCACGCCCGCAATAGCCCAGCGCGCCGAAGCAATCAACCATTGCCGGCGTTTTTTCACCTTTTCATATTCTAAACAATTATAATCTTTTTTAATCATAAGAAGAATATGGATTTAATTCTGACGGTGATTTCCACTGTATACCTTTAGCCTTCAAATATTCCTTTTTCAAATTCCAAAAAGTATGGCAAGAGCCTAAGCCCGTAATATTTTCGCGTCTCATTGTTTTGCTTGCTTCCTCCTCCGCTTTTCGGATTACATCCTGAAATTTGGAATCATATTCTTTGGCATCACGCCTCTCCTCTGACAAACCTTCAAATACATCTTCGTGTGAATAAAATAGAGTATAACACCATGCGATATCCCCATCTACAAGAATAAACATAACTCTGATAAACTTATCGTCTGTTCCATCTATTGTTTCATCGATGTCTTTTTTTTCTAACCACGACACAAGTAATTCGGGACGTTCTGCCAATAAATCTTTTAACTGTGGATCTGATATATTCTCCTTATTATTTTGCGTGGTCAATTTTTCAAGAACATATTTTTTTGTATGCCCCTTTATACGAGCATCAACATAATATTCGATTTTACAGCTTAAACCATCAAAGCCATACATCTTATCCTTAGGCCAATATAGTTCTATTCGATACGGTGGCGAACCAATATATTTAATTGTGATATCTTTGAGAATTTCTCTTGGAATTCCAGCAGAATCACACATTAAATTCAATATCGTCATATCCTGTATTTCACTAACAACCTCAGATGAAGAATTATGGGATAACTTAATAGTTCCCAAAGGAATAAAATCAATAGTGCTTTGGGGAAAAATTAGCTCCTCTTGTCGATTTTGTTCACACAGTGTCTCGTTATCTGCCAGATCAGGTGTTACGGATTCGAACTTAATCTCTTCTTTTTGGTGACAGCCCAGCAAAATTAACAACATCGCCATCAATAAGAAAAAGAGTGGAAAGCTTTTATTAATTTTATTTTTTTTCAAAAATTCGAATAACATTGTTTACTGTATCCAAAATGTAAATTTTACCCTCATTATCCACCGCCACGTCAAAGCCTTTGCTTTGACACTGTTCGGGAGTGTCGCAAACTCGCTGAGGCTCATTCAATTCCAATTGCTCAGGGCCAGCGACAACACCGAGAAATTTGCCCTCGGCATCGTATATTTTTACCCGTACAAGACCTTTTTCAACCGTAACAAATGTCCCATCCGGCAGAATCGCAAAATTAACCGGATTGCAGCAGCCGCTAAAACCCTCAATTTTAATTGATGCCTCGCCCCAGGCCCATTCCTGATCGCCATCTATGGTAAATGCTTTAATTAGATGCCTGCCCGGATCGACAACCCGAAGCAATCCATCCGAGGCCATCGCAATATCAAAATAAGGACTTGGAATAACAAAATCTGTCTGGTTTTCTTTTGCGGGGTCTTCCTGTCCGATGGTATTGACAAGATTATTGTTCCTGTCATAACAATAAATCATTCCATTAACCGCATCGGCAATAAAAACACGGTCAGGACTAAGAGCGACACTGGTTACAATCGCATCTTTATTGGGAACTGAGAATTGGCTTCGTTTTGTACCATCGGCACTCAAAATCACAACAGAGTCCTGCATACCTACAAAAATTGTATAGTCTGTATCCACTGCAAGACATGTTGGGGAAGCATCCAATTCAAACTTTTTTTCGATTTGTCCCGCCTTATCCATCTTCACAACAACAGAATCCCCCGCGACATAAATACCATCTTGAACCGCGATCGAATGGGAAATTTTCAAACCCGTTGGAATAGCCGGGCCGACTTGTTTATATAAAATCAATTCCGGAGCGATTTTTGTGTATTTGGAAATGTCGTAGGTATAATCCGGCGATAGGCCGCTGCCATCTCGACCTGCCGAGTCGAAAAAGAGGATAGCACCTGCACCTAAAACAATGGCAACACCAACTATTATCCCTGCCAGCAGGCCAGCTTCTATTTTCCCAGCTCGGTAACGCATAATCACTCTTTCAATATAAGCAACGTCACAAATTTTAATCTGAGGCGAAACGCATAGGCTTGCCCCAGAAAACCTCTGCCAATGCCCGATATGGTTAAACATTTTCGATATCTATTATTCAATAATTCGAATGCCTTGTCAACACCGCACTGACGATTCTCGACCATAATTATCAACTTATTGTGTCAAAACTTTCTTTTTTCACCCGGCGTGCATAAGTTCAATGTAAAAAATGGCTTTGTTTGTTTCTTTGCCCCCCAGCGAATAACACCCTTTTTCTGGACACAGCGTGTTCTTTCATATCAACAACCCAAGAGTGTCGCAAGTACTGCTCGATATTCTCGGCAAAGATTACAGCGAAATCATATTATAACCGCTTGATTTTTCCAGAAGCAACAGTTTAATTGCTATTTTTGCATTAGAGCTTGCGATCCAATTTTCGATATCCAATCGCCTCTGACAGATGCTCAGGGTAAATTGATTCGCTGTTTTCCAAATCCGCTATCGTTCTGGCAACTTTACAAATTTTATCATGTGCCCGAGCGGACAAACCAAACTCCACCATCGCATGCTTTAAAATCTGCTGTCCCGCATCGTCGATTTT
>CAYTHV010000018.1:0-32431 GCA_964437685.1 uncultured Pirellulales bacterium
AGAGCAGCTTGACTAAATTTATGGCAAAAAAGACTTTTTCAGGGACGACGAATTAGCACAAACAATCCGTATTCAAAGGGCGAGCCTGTGTGTTCGCCCAATTCACTTACACGTAGAGGCAAGTTCCAAACCCGCCCTTTTTATTCACAGTGCTGTTGGGAGTTCAAGCATTAGCTTGTTTAAACCTGTCTTTGCAGACAGCATATTGTTTTTTTTGGGGACAAACCGGCTTTCTCAAAGAGTTTCAACAGGCCATTATTTTTCATCGCAAACTCATATTTGCGTTGTGATTTTAAATTTTCACTTCTTTACGACTTTTTTATGCCGCAGGCATTCTACCTTTTGCCCTTTGCATTTTACCCTTTCACTTTACTACGAACAACCCATAGAATTACCGCAGTTAAAGCACTTATAGCATGCGCCGTTGCGGACAGTAATCGAGCCGCAGATGTCACAGGCCGGGGCGTCGTCTTGAAAGTGGTTAAACTGGGCATTGAATTGCTGCATTAGCTGGGCATCTCCGCCAGCCAGTTCCGGAGCCAGAACGGAATTGACTAAATCAGCAACCTTGTCGGCCAGTCCTTCGCCGCCAAACCGGTCGGATAACGCCTTACCCGCTTTTGCAATTGGGTTCGTTTCACCTTTTTCACCCTGGGCCGGTTTTTTCTGGATGGATCGGGCCTGGTCAATTTTTTTGGCCAAATCCTGTGTTTTTTCCACGATTTGCTTTGCCGTCGTTGCGGTCGACGTTTCCGTACCATTCGTGCCATTGCGGTTGGGAGTATTCTTGTCGGCATAGCCGGGGATAAACTGGCAACCCAGCCAGCAGAAGATATAGTCAATCAAGCTCTTGGCAAACGGAATATTTTTATTGGAGGTCATCCCCGCCGGCTCAAACCGAGCATGGCGGAATTTCTCGACCAGCGTAATCAGCGGTACACCATATTGCAGCGCCATTGAAACGCAGGTTCCAACGACATCCATCAGGCCGCCGACAGTGGAGCCTTCTTTTGCCATGGTAATAAACAGTTCGCCAGGCTGGCCATCATCATACAAACCGACCGTCAGGTATCCTTCGTGACCGGCAACTGAGAATTTGTGGGTGATACTGTTGCGGGTTTCGGCCAGACGACGGCGGAACGGACGCGCCGGAGCGGCCTGTTCGGCGGGCTTTTTCTCGTCTTTTTTGGTCTTGTTATCAACATTGACCGGCTGGAGCCGCTTGGAGCCATCGCGATAAATCGCTACCGCTTTCAGTCCCATTTTCCAGCTTTCCATGTACGCCGTCATAATTTCCTCGGCGGTACTTTCTTTGGGCATATTGATCGTCTTGCTGATCGCACCCGACAGGAACGGCTGAACCGAAGCCATCATTTTGATATGCGCCATATAATGGATACACCGTGTGCCGTTTTTGGGTTTGAACGCACAATCGAAAACCGGCAGATGTTCCGGACGCAGCTTGGTCGCGGTTTCCACGGTATCGTCTTTATCAATAGTGTCACAAATCTCCTTGATATCTTCGGCGTTATAGCCCAATCGAGTCAGCGCCATCGGTACGGTGCGATTGACTAACTTGAGCATTCCGCCACCGGCAAGGAGTTTGTACTTGACCAGTGCGATATCCGGCTCAACGCCCGTTGTATCGCAATCCATCATCAAGCCGATGGTGCCGGTCGGAGCAAGAACCGTAACCTGTGCATTGCGGAAACCAAACTGGCTGCCGGCTGTGAATGCGTGATCCCAGACATTCTTGGCGGCATTAAGCATATAATCGGGGCAATGCACTTCCGGAATATTGTAAGCATGTTCGCGATGCATTGAAATAACATTCAGCATCGACTGCTGATTCTTCTGAAACTCGCTGAATACGCCCTTAATGGAAGCCAGTTCAGCGCTGACGCCATAAGCCGTACCGGTCATAATCGCGGTAATCGCCCCAGCCCAGGTTCTCGCCTCATCCGAATCATAGGGCAACGCAAGGCTCATCATCAGGCTGCCGAGATTGGCATAGCCCAGACCCAGCGGACGGAATTTATGGCTGTTTTCGGTAATAGTCGCTTCGGGGTAGCTGCCGTTATCGACCAGGATTTCCTGCGCGATAATATAAAGACGTACCGCACTCTTGAAGCTGTCGATATCAAATGTCCCGTCTTCCCTGCGGAATTTCATCAGGTTCAGCGAGGCAAGATTGCACGCGGAGTTGTCGATAAACATATATTCGCTGCACGGATTGGAGGCATTGATCGGGCCGGAATTCGGGCAGGTATGCCACTTGTTAATTGTGGAGTGATATTGCAGTCCGGGATCGCCGCAAACGCGGGTCCCTTCGGCTATTAATTCCATCAGCTCGCGGGCGGATAAATCGTCAACGGGCTTGCCGGTCGTTACCGAATGAGTCGTCCATTTGCCATCTTTTTCAACGGCGCCCATAAACTCATCGGTCACACGTACCGACAAGTTACTGTTCTGGAACATCACACTATTATAAGCCTCATCGGGCGAATAGCCTTTTTCGATCAGCGCCCAGGCTTTTTTCTCTTCTTCGGTTTTGCAGGTGATGAATTCCTTGATATCCGGGTGATGAATTTTCATCGACTGCATTTTGGCGGCACGGCGGGTTTTGCCGCCGGACTTGATGACGGCCGCGATCTGGTCATAGACCCGCATAAAGCTCAATGGGCCGGAGGGCTTGCCGCCGCCGGAAAGTTTTTCCCTGCTGCTGCGGAGAGTTGATAAGTCAGTCCCTGTGCCGGAACCATGCTTGAACAACATCGCTTCGCTGCGTGCCAGACGCAAAATATCATCCATCGTATCGACAACCGACTGGATAAAGCATGCCGAGGCCTGCGGATATTCATAACTACTTTCGCAGGCGGTCGCTTTGTTCTCTTTCGTATCCCAATAATAGTTATGTGCGCTGCCTTTAACGCCGTAAACATCAAAAAGGCCGACATTAAACCAGACCGGCGAATTAAATGAGCCGTACTGATTAACGCAAAGCCATGTCAGTTCGTTGTAGAAAATTTCGGCGTCACCAAGGGTTTCGAAATAACCATCCCGATAGCCGCGGTCAGCAATTGCCCGGCAGACGCGGTGAACCAACTGCTTAACGGAATTTTCCCGCTGGCCGCCGGAAATGTCGCCATAAAAATATTTACTCACGACAACCTTGGTCGCCAATTGGCTCCAATTTGCCGGAACTTCGACATCTTTCTGCTCAAAAATCGCTTTTCCACCTTCGTCCGCTATTTTAGCCGTCCGGTTTTCCCACTCAATCTGCTCGAAAGGATGCACCCCAGGCGTTGAAAAACGCTGTTCGACTTTCAGACCCTTGCCTTTTCTGCCGCGAGATTCTGTCCACGACTGAAAGCCCAATCCCGTTTTATCTGCTTCTTGCTTATTCTTATTAATCCGTTCGTCTGACATTTAGTCCTCCGTGTTCACCGTTACCCACTATATATAGGGTGCTAACATTACTACAATAACAACATCTTGCCAATAATACTACGTCATCATACTGCCCGATTCTTTAGAGACAAGGCGAAAAAATAAAAAAATTTCGCCGTTTTTATTAGTCCTTATTTTTACAGGACATAGAAATGAAAAAATATTTAAAACAAAATACGATCCCTGAAATTTGCTGACAGGTCGTGTTTCATCTCTTTTTTTTGTCTTTGTTAGCCCAGGCAAAATAACGAGTTGTAACTTTTTTAAAAAAATTGGTTAATTTTTTATTTGCGTTTAAAAAAAGGACCGAATTACTGGAATTCTCAATTATGTACAAGAGTAAAAAGGTCTCTAAAGTTCAAAAATGAGAAAATTTTACGCTTTTGTGCGGGCCCCTTTGTTTTTATATTCCTTTATCTTGTTCGATAACAAAGACCATTGTATAATTTGCGGCGAAAACATAATAACGCCAAGTTCTTAGAAAGGGGATTTGTCGATGCAAAAAAATGTATGTAACAGCCAAATGATCAAACACCTGCTAACCAAAGGGATATTGATTGCCGCCGTATTTTGCGGAATGATATCCGTCAATGCGGACGAACTTGTCAATCCATTTTTGCAGGAAGGCAAATGGTTTAAAGCCGCGCTGCATGTTCACAGTACCACTTCGGACGGCGATGTGAATGTGCCGGAAAGAATGCAGCAATACCGAGAAAAAAAGTATGATGTTGTCGCGATCACCGATCACTGGAAAACCAATCCCCTCGAAGGTCTTAGTGACGACTCATTTCTTGTTATTGAAGGGATGGAAGCCCACCCGAAAGGCAATCACTTTGTCTGTCTGAATCTGCCGGAAGGGTTTGAAATTCCGCAGGATATTGAGCCGCAAGCGATGATTGATATGGTCAATGCCGCCGGCGGCGGAGTTATTTATGCACATCCATACTGGCTGGGACACACCATCGACGATCTGTTATCGGTCAAGGGCTATATGGGAATTGAAGTGTTCAACGCGGTGTGCGAATTGGGCCCCGGCAAAGGTTACAGCTCGGTGCATTGGGATCAGCTTCTGAGTAAAGACGTTATCGTGCCGGCGGTCGCCACGGACGATGTGCACAGCAGCCAGAATGTCAGTATTGCCTGGACAATGGTTAAGGCGAAAGAACTCACCACAAAAGCAATCATGGATAGTCTTCGGTCGGGATGTTATTACGCTTCCTGTGGACCAGTTATCGAGGATTACCGGGTTGAAGACGGGGTCGCAAAGATCAAATGTTCACAGGCGGCGTTAATCCTGTTCGGCGGGCAAAGCTCGTATGGTTCGCGGATTGAGGCCAAAGATGGGAAATTACTAACCAGCGCGGAATGGAAACTGCCGCAGGGCTGCAAGTATGTCAGGGCGGAAGTGATCGACGCGAAAGGCAATCACGCCTGGGTTAATCCCATCATACCGATCATACCGAAATAATGTATACAGTATAAAAGGAAAAGGCAAATATATCGTGTATGAGATTTTAAGAAACGCGGTTTGTGCCGCAAATATCGAGCTTGAACGCAATAAGCTGGTGATTTTAAGCTGGGGCAATGTCAGCGGTATCGACCGCGCCGCAGGCGTTGTGGCCATTAAACCCAGCGGGGTATCCTACCAGGATTTGACGCCCGAAAAAATCGTGGTGGTCGATCTGAACGGCAAAGTTGTCGAAGGGACATTGCGGCCATCGTCGGATACGCCGACGCATCTTGAGCTGTATCGCAATTTTAACGACATCGGCGGAGTGTGCCATACGCATTCCTGTCATGCGACGATGTGGGCACAGGCCTGCCGGGAGATTCCCTGTTTTGGGACGACACACGCGGATTATTTTTATGGAGCAGTGCCGGTAACGGAGTTGCTGACCGATGACGAAATTCAGAGCGAGTACGAATTAAACACGGGCAAGGTGATTGTGCGGCGGTTTAAGGGCATTGATCCGCTGTCGATACCGGCGGTACTGGTGGCCGGACATGGGCCTTTTACGTGGGGTAAATCAGCGATGGCCAGCGTCGAAGCCGCACTGGTGCTTGAAGAAACGGCAAAGATGGCCGCCGGGACGATAGCGATTCATCCCCAGCAAAAGGCGATCAAACAGACACTGCTGGATAAACATTATCTGCGTAAACACGGCAAAGGCGCCTATTACGGACAAAAATAATACTGTATACAGAGGTGAGTATGCGTATTGAGATCAAACAAAATGAAATCTGGTTCGTGACCGGAAGCCAGCACCTGTATGGGCCGGAAACGCTCAAAAAAGTGCAGGCTAATTCCGCACAGATCGTCGAACATCTCAGCAATCCTCTGCCATGTCGGATTATCTGCAAACCGGTACTGACAACGCCGGATGAGATTACCAGGCTTTGCCTTGAGGCGAATGCAAATACACAGTGCGCCGGGCTGGTAATGTGGATGCACACGTTTTCGCCCGCAAAAATGTGGATTGGCGGCTTGAGCATTTTGAAAAAACCATTTGCCCATTTCCATACGCAATTCAACAGGGATATCCCCTGGAACAAAATCGACATGGATTTTATGAATCTAAATCAGTCCGCACACGGCGACAGGGAATTTGGATTCATCTGTACACGAATGCGAAAGAACCGTAAAGTCATCGTCGGTCACTGGCAAGACCAGGAAGCCATTGACCGGCTGAATGTCTGGGTACGTACGGCGTGTGCATGGCAGGATGCACAGGGAGCAAAGATTTGCCGATTCGGCGATAATATGCGGGAAGTCGCGGTCACCGAGGGAGACAAGGTTGAAGCCCAGATGAAGCTGGGATATTCCGTCAACGGCTACGGCATCGGCGATCTTGTCAAGGTTGTCAATGAAGTCGGCGAAAGCGAAGTTGCCTCGCTGCTGAATATCTACGCACAGCAATACGAAATCCCCAACGCCGCGATGATAGACCAGAGCCTCAAAGACGCCGCCAGAATCGAATTGGGTATGCGGGCATTTCTGGAACAAGGTCATTTTAAAGCATTTACCACCACATTTGAAGACCTGCATGGACTGGAACAATTACCTGGCCTTGCGGTACAACGGCTGATGGCCGATGGCTGCGGTTTCGGCGCTGAGGGGGACTGGAAAACAGCGGCGCTGGTTCGTGCGATGAAAGTGATGTCCGCTGGATTGAACGGCGGGACGTCATTCATGGAAGATTATACCTATAATTTTGACCCCGTCGAAATGCTGGTACTCGGCGCCCACATGCTGGAAGTCTGTCCGTCGATCGCTGCGGACAGGCCAAGACTGGAAGTTTTACCGTTGGGAATCGGCGGCAAAAAAGATCCCGCACGACTGGTGTTCAATGTCCCAGCGGGGAAAGGATTAAACGCCACAATAATCGATATGGGCAATCGCTTCCGTATGATTGTAAATAATGTCGAGGTTGTTGCGCCGAAGCAGGACTTGCCTAAACTGCCGGTAGCCCGGGTACTTTGGAAACCGCTGCCGGATTTGAAGAC
Source organism: uncultured Pirellulales bacterium (assembly GCA_964437685.1). Classification (GTDB taxonomy): domain Bacteria; phylum Planctomycetota; class Phycisphaerae; order Sedimentisphaerales; family Anaerohalosphaeraceae; genus Anaeroglomus. The sequence goes on from CAYTHV010000018.1 coordinate 6,955, forward strand.
TGCGGCAGCCGCATGGCTATTAGCGGGCGGCGCACATCATACCGGTTTCAGTATGGCGCTGACATCTGAATATCTGCAGGATTTCGCGGAGATGGCCGGTATCGAGTGCCTGTTGATCAATACAGAAACAAACATCTATGATTTCAAAAATCTGTGCCGACTGAATGATGTATATTACGCATAACGCAATCTCTATTTGCGAAGCTGTTCCCAGCAGAGATTGGTGATGTTGATATAGTCGCTGGCGGATAATTCTTCCGGGCGATGATGGGGGTTAACACAGGCTTCGGCAAAAATTTCATTCCAGCCATGAATTTTTTCGAGACTGCCTCCGGCGAATTTGACGCAGGCCTTGAGCATTTTGCGGCGGTGCCCCATAAACAGGGTGATCATTTCCTGAAAAAGTTCCATATTGTGAATCTGTGCGATTTTCTGCGGGTCGCGAATGTAGCTGACCATCGCCGAGTCCACCTGCGGCCGCGGCCAGAAGACCGTCGGCGGCAGTTTGCGGAAAATATGCACGCTGCCGGTAGCCGACATCAGAATACTGAGCGTTCCGTATGCATCGTGGCTGGGCAGAGCGGCCATGCGTTCGGCAACTTCCTTCTGCACGGTCACAACCATCGCATCGGCAGCAACCGGGCCGGTGATTAAATTGGCCATCACCGCCGAACCGCAGCCATAGGGCAGATTGGCCACCAGCAAGAACCGCCCGGGAAATTCCGCACGGGCCTGCGTTATCGCGTTGAGAATCTCGTCATGGATAGCGTTTTTGTTTTCCAGTACATCCATATTGAACAACACGACATTGGAAAACTGCTTTAGCTGAACGGCTACAACCTTCGCCAAAGCCGAATCGTATTCAACGGTGATGACTTTGCCCGCCCGCTCGGCAATCGCTTCGGTCATCGAACCGGTGCCGGAGCCGACTTCAAGCACCACATCCTGAGAATGAATATTCGCCTGGTCGATTAACAAACGCATCAGGTTTAGATCAATGAGAAAATTCTGACCCAGCCGATGATTCGGCGTTGTCCCGGCGCCGGCCAGCAGTCGCTCAATATCCTGTTTAGTCTGCATTGTTTTGTCCTTTCAGCCATCGCTGCCTGCGCACGTGCGCCATCTGGATCGCAACGCGAATCGCTTCCTTCATGCTGTTTTCATTGGCGACGCCGCGGCCGGCGATGTCGAACGCCGTACCATGTGCCGGCGAAGTGCGAATCATTGAGATACCGATGGTCACATTAACCGCCCGGTCGAATGCCAGCAGCTTGACGGGAATCAGTCCCTGATCGTGGTACATCGCCACCACGCCATCGTATTGCCCCTGTGAGGCTTTGAGAAACAGCGTATCGGCAGGAAATGGCCCGCAGCAATCAATGCCCGCTTCCTGTGCCAGCAAAATCGCAGGACTGATGATGCGGATTTCTTCGTCGCCGAACTGGCCGTTTTCACCGGCGTGAGGATTCAGCCCGCAAACCGCAATCTTCGGGCGTGAAATATCAAAGAACTCCTTGAGCGCATCATTGAGCAGGTCAATCGGTTCAAAAACGCGGCCAATGGTGAATTTATGCCGAACATCAAACAGGGCGTCATGGATGGTTGCCAGCGCCATCTTCAGAGGCCCTGCGATAAACATCATCGCTTTGCGCGGACTGCGGCAGCGGTCGGCAAATAATTCCGTATGCCCCGGCCAGCGTGCCTCGGCCAGATGCCAGCTTTCCTTGCTGATAGGCGCGGTAACAACCGCGTCAAGAATTCCGGCCTGGGTTGCGTCAATCGCGTCAAAGCAAAACTCCAGTGATGCCTGACCGGCAACCAGCGACGGCTGGTGATTCCACGCGGGAACGGAATACTCATCATAGTCGGCGACCACCACTTGCCGCGGCAGATCCCGTCTGATTTTTTCATGTGACCAGCGGAGCCAGTAGGGTTGGATTTCCGCCGTATCCGCGGCATATTCAAGATGCTCATCGAGGCCGAAGATGATAAACTTCGCCTGATGGCGCAGTTGCGCATCGGCAAGTGCTTTGACAACGATTTCGGGGCCGATGCCGCCGGGATCGCCCATCGTAATGCCGATAACCGGCTCAAATGGATTGTTTAAATCCGGGTTCATTTATTAGTAAATGGAAAAATACGTTTTTAAAACACCTGTTTCTCTAAGAGCTTCAATAAATTCAAGAATACCTACAAACCAGATAAACCACAACGCGCTGAACATGTGTCGTTTGAATAACTTTGGATTGACAACATATTCCTCCGGCTCAGTCAACAATGACCATTGGGGCCAGAATCGCGGCGTTTTTTTGCAGTAGGTTTCATATTCTTCGCCATGGACCGCCCGCAGCTTTTCTTCTTCGAATCGAATCACATACGGATAGTACAGCATAAACGCTACGGCAATGATTACCGGGATGGTTACTGTTTCTGCAGCCAACCCAACGCCGATGCCGCCAAGCATGCTGAAAAAATACAACGGATTGCGGCAGATCGAATAAGGACCGGTTATGACAAGCGACTTGGTCTTGTACCCCGCGATATAAAGCGAACACCACAATCGCCCCAGCGAGGCAATGCCTGCAAGCACACAGCCGCCTAAAAAAAGAACAGAGCATAAAACCGGAGATTCGGTTTCGAGTCTGCCTTCGGCAACCAACAATAATACAACCAGAAGCCCAAAAAGAATACGTGTCAAGTAGACACGAAGCTGCTGATATGCTGATATATTTTTCATCTATTAAAACCTTAAAAAATCGTTTTTGCATTATATCTGTCAGCCGATTGCACTGGTATGATTGTATGTATTTCCCACAAAAATGCAATAGACAAAGTCATTTGGGCTCAGGACAAGTGGTTATTCGAGAAAAATGGTTTTATGGCGTCACCAGATACCCTTTTTCGATAGCTTGCCGCCGGACCGTTTTCATAATAATGGGCAGGTGGACGGCCGGCAAAATTGGGCCGGATTTTCCATCGGGGTAAATAATCTTACGACAGCAGTTGGTGGCTCCATCGGAAGACTTGATTTCCAGTTCCACTTTGAAACCATACCGCTTCGCAGTGTTCAGTGTGGGAACGGGATACTTCATCGGCTGCGCCTGCGGACAGATATCAGGCACCAGGGCAGGCGAGACAAAACCGTCATCCGCGCCAATATCCAGGTTGCGCAATAATATGACCACATCGACATTACCTGTAAACCACTTGTCCCGCATTTTTTCCGAAGCATTATGAGCGACATCGCTGGATTGTACGCCGAGTTTTTCGAGTTCTTCTTTTAGAACAATGGTCATAGCGGCATTAAATTCGTTGTTCGGATGACGGATGGCTTTGACGCCGAGAATGGCGCCGAGGAGATTTGAATACGAATCCTCCCATGCAAAGGCGGACTGGAACTGAGGAACCACGTAGAACGCCTTCATGCCGAACCATGTCAGCACTTCATGCCATGTAACCATATACCAGGTACCATATTGGGCAAGTTCAAGTGAAAGCTCATAAATAATTTTCTCACGTTCGTCTTTGGAGAGCATCTTGAAATGAGATGGATAGGTCACATGGACAACAAAAGTGGACGGATCCGTGTTGAGCTTATACGTAAACTCCGTATCTCCGGCTTTCAGTTGTCTGGAAAATTTATTGTAGAGATAGTAAACATTATCGGCGGCAATACGGAGATGAGCGATGTCAATATGTCCGCCACGGCAAGTGTATGCAACGCCGTCGCTTTCACCGACGAATGAGCTGTAATTATGACTGCCAAGCGAGTCGGTGTCCAAAAAATTGACTCTAACCGTTGACGCGGCGTAACAGCCCGGGCGGGGACGCGGATTTTCTGTCACAGTGCAGCCGGTCAAAATAAAGGCAAGAAGTAGAATTGCTGGAAAGAATAATTTTTTCCCGTTATTGAACATACAACATCCTCTCACCTGAAATTTCCCTTTTTACTCTGTTAAGTTGCACCACGGAGCCTTTCCAATCGCTTTGATAAACTCAAAACCCCCATGCTTTGAGTTTATCTTCGGTTAAAGCTGCTTTATTCGGCAGAATTTTTTCCAGTTGCTTTCGCACCGCTTTAATTAGAACATCGGTTTCGATATTGACCGCGTCACCGACCTTAGCTTGTCCCCAGCAGGTGCGCGACAACGTTTCGGGGATCATCGCCAGAGAAAATGTTGAGTCGGATACGGATGCGACCGTTAAGCTGACACCATCCAAAGCGATAGAGCCTTTGACGATAATCTCATCCATCAATTCCGTCGGCGGTGAAATTGTAAAAGTTGCAAAGTCGCCCTGCTTCTGAATGGACACAATTTTGCCGACCCCGTCAATATGGCCTTGTACGATATGGCCGCCGAAACGTCCATCGGCCTGCATCGCCCGTTCCAGATTGACCCGGCTGCCCGCGCGGATTGCTTTAAGCGTGGTTCGGTTCAGCGATTCGGGGCTGACATCAAAATGGGCGATTTCGCCGGATAGCGATGTCACCGTAAGACACGTCCCATTGACGGCGATGCTGTCTCCCGGTTTCGTCCCTCCGGCAACCACTCCAAGGCGCACCGTAAGCGTCATCCCGCCCGCTCTGGGGGATGCGGCGATAACATTGCCAACGGCCTCAATAATTCCGGTAAACATAATTCAGCAAATAGTAGATCGTAAATAGATCATAGTTTTTATTATCCGCACTGCTCTGAAGATAGCTTCCTTTGCAGACCCCGGAGGGGTCGTAATATAATAGCCGGGGGTGTAAACCCCCGGAATTCATTAACTAAAAACTAAAAACTGCTAACTTAAAACTAATTCAAGCCCCAGCGGGGCGACACAGAACATTCACTTTTCTACAGCGCATTTCGCACAGCAATTATACTAAGGGCAGGATGCGCAAAAGTCAATTGGATAATGGACTTACCGACTGACTACCCAAAGTGCAGCTCGATGATTTCTTTATCGGTCAGGACATGGTCGCGTGGGACACTTTGGCCGTCGTGGACGGTTGCCGAGTGCCAGGCGCGGGCGGTTTTGAGACTTTCGGCCAGTTGTCGATGAATATGGTAGGCTAAATCGTGCACCGTAGAGCCGACGGGAAGCGTAAATGGCTCTTTCATATCCGGTTCTTTGCCGGGTTTTTTGGCATAAATGCGGACGACATTCAAGAGTTCAAAACACCGCTTTGTGAACATCTCAAGCCCCGCACCGGTTTTGGTACTGATTTCAATATACTCAAAAGGCCGTTCGGTCAGCTCCTTAAGTGTGGCAAGCGTGCCAGTGGGAGCAATATCGGTTTTGGTCGCAACAACAAAAGTCGGGCGAGCCAGATGCACCCATTCGGCGTCTTTTTCCGTATCCAGCGGCGTCAATAATTTATGCGAATCCAGATATTTCGTACAAACATCCATTTGTTCCAGCACGTCGCCCGAAAGATCAATCACGATTACCAAAATATCCGCCCCACGCAAAGCATTCACCATGCCGGTCGGCGCAAATTCCGCCGTGATCGGCGGCGTATCGATCAATTGTATCGCCACATCCTCATGCTTCATCATCCCGGGTACGGGTTTGTCGGTAGAAAACGGATAATCCGCGACATTGACGTGAGCATTAGTCAGATGCGCAACGATAGAGCTTTTTCCGCTGTTGGGCAGCCCCACCAACACGACCTGACCGGCTCCGCTCTGGGGAATGTGAAAAACATCGACGTGTTTGGCAGCACCTTTTTTGCCGCCGCCGGATTCGAGCAGGGCTTTAAGCTTGCTCATCTTGCGTTTCAGATCGCCCTGCAAACCTTCGGTTGCCTTATGCTTGGGAATAACGCGAAGCATTTCCTCCAGCGCTTCGAGCTTCTCTTCATCGGTAGTCGCGCTGCGGTACCAGTCCTCGGCTTTTTTATAATCCGGCGTCAGATTCGCGGCCATAATTCGTTCCCCAATACAGTATTCTTATTCGATTCCCATAAACCTTATAAAAATTGCTCGCATTGATGGCTTTTGATAACATCGAGCAGCTCTTTGAGTCGGTCGGCCTGATCAATCGGGCAAACCAGCGTAGCGTCCTTGCTGTGTGCGACAATCATGTTTTCGACGCCGATCAGCGCGATCAAATGGCCGTTTTCCTCGGTTGCGATAATATTATTTTTACTGTTAAGCAATTCGCTGTATTTTGCGGCAACCGTATTTTGGTTGTGGTCGGGAGGAATGATATTCTGCAGCGCCGAAAAAGAACCCAAATCCATCCATCGGCAATCCAGCTCCATTCCATGGACCTGCGGGGCTTTTTCCATCACCGCGTAATCAATACTGATCTTGGGAAGCTTTGGAAACCACTCTTCAAGCATCTTTTGCTGGTTCGCAGTCGCCCAACCCTCGCGTATCTTCGCCAGAGGCTCGACGCAGTCCGGCAAAAACGTCTTGAGATGATTCAGGATCGTCTCGCACCGACATACAAACAAACCGGCATTCCAGAAAAAATGTCCGTCGCTGAAATATCGAGTTGCGGTTTCAATATTGGGTTTTTCTTTGAACGTATCTATCGCATACACATGCTCTGCCGCTTTGGCACAGGGCTTTACATTGCCGAATTTAAGATAGCCGAATTGCGTACTTGGAAACAGCGGCTTAATGCCGAAAGTAATCATCGCGTCGGGATTTTCGTCAATGAAAGAAATCGCCGCGATAAGAGTTTGCCGGAATTTCTCAGCCGGTTCAAGCAGTTGGTCGGCGGTCACCACCGCCATCGTCGCGCTGGCGTCACGTTTATGCAGGATCGTCGCCGCCAAACCAATCGCGCCGGCGGTATCGCGCACCACCGGCTCTGCAACGATATTCTCTTTGGGCAATTCACCCAGCTCATCGCAAACCGTCTCGACATAATCCGCATTGGTAACCACAAGAATATTCGCAGGTTCAAAAATGCCCTGCAGACGTTCAAAGCATTTCCGCAAAAGCGTCTGCCCCTCAATTAACTTGAGTACCTGTTTGGGTTTTTTCTGACGGCTCAGCGGCCACAGCCGTTTGCCGGAACCGCCCGCCATAATCACTGCATATCTCATTTAGACAGCCTTTTTTCTCTGCAACAGTTGAATTTGTGTGTTCCTGTGCCCATCTTTGTCATTCCCGCGAAGGCGGGAATCCAGTTTTTGGACTTCATTTCATGTCAATCCAAATACGATGGTTCAGAAATTTAAAGGTTCTGAAGTACTATTTCAGCTATTTATGTTATTGGACAACACAACCTTTTTTGAGAATGACATTGGCATACAGAGCCGGTTCGCTGGTCGCGATGACCACGTATGCGGCTTTGGCTCGTTCATAAAATTCAAAACGCTCGACCTGTTCAAAGTCTTCAAATTTTTCGCCGCTCGCCTTGATAATTTTGCGATATTTATCCCAAATGGGTGTTTTAACTTTATCGCCGGCGACAACCTGCATCAAGGCAACCGGCTGTTCAACATATCGGTCCAACGGAAAAACGGTAAGAATCGCTTCCATCACCGGAGGAACTCCATGCCCATCCAGACGGATCAGCCGCTGCGCGATGGATGCCGCCGGGAAATTACCGTCGGCGATGACCAATTCATCTCCATGCCCCATTTCCATCAGAATTTTCAGCAATTCAGGATTTAATATACTGGGTATGCCTTTTAACATAACATCTCCTAAGTCTATATTTCAAAACCAGTTAAATTGACAGTAAATACACTCAACACCTATGCTTATCGTATATAGTGTACCGAATTTATCCTTAAGAGCAATCAAAAAAGGCATTCTTGCGCCCTGCCGACGTGTTTTTAGACAGGATAAGAAGCCGGGCCAAAAATAGCAGGATAATGCTATTGTAAAATGAATTATGCAAGTATTCATTCTGCCGTTCGAGTATAGTAATAGTAACCTATCTGGGTCAGTATTATACCATAAAATGAAATTTGTGGATTTTGTGCGGAGATTAGAAGTGACTGGAAAAGAAAGAGTTATAAAAGCTATTCGGTGTCAGGAAGTGGATCGCATTCCGTGGGTACCTTTCGTAGGCTGCCACGCCGGGGCGTTGATCAATGTTTCGGCTGATGACTATCTAAAAAGCTCAGATTTAATGGTTCAAGGTCTTGCCGAAGCCGTGAAACGGTACAAGCCGGACGGCCTGCCCGTTGCGTTCGATTTGCAGATTGAAGCCGAAGCATTGGGCTGCCACCTGGCTTGGGCAAAGGAAAATCCGCCCGCGGTAGTTCATCATCCGTTGAGCAATGGCTCGAAGCTGGAAGACTTAATCGTTCCCGGCCCGGATAAAGCGAGAGTGGCCGTTGTGCTTGATACAGCTCGGCGAATGCGCAAGGCCCACCCCGATATCGCCCTGTATGGACTGATCACCGGCCCATTTACCTTGGCGCTGCATCTTCTCGGCACGGATATTTTTATGAAGATGTTCGACCAGGCGGATTATGTCGGCCGCCTGATGCAGTTCTGTACCGACGTTTGCAAGGCCATGTCGAAATATTATATCGACGCCGGCTGCGACATCATCGCAATGGTTGACCCGATGACCAGCCAGATCGGCCCGGATCAGTTCACGCAATTCGTCAGCCCCTATGTAACCGACGTATTTGAGCATATCCGTAAACACAACGTATTAAGTTCATTCTTCGTCTGCGGCCATGCCCAGCAAAATATCGCCGTCATGTGCCAGTGCAAATGCGACAACATTTCCATCGATGAAAATATCCCGCTCGATTATGTCCGGCAGGAATGCGGCAAACACAACATCAGCTTCGGCGGCAATCTTCAGCTAACCAGCGTCTTGCTGCTGGGCGGCCCGATTGATTCGCAGAAAAATGCTATCGCCTGTATGGAGCTGGGCGGCAATAAAGGCTTTATTCTCGCCCCCGGCTGCGACTTGCCCTATGCCACACCGCCGACCAATCTCGAAGCGGTAACTGCCGTGGCGCTGGATCCCTATCAGCGCGATATCGCTAAGACCATGGCCTGTGAAACCGCCGATCAGGAACGGCTCGATATGAATGAATACGGCCAGGCGGATAAAGTGATTGTGGATATTATCACACTGGACTCCGAAGGCTGCGCCCCGTGTCAGTATATGGTCGATGCCGTCAAACGCGTTACGCCGGAGTTCGACGGCATTGTCGAATGGCGCGAACATAAAATCAAATACCGCGAATCGCTCGTGTTTATGACCTCGCTGATGGTACGCAACATCCCGACCATCTGCATTGACGGCGAGATTGTGTTTGTCTCACGCATTCCGCCGCGGGATGAACTGGTTACCGCGATTCAAAAACGCGTCAATGAAAAATTCCGTCTGCGGATTCAGCAGAAAAAGGCAAGACTCTATGTCCTCGGCGCCGATGGCGATAAGACCAAAGAACTCAAAGCCAATCTCAAACAGGCGGTTACTGAGCTGGGCGTGGATGTGGATATTCAGTCCGTCAAGAATGAAGATACGATTCGCTCTTACGGCTTAACCGAAAGCCAGCTTCCCGCGGTCGTGATGGCGCGTTTTCAGGTTAAATCCATTCGCCAGGTTCCGCAGGTAGTTGTAATTAAAGAATGGCTCAAGGATCTATAAACATGATTGACGTGTGGATATTGGGCGGCTATCTCGGCGCCGGCAAAACAACGGCATTGAATGCCCTGCTGCAAAGCGGCCCGCTGGCATCGTCGGCCCCCGCCCTGATTATCAATGAGTTCGGCAAAATCGGCGTCGATGGCGCATTGGTCCAGCGGCGGGACTTAACGCGATTTGAAATCAACAAAGGCAGCTTGTTCTGCATCTGCACCAAGACAGATTTTCTCAAAGCCCTGTCCGAAATTGCAGAAAGCGGCAAACACAAAGCCGTGCTGATCGAGGCAACCGGCATTGCCGAGCCGGTCGATATTGAAAACTTTTTGACCGAAGGCCCGCACGCCGGGTATTTTCGCATGAGGGGCAATCTTTGTATCGTGGATGCCGCGAATTTTACCCAGGTCGCCGCATACCTCAAGCCCGCAACATCGCAGGTCCGCTGGGCGGATGCGATTGTCATCAACAAATGTGATCTTGCCGAGCCGCATGTATTGGAAACACTGCGCGACCTGCTCCGAAAAATCAACCCCGCTGCTCCGATGATGGAAACAACGTTCGGCAAGGTCGATAGTGCATTTCTGAATGCGGTGGTTCATCGCTCACGCAATGAAAACCTTGTCCCCTGTGCCCCCGAACAGATTTTCGCTGTATCGTTCAGTACGAATAAGACCGTCAATGAAAATCAATTCAACGCTCTTCTCCGGCGGCTGGATCGGTCGATCTTACGCCTCAAGGGCAATGTAGCATTCGACTCCGGCCCGGCATTTGTCGAAGTTGTCTGCGGCAAAGTCAGCAAAAAAGACCCCGTCGCGGCGATTTCAACCCAAAATTCTTCAGCCACCGCATTTACCGTCATAGCCTGGAACGCCGACAAACAAACCGTGCGTGACCAATTCGAATCCTCATGGAATTAAACCTGCAAGCAAATCCGTATATTGGCCCAATGTAGCCGAAGCCACTTGCTTCGGATTTACTTCTCAGCCCGCAGGGCTGTCCTTAAATCTTTGATTTTAATGGCTCTGCCCACGCAGTAATGTCCAAGAACCAAAAACTAAAAACTTATTTTTCCCCTTCCTGTTCTTCATGCCCTTCATGGTGAAAAAAATAGGAAAAATCCCGCAAACTAAGAACTTTTTTCTCTGTGTTCTCTATGACAAAAAAATGGAAAATGGAAAATTTTTCCTACGGTGCTGAATAAATCAGCCACAATCCGCCTAAGATAACTAATCCGCCGCAAATTTTCTTGAGGACAACCGCCCCTTTGGAATTTTCATTCCAATTCATATATCGCTGGACAACTTCGGTAAATGTCCCGGCAAAAATAATGACCGAGCAATGGCCGACGCCATACATAAAAAGAAGCAAAACGCCATACACCAGATTTGTTGAGGCAAGCTTAAACGTAACTCCCAGCATCGGCGCCATATAGGCAAATGTACACGGCCCCAAGGCAACCCCAAAAACCAAACCCAGAATAAACGCCGCAAGCATTCCTTTGCGTTTAAGGCGTACCTGTCCGGGCCCGGAAAAAGGCAAAGTAAACACCTCCAGCAAATGAAGCCCCACGACGAAAAATATCAGCGCAACAAAATAATTGCCATACTTACCCACATCCCCCAGCATCCGGCCGGCCGCGGCGGTAATCACCCCAATCGCCCCAATGGTTATCAATATCCCGATAGCAAAGAATGTCGAAATCCAAAATGCTCGACGCGCCGAGATCCGACCCTGTTCATCAATAAAGCCGATAATCAGCGGTATGCTTGCCAGATGACAGGGACTTAAAATAATGCTCAAGATTCCCCAGACAAACGAAGCGGCAATCGCAATAAACCAGCTTCCTTCAACCGCATGAGTCAGTTGTATAAACAACTCTTGCATACATCAATGTTCCTTTTCTCCGTCGAAGAAATATAAACTCTAATCTGTATAATCTGCGAAATCTGCGGTTCCCTTTTTCTCCGAACTATTCAATCCCAAATTCTTTCCACTTGGCCAGAATGTCAAAAAAAAAAAAAAATCCTTCGTGGCGGAATAGCTCCTTGCCGTCCTTGTCAAAGAAAATCTGCGTCGGGATTAAATTGATATTATACGGCTCCGCAGCGGCTGGATTTTCCCAGACATCCACAAAAACAACCTCAAATTTATCTTTATATTCCGTTTTCAATTCTTCCAGTATCGGAGCCATCATCTTGCAGGGAACACATTTACCTGCGCCCAAATCAACCAGACGCGGCAACGGGTTGGTTGCCGTCTCCACTGCTGCCGTCGGTTGAGCTTCGGGCTGCGCCGCTGGCACATTCGGTTCTTGATTTGCCAAACTCGGCGGACAACACATCGGCATCCCGCCGCGTTTAACAGTGACAATTACTCCCACCGCAACCATCAATACGACTAAAATTCCCATCTTGGCAAATGGTTTCATCCGCCAGTCCTTTCAGTTTTATCTTTTCTTTCGACCCTTTAGGGTCAAATCCGAATAGCTCCGGGTGAGCACAGCGAAACCCGGAGAATACAACCACATTGTTCCCATCTCGACCCTGACGGGGTCGAATAGAATAACCAATCTTATTGCAGATTTTTTTTCATATCCACCAGCATCAAGACTTTGCCCACAGACTTGACCTGTCCATCGACAACCAGCGCTGGCGTCATCATCACGCCAAATTTCATAATATCGTTAATCTGAGTTACCTTTTCAATTTCGTAAGCAATCCCCAATTCTTTAGCCGCCTGTTCGGCGCACTCATAAAGCTGTTTGCACTTGGGACAGCCCGTGCCTAAAATTTGAATCTTTTTCATCGTTTATCCTTTACTAAACCAATGTTGAGTTTTCAGACATATTTTAACCAGCATCAGCATGACCGGCACTTCAATCAGAACCCCGACCACCGTCGCCAGCGCAGCTCCGGAAGATAGACCAAACAACATTGTTGCTGTCGCAATCGCGACCTCGAAATGATTCGATGCGCCGATCATCGCCGACGGCGCCGCGTCGGCGTATTTAAATTTCCAAGCTTTCGAAAGCCAATAGCCTATGATAAAAATAAGCATGGTCTGTAGAAACAGCGGCATCGCAATCCACAGAATGGTCAGCGGATTTGAAATAATCGTTTCGCCCTTAAAGGAAAACAGCAATACCAGCGTTACCAGCAGGGCGATAATGGTAATCGGCGTCAGCACGTGCAGAAATTTTTCATTAAACCATTCGCGTCCCTTATGGGCAATAATCCATTTGCGCGAGATGAATCCCGCCGCCAGCGGAAATGCGACATAAATCGCTATCGACAAGGCCAGTGCCTGCCACGGCACGGGCAAGCGTCCTACGCCCAGCAGAAATCCGCCGAGCGGCCCATACAGAAACAGCATGGACAGCGAATTAATGGCAACCATAATCAGTGTATGGCCGTCATTGCCTTTGGCAAGATATCCCCACACCAGCACCATCGCCGTACACGGAGCAATACCCAGCAAAATACATCCGGCCAGATAACTGCGCCACAGCGGCACTTCCAGCATTTTGACACCGTTTTCCATCACGATCGTACCAACGCCGTAAGTCGCACCTACCTGCAAGTCCAGCCCGAACGGCATTTTCACCAGATCGACCGCATCCGGCCCAATAAAATTGTAAAACAATGTGCCCAAGAAAAACAATGCGATAAAGTACATCGTAAAGGGCTTGATTGCCCAATTAACAAACAGTGTCAGGGCGACCGGCTTAACGCTCTTGCCCGCCTGCAGCACTTCGGCAAAGTCAATCTTAACCATAATCGGATACATCATAAAGAATAGACATATCGCAATTGGAATCGATACCACCGGCGCTCCGCCAACATAAATCGACATGCCATCTAAGGTCTTTGCGAAATCCGGCGCAACCTTGCCCAGCACGATTCCGCCGACAATGCACAAAATCACCCATACCGTTAGGTACCGCTCAAATAAATTTAATCCACCTTGCTTTGTTTGTGTTTCGCTCATTTGGGTTTCTCCGCCGATAGATTCACGCTGACAATATAATCCGAGAGTTTTTCACCTTTGGGCAGGGCGTCCTTGACCGACTGGTACAGCTTGTCGTTGCAGTCTTCCATCACATCGACGGCGTATTCTTTCTCCGTCCATTGGATATTTGCCAAACCAGCCGCTTTTGCCATATCCACTGTTTCTTCAATTGGAACCGCACCCGCTACGCAGCCAACCAGTGCGATAACCATCTGCCGCACAGTCTCAGGCAGCGGTTTTTTCAACGCGATATCCGACACGCACGCCTTACCGCCGGGTTTCAATACACGTCCGACTTCCCGCCAGACCTGCGGCTTATCCGCGGAAAGATTAATCACGCAATTGGAAATCACCACATCGACGGATGTATCAGCAACCGGCAAATGTTCAATCTCGCCAAGACGAAATTCCACATTGGAAAGCCCCGTCTTTTGCTGAAAAACAGCAATGCTATTTCGCGCCTTATCCAGCATCTGTGGCGTCATATCCACACCGATAGCCAGTCCTGTCGCGCCGACCTTTTTGGCGGCGATAAACACATCAAATCCCGCACCGCTGCCAAGGTCTAAAACTGTCTGTCCGGGTTTTAAGTTTGCAATTGCCGTCGGATTGCCGCAGGAAAGCCCCAGGTTGGCGCCCTCCGGCAGTGCATCCAGCTCTTCCGTAGTGTAACCGATCTGAGATGCAAAATCTTTGGGCGAGCCGCTCCCGCAGCAGCAACTGCTTTTGCCTTTGGCAATTTCAGCGTAACCTTCTCGCACAGATTGCCTGACATTATCTTTTTGCATATTATTTTCTCCTTGTGATTTTAGTGACTCCGGCAAGGTTTCCACAAATGCCCGTATTTCATCCCGCACCCGCCGATAACAATCCAAAGCATCCTGTTCTGTATTTGCCTCTTTGGCCAATCGCGGCGGGTCGTCAAAGCCAACATGAATCACTTTGGTCTTGCCCGGAAACATCGGGCAGCTTTCATTGGCGTTATCGCAGACCGTGATCACATAATCAAATACAACATTTTTCAATGAGTCAACTTGTTTGGATTGATGCTGCGAAATATCCACGCCCGCTTCGGCCATCACCTTAACCGCATTGGGGTTTAGCCCGTGGGTTTCAATCCCCGCCGAATAGGACTCAATGACATCGCCTTTCAAATGACGTGCCCATCCCTCGGCCATCTGCGACCGACAGGAATTGCCCGTACAAAGAAACAGCACTTTCAATTTGCAAGCCATGGTTAATCCTCTTTTGCAAGTTTGATAGAGATATCTTTAGGCAGAGCCAAGCCGGCGGCAACCTGCATCGCCTTAAATAACCCAACCGGCACAGCGCAGCCCGCACAACAGCCCGTCAGGTTTTCTCTTGCCGCAGTCATGATCACCGCCGGACCATTTGCACTGATTTCCTGATAAGCGTCGAAGGGGCTTTTGTCCTGAATGGCTTTTGCCAGTTGGCGAATCTTGCCGCAGGCGGTCTTGACATCGAACGCGACATTCTGACCATCTTCGCTGGCAGCGCATGCCGTTGTTTGAAATCCGCAAATACCCGCATCAATCTCAACTATTGCTTTCATATTTCTTTAATTCCTATTTTTCATAGATTCGTTATATTTTACCAGCCCATTCGGCCTTTGCCGTCGCAGGGATGGGAAATTTCTTCAATCGCTTTATTGGGGCACAATGTTTTACAGTGAAGACATCCCGAACACCGATAAAAATCGATCCACGGTTTTTCCATCACGTTTTCTCTAAAGACCGCCTGCATCGGACAATCCGTTTCTATTGCACACGGTCGGCAGTTCTGGCATTTATCAGGTTGTATTAAAGCCCGCTTCATTTCGTCTTTGATTCTTTAGAAAAGGAGATTAAATAAATATCCGATGATGACAATCCCAATCGCCACGATGCCAAAAAATACAAAGATCAGTTTCCATTTCAGCACCTTTCGTAAAATAATGGCTTCTGGCAGAGATAAACCGATGACGGCCATCATAAAAGCAAGAACTGTTCCCAGTGCCGCGCCTTTGTTTAATAACGCCTGCACAATGGGAATAATCCCTGCCGCGTTGGAGTACATCGGAACTCCCAGCAGCACCGCCAGCGGAACCGACCACCACGCATCCTTGCCCATAAATGAAGCAAGAAAATTTTCCGGCACGTACCCATGGATGCCTGCGCCGACGGCGATTCCAAGAACAACATACGGCCAGACTTTGCCGACAATATCGCGTACCGCATCCAGACCGCCGCGGATTCGCTCTTCCCAGGTGAGTTTTCCTTCGGAAACTCCCTGGCCAACCGGAGTTTGGAAAACCCATTCTTCGATATGTTTTTCCAGATGCAGTTTTCCCAGAACCCAGCCGGAGGTAATTGCGATAAAAAGTCCTGTTCCCATATACATCGCGGCGACTTTCCATCCGAATAAGCCAAACAGCATCACCAAAGCGATCTCATTAATCATCGGAGCCGAAATCAAAAAGGACAAGGTCACTCCAAGCGGGATGCCTGTAGTTACAAAGCCGATAAATAATGGTACTGCCGAACAGGAACAAAAAGGCGTAACGATTCCAAGCATTGCCGCCAGGATATTGCCGACAAATTCACTTTTGCCCTGAAGGATTTTCCGGGTGCGCTGCGGCGTAAAAAATGAACGTATAATACCCACGCCAAAAACAACCAGAACAAGCAGCATTAGAACTTTCGGTGTTTCATAAATGAAAAACTCTACTGCTAAACTCAGATGCATACCCGGTTCAAAAGACATTAGAGTATAGGTGGCCCATTTCGCAAACCATGCAAGATGCGAATATGCCACCCACCACAATCCCAGTATTAATATTGCAGCGATAATCTGACAAATCCATTTTCTTGCAGCAGAAACGCAGGGTATGGCTGTGACGCTTTGTCCGTTTACCACACAGTTACAGGTTTTCATCTTATCATTCACAAGGATGTCTCCCAATGTCGGATTTTAAGCCCATTCCAAAATTTTCTGTTCGTGCAGTGCGTTTTCTTTGAGACACTCGGTGATGCAATCGACAAATTTCATGATGCACGGCGCACGCAGTTTGTAGATGACTTTCAGACCCTCTTTGCGGCAGTCCAGTACGCCCGCCGAAACCATGATCGACAGGTGCTTGGAGATGTTCGAACGCTCCGAGCCGACAAAGGCTGCGATATCGCAAACGCACTGCGGCCCATTCCGTAAATAGTCGAGTATCGCCATCCGCAATGGGTGGGCAATCGCCTTGGCGACATCCGCCTGTCTTTCGTAAACAACCATTTTTTTCATAGGCATCCCTTATGTGACTATGTGAATATATACTCACATAGTATCACTTTGTTTGGCAATCGCAACTGGATTTTAAAAAAATCAAAAGGTTAAGGGAAAAGTATAGAATGCCTTCGGCAGACTAAGCTTATCAGATTCCTGTTCGGAATAACCTTGCCTGGAAAATTGGATTTGTTTGATTTCATCGTTGACTCCTTCTTTTTATTCACTTTTTAACACCAGTATTATTATAAGGAAAATGAGTGAAAAGTCAAATTGTTAGTTATATATTTATTTAACTTTTTTTTGATATATTCTCATTTTTAGCACTGAAAACAAGGTTATTGTGGGCAAAAATTTTCAGGTTGTTGGGGTAAATGGACAATTGGTAAAGTTGAGTTTTAATACAGCAGATACCAGAACACAGGAGTCTGAAATCAGAAGTGGAATTTTTCTATCTTTATGGTAAAGAAATGTCTTGTTAGTATAAAACGTGGGTGTATAATTTAGCAGCACGATTGTTGGAGATTTGGCATTTGGAAAATGAAGGCTGTAAGGAAAAAAAAGAAGATGAATGTGGACGAAAAATGGGTCGATAGATTTAAAAACCACAGCCTGACTACGTCAGACCGTGCCACACAATACCTCGTTTACACGATCAGAATTTATTACTTTTTTAACAGGAGATAAACATGGCGACTATTTCGAGTAAAGTTAAAAGCAGGTTAATGTCAAATATCAAGAAATTTCAACCGATTCTGTCTTCGGCTAAATCCAGAGATGTAAATGAATCCGACACCGTTACAATCATTATGGATATGCTCTATGATGTGTTCGGTTTTGACAAATATTCAGAAATTACGTCAGAATATGCTATTCGCAATAGCTTTGTTGACCTGGCGATTAAAATTGATGGCAAACTACAAGTGCTAATTGAAGTTAAGGCCATCGGTTTAGACTTAAAAGAAACACATATTAAGCAAGCAGTCGATTATGCAGCAAATCAAGGAGTTGATTGGGTTATTTTGACCAATGGAGTAAAATGGCAGGTGTACAAAGTAGCTTTTAGTAAACCGATTTCCCAAGAACTCGTCTTAGAAATGGACTTCCTTGCATTAAATTCAAAAAAAGATGCCGACATTGAAAGTCTTTTCTTAATTACCAAAGAGGGAATTTGTAAATCTGCTCTTGGCGATTATCAAACTCAACGTCAAGTTTTAAGCCGCTTTTTCATAGGAGCAATTCTTACCAGCAATCCTGTGTTAGATATTCTTCGCAAAGAATTGCGAAAATTATCGCCAGATGTCAAAATCGATAATGAACAAATAAAAACAGTTTTGCTTTCAGAGGTCATTAAAAGAGAGGTTGTGGAAGGCGAAAAAGCTGACGAGGCAAAAAAGAAAATTATACGAGTTGCCAACCGAACCCTCCGAAAAAGTAATAAAGAATCGGAGAGCCAAGATGCTCTCGCTTCGACAAACAAACCCTTGATCAATAATAGTTCAGAGTTGACAGCATAGTATAATAAAAAAAGGTTGTAAGAGTCAAGTGTTCTAAAGTGTGGCACGATCTGACACAGTCAGGTCGTGCTGTGCACAGATAGACGTCCGATAACCACGCCGTAAGGCTCCGTTCTGTCCTGAATTTTGTGTTCATTTTAAGGTTTTTTTTGGAAATACGCTAAGTTGATTCCTTATTTTACCGAAACACCTCTCTGTCGTTTAACATTTTAAGGCAGAGACAATGGACAGTATTTATCAGGCAATTTTATCTTCGTCGCATACGCTGATCGAGCAGGTCGGGCGGGCACTGGCTCCGGAACAATCCGGCTTTGGACCCTTCTGGATCCTGCTGGACAAGAACAAGTCCGTCCGTGCCGGCGACCGCAAACGGCTTTCCGAAACCATCGAGGATTCCGAACTGCTGCATCGGATTTGCTCGCAGGTGGATGACGGTTTTGAGCCGGCAATTTGCGAAGCCGGATCAAGCGTTATCGCCGCGGGACAGTTTTGCACCGAACGAACCAATTGCGGCTATATGGTTCTTGTGCTGCAGGGCTATTGCTACGAAACCGCCGAGGCCAACGCCGACCTGATTGAAATGCTGATGACCCAATTTGTTCTGCTGGCCAGTACCATTGAAAAAAACAACCAGCTTCACCAGATTCAATTGACACAAAAAACACTCCAATCGCCGGTTCTTGCCGGACGATAGGACATTTCTCGCTTTTGTTTAGAATTTATATCCGACGCCCAAGAGATATTTTATGTCCGAATCGCCTTTGTCTTCCGCCGGGGTTGAATCATAGTCGAACAGGACTTTGAAATTCGCGAATATATTTTTGCTCATTGCCGCCCGGATTTCGGCGGAACTGCTCATGTAATAGTCGCTGGGATTGGCCAGGGCGGGGTAATATGTCAGGTCATTGATGAACTGGAAGATGTTGTTAAATCTGTGGTCAAAATGATAGCCTGCCTGCCCGGAAAAATCGGTTTCGTGACTTGAGACACCGCTGTATCGCTCCTGGACGGCCGCCAAGCCCAATTCCGTAGCGAAGTTGGTTGTGCTCGATTCGATCCACTGGTAACCACCGCCGCCGCCCATTACGGTACGGCTGTCAAGATCTGCAATGTGATCCTGTTCATAGCGTCCTTCGCCGAACAGGTAGAACTTTGGGGTCAGGAAATAAGCGTATTTGCCGCGATATTTCATCCAGTCTTCGGTAGTATTTTCTTCGATGTCGTCCGACTTTTCCTCAATACGGCGGGCATAATCGCCGCCCAGCGTAGTGCGGTCTTGCTGGGTACGCCGAGACAGATTTGCGCTGCCCGAAATCGCTTCGGTTTTAGTGTTACCGGTAGAGTGCGTCATCGCGACAGAGATATCGCCTTCCCAGTGCGGTGTGGATGGATAGAATAATTTGATTTGCGACAAATCAATTGCTTTGGGCGGCGTATTTACGTCGGCTGCGACCTGAATCGTCCCTTTCTCGGCGAACAGAACCGGCTGATTGACAATCGTCCCATCCCGAAGCTGCATTTCAAGTGGGTCATCGCTTGAAAAAGTCTGAATGTTTTCGATATTAATCTCAATATTGCCCATCAATTCTGTCTTGATTGTGATTTTACCGTCGTCGAGCTGTGTAATGGTGCCGGTCAGACGATCTCCATTGGTCAAATAGATTTGATCCGCATCCGCCGCAACAGACAGACAAAATAGATATACTGCCAAATAAATAATATAAATTCGCACTGTAATCCTTTCCAAGGGAACAAGTGTGTTTTTTGCATCAACTGGCATTGACCCCCAAGTACAGTATCCAAAATATCCGATTTATCTGGCAAAGGAAAGCCTTTTTTAGCGGGCTATTCTGGGGGGTTGGGTGAAAATTTACCCTGAAATCACATAAAATTCAATTTTCAATTCCATTACAGCCAATTTGACGATAAGATATGCCCTCGGAAAGTGTTATCTCTTTTTAGGACGGCAAAAAAACGAAATGCGATGGGATGTGTGCATTATTGGCGGCGGAGCGGCTGGGCTTATGGCCTCGATATTCGCTGCGCAGCGAGGCGCGAAGGTCCTCGTTATTGAAAAAAACGCCACCATCACACGCAAACTGCTCAAAACCGGTGGCGGACGATGCAACCTGACCCATACTGGAAACATTGAGGACTTTGTCCGCGAATATGATTTTTGCGGGCGATTTCTCAAACACAGTCTCTATGAATTTTCGCCTGAAGCAGTCCAGAAGTTTTTCGCCGAACGGGGGCTTGCCACCAAAGTCGATAAAGACGGCTGCGTTTTCCCCGTAACCGATCGCGCCTCCGATGTCAGCCGGGTTATGTCCGATGTGGCCCGGCGGGCCGGAGTTTCATTTGTACACGGAAAGACTGTTCAATCGCTTGAGAAACAATACTCCGGCGGCTTTGCCGTTAAAACTGGATTCGACAGCTATGAATCACCTGCGGTCATTATCGCTACCGGCGGAGTAAGCTGGCCATTTACCGGCTCAACCGGCGACGGCTACGCCTTTGCCAAAGCCTTCGGACATACCATTGTCGGAGCAAAATCCGCGATGGCTCCGCTGACAAGCGTCGAATCCTGGCCGACAAAACTTCAGGGTGTGGCGGTTCCGGATGTGCGGATTACCGCGATCATCGACGACAAAAAGATTCAGCCTCGCGGGCCGCTGATGTTCACCGATGATGGTATCGGCGGGCCGGTTACGTTTGACCTGTCCCGCTCGATTACCGATTACCTGCATAGCCATACCGAACCGCTGGCGGTCAAGCTGGATTTTTGCCCGGATAAAGATTTTCAGCAGGTTGAGGACTTTATCCTTCAAGGCTGTGTGACCTATCCGCGGCAGGAAATCGCCCGTGTGATTACCGATCTTTTGCCCCGAGCGATTACGCTGCATTTGGTCGAGCG
Organism: uncultured Pirellulales bacterium; assembly: GCA_964437685.1. Classification (GTDB taxonomy): domain Bacteria; phylum Planctomycetota; class Phycisphaerae; order Sedimentisphaerales; family Anaerohalosphaeraceae; genus Anaeroglomus. The sequence goes on from CAYTHV010000018.1 coordinate 28,234, forward strand.
GATTCAAACCGAAGGACGGCCGATCATGGCAGCGCAATTGCCCAAAGAATCCCGGCGCGAATTGATTCGCCTGATTAAGGATATGCCGCTGACGATCAAGGGGATTCGACCGATTGCCGAAGCGACCATCACCCGCGGCGGCGTCAGTCTCGATGAAATCGAGCCGACGACAATGCAATCCAAACTTTGCTCGGGCCTGTTCTTTGCCGGCGAAGTGATGAATGCCGACGGCCCCTGCGGCGGCTATAACCTGCAAATCGCCTGGTCAAACCTCGATAAGGAAACAGGAATGAAGGTCAAGTTGATACTGCCAGCCCTTACAGAAGCAAAAGGACAATACTGGCGACCGATCAAATACTCCTTATTTCCTCCTCTTGGTTTAGCAACACTTGCCGGCTACTTTGGTGATGCAGATGAAGTTGAGGTTATTGACGAACATATCCAGCAATTAAGCCTAAATGATTGTCCTGATTTAGTTGGAATCGAAGTCTACATTACTTCTGCTTATCGAGCTTATGAAATTGCCGACTATTATCGAAAACAAGGCGTCTATGTAGTTCTCGGAGGGTTGCATACAACTTCATTACCCCGTGAGGCGATTCAGCACGCAGATAGTATTGTTCTGGGTCCTGCGGAAGAATCATGGCCTCGGTTTTTACGGGATTTCCGCAAAAACAATCCTCGAAGAGTTTATCGTTCACAACATCGCACACTTGAAAAGTTGCCGCTTATTCGCAGAGATTTGATTAATCGACATCGTTATCTTGTTCCTAATTCGATAGTCATTTCCAGAGGGTGCCCACACAGTTGTGATTTTTGTTATAAAGAAACTTTTTTTCGTGGTGGAAAATCTTATTATCATTATTCAATTGATCAAGCCCTCAGAGAAATAGAATCTTTGCAGGGGAAACATCTGTTTTTTCTGGATGACAATATTTTCGCTAATCCTAAATTTGCAAAAGAACTATTCTCAGAGCTCCGCGGCCATCGCCGTGTCTGGCAGGGAGCAGGCACAATACAATCGCTTAAAGACGAAAATCTTGTTAAGATTGCGGCGGAATCCGGACTACGAAGTCTTTTTATTGGCTTTGAAAGTCTTAATCAAGGAACACTTGTTTCTCATAATAAAAAACATAATCAGATCGTTGAATATCGAGATATAATTCGACGATTGCATCGCTATGGAATTATGATCAATGCCAGTTTTGTATTTGGTTTTGATGAGGACGACCCGTCTGTATTTCAAACGACCGTTGACTGGGCTATTGAAAATTCTATCGAAACGGCGACATTTCATATCTTGACACCCTATCCAGGAACCGCTCTTTTCAACAGGCTTAATTCTGAGAATAAAATTCTTTCTAATAATTGGAATTTATACGACACCCGACACGCCGTCTTTATGCATCCAACCATGACTTGCCAGCAGATCGAAGAGGGATACTGGAATGCTTATGCCGGATTTTATCAGTGGGGTTCTATTTTCAAGAGTTCTATGCAAAAGAAAAATTTGCTTTATGCGTTAAGACATTTAATCTATACCTCGGCATGGAAAAAATGTGAATCCATCTGGGGATTGTTGATAAAGTGTAAACAATTGAATTTAACAACCCCCGTTTTAGAGTGGGTATTAAAAGGAAAAAATAAAATAAATTGGACTACGGCTGAGGCTGAATTAGCTAAAGAATTATAATACCTGTTGTGGACTGAACATGTCGACTAAAAAAATTATGAACAATTTTAACTGGTTATCCATCGCCACGGAACTCAAAGCGCTTTCGCAGGCGGGAAAACATTTCAATAAAGACGTCTATGAAAAGCAGCGGTATGAAAAGCTCGAATGGATTACCGCCCGGATTTTAGAGCGTCATACCTACCTCGACGCGGACACAATTAAATCCATGCTGCAAAAAGACTGCGGGTATCCGACGCCGAAATCCGACTGCCGCGGGGTGATTTTTAAGGACAATAAAATCCTGCTGGTTAAAGAAGTCGAAGACGGCGGCTGGACGCTGCCCGGCGGCTGGTGCGACGTCGGCTCAACGCCAGCCGAAAACGTCGTTCGCGAAGTCTGGGAAGAATCCGGCTACCATGTCCGCGTGGTCAAGCTGCTGGCCGTCTGGGACCGCAACAAGCAGGGTCATACGCCATATTACCCATTCAATATTTATAAACACTTCTTTCTGTGTGAAATTATCGGCGGCAGTTCAACCCCAAGCCACGAGACCAGCGAAATCGATTTTTTCGCCGAGGATGCAATCCCTCCGCTCTCGCTGTCGCGGACATTGCCTCAGCAGATCAAGCGTTTCTATGAGCATTTGCGAAATCCGAATTTGCCGACGGATTTTGATTAACCATTTTTTTGCGCATAAAAAAAGCCCCTGTTGAGTTGCAAAAGAGGCTTTTTTGATTTACTGAAAATTAATTTCGATAATTGTCGATGCTGACAGGCCCCTCCGGATTGTCTTTCCAGTCGTCGGTACGGAACGAGGATGCGGGCAATCCGGCCTTATTAAACAGAGAACCGGTTGTCCAGTTTTTCCACGCATACCGCACGGCGACAGGCTTTTGTACCTGATCGCTCCAGACGACAACACTGTCGCCGTCGATTTCCGCAGAGGCGGGGACAAAGGCCTTATCTTCTCCGGCGATGATGAATTCAGATAGATGGCCCTCCCTGGCCGACAACTCTCCGTATGTATCGAAGAACAACCGAATACGATTGTTTTCTATTTTCATACTCTTATACAACGGTCCGCTGAAAGAATCAATTTTTTTATTATAAGTTTTTGTCAGCGCCCACAATGCCAGCCGTTTACCGACATCTTGTTTGTTTGTCGGGTGGATGTCTTTTTCCATGCCAATATCGGTAGCAACTGCCATACCAACATTTTTAACTGCCGACAGCGACTTTAGTTGCGCTTCACGCAGATAAGCAGAGAAGGAGGCGTCATTATTACCGTAAGAATACGGAGCGATCTGCACATAGTAGAATGGAAAATCTCCGATGCCCCAGTGTTTTCGCCAATCGGTAATCATCGCCGGGAAAAGTGTCGCATATTCCGCAGAGCGGCCAATATTGGACTCGCCCTGGTACCATATTGCGCCGGCAATGTGGAATGGAACCAAAGGAGCAATCATACCATTGTACAGTGCTGTAGGCGTGTTTTGGTTAAATTTCTTAACCGGCACATTGGGTTCTGCAACGGGTTCAGGACCCTGAAAGGCTTTGATAATCGGCTCGTATCCGTTGAATTGTTTCAGTGTTTCTTCGCTGGTCCATGCTTCGGCTGGAGTTCCGCCCCAACTGGTATCAACTAAGCCGACTGGTACATTCAGTTTCTGGTGAAGATCACGTCCGAAGAAATATCCGGCCGCACTGAATCCGCCGACAGTATTGGGATTACATTCTACCCAGTTTCCGGTGCAATTTTTCTGCGGCTCAGGCGTAAACACGCGCGACACGGTAAATAGGCGAATTGTTGGGTATTTTGCCGCAGCAATTTCTTTCTTGGCATTATCCGACTGCCCAACCGTCCACTGCATATTGGACTGGCCCGAACATATCCACACCTCGCCGCTAAGAACATTGGCCAAAGTAATTTTGTTGTTGCCCTGAATAGTTAAGGTATATGGGCCGCCTGCGCGGGGAGTTTTGATTTTAACCTGCCAATTGCCATCTTTATCGGCTTTGGTTGAGACCGGAAGCCACATCCAGGAACCTTTTACCGTAACTTTTTCTCCCGCAGCCGCCCAGCCCCATACGGCAGCTTTGGATTGTTGCTGGAGCACCATGTTGTCGCCAAAAATCGCCGGCAGTTTGACATCTGCGAAAGAGATACCAGCGAACATCGCCAAAATTGCTGCAACCAGACTCTTTTTCATGTGTTCAACTCCTAAAAAATATTTTTATGTTTGATTTTCAGGCAATGAATTTCCTCAGTATAGAGTGGAATGTAAATCTATCAAGACTTTTTTTATATTTGGTGATTATCCGAAAAGAAGGAAGTGGATACATCAAGTCCGCATAAAATAATATCTTGATAGAGGATGCGAAAAGGCCATTAATTAAGACTTGTGAAAAAGGCGATGCTGGGGTATGATAAAGGGTTATGCGAATACCTTTAACAAAATACGGATTGCCGCAGGTTGCGGTCATACCCGCAGCGCTGCTGGCGGCGATGGTGGTGTATTGGAT
>CAYTHV010000019.1:0-32246 GCA_964437685.1 uncultured Pirellulales bacterium
CGAATTAAACTGAGAAAACTCTACCCGTCAACTTAGGGCGGACAGAGTACTAGATAGACCCCGAAATTCGACAACTGTTACAAAACTTTTTTAAAAAGTATTTTTTATTCCTGTCCTTCCATGCCGGAAGCGAGCTTAAATGCGCCGTAGAGACCCATCGGGAACCAGAGCAGGTCGAGAAGCCCGAATGAGCCGACAAAGGCAATGAAAAAGTTTACTGCATTGCCGATTTTGGTTTCTTCCATGAAAGTTTGGCTGATGATGCCGCCGACTTTGGGATAATATTGGCGAAGCATTTGCTTGCGGGTGTCAGAATCCCATTCTTCCAGACGTTTGGATGCAGCGGCATAGTCGTTGTCAACCTCCGGCAAAGAGGCGGGGACATCATTTTTGTCTTCGGCGGCTTCGGTTTCCATTTTATAGACGAACATCTGTTTGACGTGGTCTTCGGTCAATTGGTTTTCATTGACCAGCGACATCGCGGCAACGAAAACCATCGTATCTTCTTCCTCGGCGAGTCTGGTGACCTGTTCGGCAGTCAGTTGGCCTGCGGTTTCGGAGAATTTGCTGGAAAAGGCCGTATTCATGCTTTCCGTAAATTCCGTATCGTTTTGCAGCATCGGCAGGATGACCCATTTGGCAACGGCGCCGTGTGCGATGAGCATTCCGGCAAATCCGAGGATTGCGGCAAGCAAGCCCAGCATGATCCCGCGATTTTCAGTAAAGCGGGTCAGCCCCCATGCACCGGCCACGGGAACGCCAATAACAACATAGCCAATGATGAACCCAGTAAATTTGGCAATGAGTACCCACAGAATAATCACGCCAAGCATATAGGCGGCACAGGTGGCCAATGACAGGGGGATTTTGCCCATGCCTTTGGCGATTTCGGTTGCGGCGGCGGTCTGCCGTGAAGAGCCTGTTTTAGATGCGGGAGCGGATACTTTTATCTGTGAAGCCCGCTGGCGGGATGCCTGCTGGATGGCCTCAATATTGGGGTCGAGCGGGGGCAGATTGTCGAGTTCAAGATTTAAGGATGGCGGGGTTTTGGTCTGTGCCGGAGCGGATTGAGCCATTGCGGCAACAGGCTGCGGTTTTGTCTCAGCGGGGACAAGTACGACTTCGGGACGGGGGACGGTGCCGGGCTGGCCGCATTTGTTGCAGCGGATACGTTTCCCGGCGTACTCATCGGGGACGCCGAGTTTTTGGTTACACGAGGAACAATAAAATTTAATCATTGGAATTTCTCCAAAAAAGCCCAAATTTATCTTTATTATGGCGTTTTATAATAATATAGAACCCGAAACCGTTTAAATGTTACGAAGAAATTTTGTGAAATTATTTTTTTATTTTATGAAAAAAAGTGAATTTTTCAACCCTAAATTTCTATTTTAGATAAAGAAATGTCTTGTATGGAGTGGGACGGTTTTGTATAATTTTTGAGAAGATTGGTGAAATTTATCTAAAAAAACATTGTAACATGTCTGTATCGGCAGGGTCTTTATAGAGGCAGCGCAATTGATGAATGACAACACGATAATACCGTTGATTGAAAAAGCCCGTCAAGGGTGTCAGGAAAGTATGAATTCCCTGATCGGGCGCGTTCAGGACGATCTTTTCAGCTATATTTACCGGCTGACACTGGACGAGAACCTAAGCAATGATATTCGTCAGGAAACGCTGATTGAAATGTGCAGGTCGATCAAGGACCTGCGCAGCCCCGAGGCGTTTAAGTCCTGGCTATACAGGACTGCCTGGGCAAAAGTGAATAATTATTACCGGTCAATTAAGAACAAAAGGTGTATGTCAATTCATGACAAAAACAATCTTGTGGACGGCATTCAGAACAAAGAGATTGAAGGGCTAAAAAGCCTGATCAGTAAAGAAATTGCTGAAACTCTGGTTGATTCGCTGTCCAAACTTGAACCGAAGCAGAAGAATGTTCTTGTTCTTCGCTGCTATGAAAATCTTTCTTATTCCCAGATCGCGGGAATTATGGATTGTTCGGAAATATCCGCGCGGCTTACTTTTTTCCGCGCCAAGGATAAATTGCGGTCGCAACTGAGGAAAAAAGGAATTACCAAGGCTTCGTTTCTTATGCTGCTGTGTATCTTTGGCCAGATTACCTCGCCGACCAAAGCGGCGGTTACGGTGTCCGCTTCGTCGCTGGAGGTGGGTGTTGTCGCGGCAACGATTGGTACGATTGTCGGCAAGATATGCTTTTCTTTGATTTCACTGATTGCCGGAGTGGGCATTATTGTTGGCGGGACAGCAATGATCAATCAGGCTTCCAATAATGATGTCGGGCCGGCAAAGCAGGAAATAAAAAGTTTTCATTTTGTCAAGCAGGCGTGGGAAAAATCGTATATTCCCAACGCAAACTTGCTGATGGGTAAGAGCCTAAGCCGCGGAGCGTATGAAAAATGGTATTTCTTCCCGGAAGGCGTTGATGGGCCATTATTCCAGATGACCCAGCGATGGGACCCGCAGGTTCAGAATAAATTGTGCGGATGGCGTTTGGATGGCGATGGACAGTTTTATTACCATTCGGGGCGAAATGAAATTTATCGGTTCAGTACCCCTTTGGCAAATAAAGATACGCTGCGTTTTCCGTGCGACAGTCAGGAGTTTTGTGATTTTCTTGACGCCATCGAGGGCAAGGAAGCCGGCGTTGACTATAAACGTGATCCGGAAACGGGGCTGCTGGTTGAATTGTACGATAACCGATTTGCCAACGCCAAAGATTTCAAGTCCGCAATTTCATACAATGTGTTAGATGAAAAAACGTTCGGCGATTTTCGCTATAAATGGCCGGAGACCGCCCCGGTTATCGATGAAAGAGACGAGATACACAGACAGGGCTGGACGGTTTTTCATATTACCGGGACAATCAACGGGCGTGCGGTTTACGGGAATTGCAGGATTCCATTTGTCTATAATAAGCTGCGGGAGTATCCGCCGGTGTTGAGTTTGAAGATTGGCGATGATTTGACGCTTGTGGATTCGGCGGCGGGGGCGGCGGTTTTAGATCATCAGGGCCGTGTGACGGCGTCCTATCCGGCGGGCAGCTTTTTTAAGGGGCTGATGCGGCCCTGGTTTGGTATTCATACGATTGACAGCATTCGCAGGGATGCCGCGGAATGCCGGATTCCATTTAAGCTGGAGAATATTAATTTTAAAGAATATGATTACGAAAGAAGAATCGTAACCTTATATGATGCGCCCGGCTATGAGAATACGCAGATATCCGTTTCCATTGATATCGACAAAAACCAGATCGACAAGATGGAGTTTGGGCGGCCTGCGGACGATGGAAAGATAGCATCTTTGGGGACGTTGGAGTTTAGTTATCCTGCCAGTGCTGCCCGAATGGCTGAGATGACGGAAATGCCCCAGATCAATACAGGCGGCTTGTCAAATACGCAGGGCGTTGGGATGTTCTGGCTATTTGATCTGGCCGACGGAACATTGGGTCAATAATATGATGTTGCGGCGGACCAGATTCAATCTTCGCATAAGGGCGATGACGCTGATTGAAGTTCTTGTGGTGGTTTCCATTATCTCGCTGCTGATGGCGATTCTGATTCCTTCGCTGCAAAGTTCCAAGAGCCAGGGAAAAGAGATTGTATGCAAGTATAATCTTCGCCAACTGGCTCTGGCCAATGAAGGTTATTCGCAGGAATATTGCGGCTATTCCGTGCCGGGGGCATCGGATATTTACTCGGAGAATTTACATCGCTGGTATGGTGAACGCCCCTGTAAAAATGCTCCATTTGACCCGACGAAAGGGCCGCTCGCTTCATATCTATCCGGTTTGGTAATCCAGTGTCCTCAAAAAATAGCCTATACAATATTGTCGCCGGACAAGGATGATTATGAGCAGGGCAACGGAGGATACGGTTACAATTTCACTTATATCGGCTCGCAAATCTGGCAGATAGGATACGAAAACCACGGCTGCAAAGAAAGTGCGCGACTGTCGGGCCTGAGACGTCCGCAGGAAACGCTGCTGTTTAGCGATACTGCGATGGCAAAGCAAATTGATGGCTCTGCATGCCTGATTATGTATCCGTTTGCAGAGCCGCGTTTTTTTGTTATCAATCGGAAGCCAGAACCGGCGTTGGCCCCCAGTCCTTCTATTCATTTTCGTCACAGGAAGTACGCCGATATCGTCTGGGCGGACGGCCATGTTGACGGCAGAAAAATGGGGGAATACGACGAAAAGAACAATGATGGCACGGAGGCTTCCGCATTTCACATCGGGTGGTTTGAGCCGATGGACAATTCTTTATTTGACTTGGAATAACCTGTTTTTTCGTCGATAGCGGGGGCAAAAGGAAATTCTGAAAATAATTGCGGTTTTGGTTTGTCCGGATATAATGCTAATGTTTTAAAAGTAAGATACAGGCACCTTAATTGGGCAGTTTTATATGATGAATTCTCCCGGGCAAATCGGTAAATGGCTCATTATCGCCGGACTTTTGTTGTGCTGTATCGGCGGTTTAGTGATGGTACTCGGGAAAGTCGGTCTTTTCCGTCTGCCGGGCGATATGGATTTTGGCGGTAAAAACTGGAAAGTTTTTGTCCCGATTACCAGTTGCCTTGTGTTGTCGGCGGTAATGACACTGCTGATGTGGCTGATAGGTCGTTTTTTGAAATAAAGATATGATGTATAGACAAAAATCAAAACAGAGTAAAAAACAGAAAAAAACTACGGCTCCTCCGGGAATGGTTCGCCTGCAAAAAGTGCTTTCCGAGGCCGGAATTGACTCTCGCAGGAATTGCGAGGAACTGATATTAAATGGGGCAGTTTCGGTCAACGGCCGGACGATTATGGAGCTTCCGGCATTTGCCAATCCGGAGGTGGATGACATCCGGGTCAATGGCCAACGTCTTCAGCGGCAGGAAAAGGTTTATTATCTTTTTCACAAGCCGAAAAATGTGATCTGTACCAATTTCGACCCGCAGGGACGCAGAAAGGCGATTGACTATATTGATAGCCGGGAGCGTATTTTTTGTGTCGGCAGGCTGGATTCCGATACGACCGGCGTGATTTTGCTGACCAATGATTCGGTCTTGTCCAATCGGCTGTCGCATCCGAAATTCGAACTGCCGAAAACGTACGAGGTTGTGGTTCGCGGGCGAATTGACGGCGAAGCAATTGAGAAAATGAAAAGCGGTGTCTGGCTGGCCGAAGGGAAGACCGAGAAAGCTTCTCTTAAGGTCATCCATCGCAATAATCTTGAAACCACATTTGAAGTTCGACTCAGTCAGAGCCTGAACCGGCAGATTCACCGTATTATCGCACGGCTCGGATACAAGGTTAAAAGTCTTAAGCGGACACATATCGGCAAGATTCAGATGAAAGGTATTGCGCCGGGGTGTTACCGCCTGCTGACGGCGTCGGAGGTGCAGTATCTGTACAAAGTGACGGAAGGCGAGGAAAGTAAAAAGTAAATTTTTGCATGCGGGGTAAGCGATGAATAAAACAGTATTGGTGCCAATCGCGGATGGAACGGAAGAGCTGGAGGCGGTTACAATTATCGATGTGCTGCGCCGTGCCGGCGCCAGGGTTGTCGTCGCCTCAGTTGCGTCAGGACTGCAAATTACGGCATCACGAAAAACAAAGATTGTCGCCGATGTACGGATCAATGAATGTGCAAATGAACAATATGACGCTATTGTTTTGCCTGGGGGGATGCCCGGCGCTGAACATCTTCGGGATTGTGCGGTTTTAATCGAATTGCTCAGACAGCAATGCCAGGCAGGCAGGGTGGTCGCTGCGATTTGTGCTTCACCGGCGGTAGTACTGGCTCATCATCATTTGCTGGGCGGGCATAAGGCGACATGTTATCCGTCTTTTCAAGCGGAACTGCCTGACCATTCGGCGGCGGCAAAACGTGTTGTTGCGGACGGCAATTTCGTCACGAGCCAAGGGCCGGGAACGGCGATGGAATTTTCGCTGGCGCTGGTTGAGATTTTATTCGGAGCTGAACACAAAAGACAAGTCGCTGAGCCGATGCTTATCGCATAAACAACAGTTGACAATTTTGAAAATCAATCGTTACGGATTTGCGTGATTTCGATATTGAGCTTTTCGATCATGCGATTCAATTTACGGCGGTCGATACCGAGGATTTTGGCCGCATTTGCTTTCTGGCCTTTGCTTCGGCGAAGCGCTTCGACGATCAATCGCTCATTTGCCGCATTCATCGACAACAACGCGCTTTCTTTGCCGGCGGTGCGTTTTTCAAGCAGAACTTCCGGCGGTAATACCTCTGCCTCGATCATCAGACCCTGTGTCAATACATAAGCCCGTTCGATGGCGTTTGCCAATTGACGGACGTTGCCGGGCCAGGGGTATTCCAGCAGAATCCGCTGCGACTGTGGGGACAATGTTTTTAACGGTTCACTGTAAAACCGGCTGAGTTTCTTCAGGAAGTATGAAGCCATCGGCAGGATGTCTTCCGGCCGTTCACGCAGGGGCGGTACCTGCAGAGTTACGACATTGAGTCGATAATACAAGTCGGCACGGAAATCGCCGTCGGCAACCATTTGCCGTAAATCCCTGTTCGTTGCGCACACCACACGGACATCCACCGGATAAGTTTGTGTTGAACCCAGCGGCGTAACCGTTCCCTGCTGGAGGACGCGAAGCAGTTTGGCTTGCAGTTCAAGCGGAATCTCACTGATTTCATCGAGGAAAATAGTCCCGCCACTGGCGGCGCGGAAGAAACCCATTGTCGAATCGGTTGCCCCGGTAAATGATCCTTTGAGATGACCAAACAACTGGCTTTCAAACAGGGGGCCGGTTAATGTTGTACAATCGACAGGGACAAAAAGCTTATCACAACGGTCGCTGTATCGGTGAATTTTCTTGGCGACCATTTCTTTGCCTGTACCCGTTTCGCCGACAATGGTAATGCTGCATCGACGTGCTGCAACAGATCGAATGGTATCTATAAGTGAATCAAAAGACTCCGACGAGCCAATCATCGTGTCGTCGGGATTGTTTACAAATTGCTTCGTTCCTTCGGGCGCAACTCCAGCCTGCATAGCTTTCTCCTTGCGCACAGACTCCTGCGCAAATCCATCTTCATTGGCACTGAACATACAACTCTTTCCCCCGCTTGGATTAGCACACCCTTACATGCGCTAAAAAAGCAGTTTCTGTCCTCTTTTTGAATTCCATAACATGAGACGAGAAAATACGATATTATCCCCATCATTTTCTCCGCGTCTCCAATACCGAAACCGAACATGAAATTACACGGAAATTTGGAAGAGAGGTTTTTGCCGTGTACTCCCATACATTTTCTGTCTCAGCACATACTGTAAGTAATTTAGCAATAATGAAATGAAATTGCAACTAAAAACTATTAATGAGTTATTTTATGCCGCATTAATGAGTGTGTAACGTATTTTAAATAAATGAGTTATGTTGTTATTCAGAGTTTTTTCAGGTACTTTTTGTGCTGAAATATTGACATCGGCACATAAAGCCTTAATGGGACTTTTGGTTAATTTACCATTTGCAATCCGGCAAGTGCCATAAACTGGTCGTCAACAAAATTGAAGACCTTGTCGAGGCCGGTCAGTCGGAATATGCCTTTTGTCTGCGGTTTTGCGCTGCATAAAATCAACTTATGCCCATTTTCGAGCAGTGTTTTACGTAATTTGAGCAATTTAGCCAAACTTGAAGAGGTTATTAATGATACTGCTGCAAAGTCAACCACGACATCATGATCTGCTTTGTCTGCTACCATCACAAGCGTTGTTTGCAGTTCTTCACCGAGATATGGTTCTTCAGCAAGATTAACCAATATAATGCTGTCTGACCAATTCTGTATTCCCATAATGTAACTCCCTTTATAATAAATTCTCTATTCTGATAATCTATCGGCGAATTTATAGGGTGATTTAACCAAAAGTGTTCACAAAATCTTTTTTTCGTCGTTGATTGAAACGCCAAAAGATGTTTATTATAAGACTTGGTCAGTGTTGACGATTTAGGGGAAATAAAACTTTACTTTATATCTAAATTTAGGTAGATTGTTACTATGAATAGAATCAAGAGTGAGCATGATGCGGTTAGCGTGGATCAGATTGTCGATGTTTTATGTCAGATTCGAGACCGTGAACCAATGAGTCGGTTTCTTCAAGAAATTTTAACCTCCGCGGAACTGCGTGATCTCGCATTACGATGGGAACTGATGAGGCGACTGTCTCAGGGAGTTGCCCAACGGCAAATCGCCGGTGAAATGGGAATCAGTTTATGCAAGATTACCCGCGGCGCTAAAATACTGAAAAGGGAAGATTCAATAACTCGTACTATTTTATCTGGAAAGAAAACCGTATGAACCGAAAAATCTTGCTTCAGGAACAGGACATTCCACGCCAATGGTATAATATTGCCGCTGATTTACCAACACCGCTGCTTCCGCCGCTGACGCCGGACGGCAAGCCTGTTACACCGGATATGCTGGCGCCGGTGTTTCCGATGAATATTATTGAGCAGGAAGTCAGTACGCAGCGATGGATTGACATTCCTGAAGAGGTTCTGGATATTCTGTATCGTTGGCGTCCGGCGCCGTTGCGTCGGGCTGTTTATCTGGAGCGATATTTGAAAACTCCAGCCAGAATTTATTATAAAGATGAAAGCGTTTCTCCCGCAGGCAGCCATAAGCCGAATACTGCGGTTCCGCAGGCGTGGTATAATAAACAATTTGGAATCAAAAAGCTGACGACCGAAACCGGTGCCGGCCAGTGGGGATGTGCATTGGCGTTTGCCTGCCAACTGATTGGACTTGAGTGCAAGGTGTTTATGGTGCGTATTAGTTTCGACCAGAAGCCTTTCCGTAAATTAATGATGCAGGTCTGGGGCGCTAATTGCACTGCAAGCCCAAGCACGGAAACCAATGCGGGGCGAAACGTGCTTGCTGAACATCCAGATACGCCCGGCAGTCTTGGGATTGCAATTTCGGAAGCTATCGAAGCGGCCGTTACCGATCCAACCGGCCAAACCCGTTATTCGCTCGGCAGTGTGCTGAATCACGTTCTTCTGCATCAGTCGATCATCGGCCTTGAGGCGAAAGCACAGCTTAAGAGCATCAACGAAAAATTGCCCGATGTGGTCATCGGTTGTGCCGGCGGCGGCAGTAATTTCGCCGGTATCGCGATGCCGTTTACGCTTGATAAAATCAACGGCGCCAAGATAGATATTATTCCCGTTGAACCGACAGCTTGCCCGAAAATGACGCGCGGCAAGTTTGCTTACGATTATGGCGATATCGCCTGTATGACACCGCTGATGGCGATGCACACGCTCGGCCACGCCTTTGTTCCGGCTCCGATCCACGCCGGCGGGTTGCGCTATCACGGTATGGCACCGCTGGTTTGCCAGTGTGTAGTCGAAGGACTTCACACGCCGCAATCCATCGATCAGGTTGAATGTTACGAAGCCGCGATGACCTGGGCGAAGACCGAAGGGTTTATCTGTGCCCCGGAAACCAGCCACGCGATTGCCTGCACCATCCGGGAGGCCAACAAAGCCAAAGAAGAAGGCAAAGAGAAGGTCATTTTGTTCAATTACAGCGGACACGGGTTGATGGATTTAGTTGGCTATGATGCCTTTATGTCCGGCAAGCTGAAACCGTATTATCTGCCGGATGAAGAGATAATAAAGTCCGGAGAATGCCTTAAAACGCACCCCAAGGCGGCGGAACGCAAGACCGGAAAGTAGTAAGAAGATAAGTAAAAAGCAAAAGAGCAAATCAAAAAAGGATTTGTCAATAAAACAAGGGACTGGTATAGTCCGGTTTAGACCGGACTATACTGTTTTTTTTGCTGGGAGGAAAAGGTGATATTCGTAGTAAGTCCGAGGACTTATATTTGAAATTTTTTCAAAATAGTATCGGTGTTAAAATAAATGAAGAAGGTTGCCTACACATTTAAGGACGCTGGGGTATTGGATGCTAACCAGATGGGGGGGAAGGCATTAAATCTTGTGCGATTGAGAAATCAGGGATCTAATGTGCCGAATGGATTTTGTCTTGTCTCCGATGTCTATCGGGAACATCTGCATCAGTTGTCACAGAATATTACTGATCCTGCTGTCGAATTACAGAAGATTCGGGAATTCATTCTTAATAAACCGATTGATTCTGATGCGACAGCACAAATTGAAATGTGTTACAAGGCTTTATCAGGCTCAGTTGTTGCAGTCCGTTCTTCGGCGACATTTGAGGACATGTCAGGACATTCCTTTGCAGGACAATATGAAACTTGTTTGAATATAAAGACATTTGATGAATGTCTGGAAGCAATCAAGACGTGCTGGGCTTCAGTATGGACCGAGAGAGCCTATCGTTATCGGCAGAAAAATCATATTGACCATAACCAGATTCAAATGGCGGTAATTATCCAAAAGCAGATAGATGCTGAGTTTTCAGGCGTAGTTTTTACCTGTGATCCTTTAACCGGTAAAAGTGACCGGATTGTGATTGAGGTTTGTAGAGGCTTAGGAGATGCACTGGTTTCCGGCAGGGTGACGCCAGACCAATTGATATTTACCAAGAGCAAACTTAAACTGATTTGGAATCTGCCCGCGGTTTTGACCAAACCCTGTCAATTTCCTATTTGTACTGCCCGGAGTGTTGCCAAGGCTGCATATGAAATTGAGAAATGCTATCACAGTCCACAGGATATAGAATGGGCTGTCCGAGATAATCAAATTTTTATCCTTCAGGCCCGTCCAGTGACCGTAAAGCCCAGAGATATTGCCTGGGAAGAAAGACAAGTTTGGACTAATTTGAATACCGGTGAAGTTGCGCCGGATGCTGTGACGCCTTTGGACTGGTCGATTATGGAGCGTCTGTTGATACCGATGTTTCAGAAGCTGTTTTATTTGCTGAGCATTGATCTTGGAGAGCATCCTTTTTTCGGCATCGTTGCGGGCAGGATTTATTTTAATATGAATACGGGGATGGCGTTTTTTACAAAGCTTCCCAAGTTTCTTATTCCGAAACCGGAACATGGAAACGCTCTTTTTGGCGGTGGGGATGATACGCAGTATGATCTGCGAAAAATTAATTTAGGGCCCGACGACCTGCCGAATTTAAAAGTGAGCATCTGGAAAATCCTTTTGCGGTTTCCGTATAATCTTCTGCAATGGCATAAGCATCGATTGTCACAAGGATTAAAGCTTCTTGAAAAAATTAAATTAGATCAGCAGCGATATCAATCAATTGATCTTGCAGCGATGACAAATCGAAATCTTACTCAGTTGCTGGAGGAGATAATCGCAAAAGAAAGCAAGCGATTGGATATTTTATATATGGCTGTTCCTGTGGTTTATGCTCCAATAGTTACCGGGCTTTGCAGGCGGTGGCTGGGGGACCAGCATGGAAGGCTTGCAAATTCGCTTTTGAGTTCTGCGGGAAATATGGAAGATGTGCAAGCAGGTATTGCTTTGCAGGGATTGGCACAATTGGCAGGGCGGAGTCCAGAGATAGGTCGTATTCTTGAATTGCATGAATCCTGGCAACTGATACAGGACGCAGCCCAAAAAAGTCAAATGGGACGCGATTTTGTGAAGGCATGGGGCGCGTTTATGAATCAGCATGGGCACCACTGCCGAAGTGAGATTCTTCTTTCAAATCCGCGATGGTACGAGATGCCGGATTATGTTCTCTGGATGCTCAAGGGCAGTTTGCATGATATGGAACAGGAGACACCGGCCCGACAATATGAGCAGCGATTAAAAGAAAAAAAAGAGTCAATTGACGGTATCCTCAGTACACTAAAAAACCCATTGAAGCGTTTGATGCTGAGAAAATTAGTTAGATCATCACTGCGGGGGCTTGCTTTTCGGGAAAATTTAAAAAGCGAAATCGTTCGCCTGCTATTTTTGATTCGCAGGATTTTGCTGACGATTGGGAATAAGCTAAAGTTGGCGGGCTCGATTGAAAAAACGGAAGATGTTTTCTTTCTTACATTTCCAGAGCTTAAATCAGTGACGGACGGCAAAGATGATTTTGATATAGGCCGCATAATTAGCGAAAGGCAGGCAGAATATGAACGAAACAAAGCCATCGAGCCTCCGCAGGTAGTCGTTGGAAAGTTTGATTCGAAAAACGTTGTTGCGTCTTCTGTCGATTCTGCGAAAAAAGTTTTTTACGGCATGTCGGTTTGCCCCGGCAAGGTAGTGGGGGCTGCCCGTGTTATTTTGCGTGCCGACGAACATCAGCAGGTGCTGCCTGGCGAGATTCTCATTGCACCGTTTACCGACCCGGGCTGGACGCCATATTTTCTTACTGCATCGGGAATCGTCATGGATCAGGGAGGGTTGCTTTCACATGGCAGCATTGTTGCCAGAGAATTTGGCATCCCGGCGGTGGTTAATGTAGGCCCTGCAACGAAAATCATCCACACCGGACAACGGGTTGAGGTAGATGCCAATAATGGGGTGGTCAGGGTATTGTCCTGATTTCAGGAGGATAAAAGCTTTAAACGGAGATTTTTTATGTCCGGTGTTAGCCCGCTCTTTTTGAGAAATCCGGCAACCTCGGTCGATCCGCCATGTTAATCCCTATTTTTAAGCTGACAATGCGGTTTTTGGGCAAAAATTATAAAAAAGTCTTGCTTTCTCGGTTTTTCTAAGTAGAATCCGAAGTCTGTTTTGGGTAGATGCCCGAGTGGCTAAAGGGGATGGATTGTAAATCCATTGGCTAACGCCTACGGTGGTTCGAATCCACCTCTGCCCATTTTTTTTCATTATTTCGCAACATTCGGTCTTTCAATCAGTTATGGACAAGCTTGCTATTGTGCCATAACTTATTTTCTTTCAGTATCTTGTGGTTTTTGATGCGGGCTTTTGCTCTCATTTCTGCCTATTTTCCTATTTCAAAAAATTCTCGTAGAAATCTCTTGCCTTGAAAGGTGTTTTTGGGTATAATTCGTCATTGAATTTATATCTTTTATTATTGCAGTATTTGGCATAATTGGGGATTATTTAGTGCAATGAAAGAGTGTGGTTCCGCTAATCTTATTGGCGGATGGAAGGAAAGGGGCAGTTTAGGTTTTAAGTTTGAATCCACTAAATTGGCAGAGAGATGCTCTGTCAATAGGGAACTCTTGTTTTTTATTCAGAATCGGAGGGATAAATGGTGAACAGTATGGTAACACGATATTTCAAGACGAAAAAGAGCTTCTTTGTATTGATTTTCGTCCTTGTTCTCTTTCTGGCAATGAATGTGTCGGCTGTTTTGAATGCCAGCTTTGAACAGAAAGTTGAAGGTGGTACAGAATGGTTTGATCCGGCGGTGGATTGGCAATATGAAAGCTTTGCGGGTGTCTTTTCCACCTTTAAGCCGTCTGTTCACTATTCGCAACCTGTAGAATGGGAAATCGCGTCCCCTTATGAAGGTGATAATTTTATTGTATTATCCACTGGCGATATGGGGCAGGATTCTGACCGGGAATATGCCTATGCAACGATATGGCAGGAAGCGATATTTAATCCCGGAGACACCTTGTCTTTTGCCTGGTTTTTCGGAACTACGGATTATACTCCTTACAACGATTGGGCATCTGCGAAATTGATTCCGGTTGATCCGGCGGATAATCTTGCAGAAATCAATCTGATGCAAGTCAGTGTTAATGAGATTGGCAGTTTTTTGTGTACAGACGGTTGGCAGGTAACCGAATTTTCTTTCGATGAAACGAATGCTGGCCGATATAATCTGGCTTTCAAGGTTCAGGAGGTCGGCGATCTTATCTATGAAACATATTTTGCGGTGGATGCGATTACGGTGGTTCCTGAGCCAGCTTCACTGTTGTTGCTGGGCTTGGGCGGACTGGCATTGCTGAAACGTCGGCAGAGATAATATGTTTTTTATCTCTTTTGGGTGGGTTTAATAAGCGTGCAACATCCTTTGTTGCGGGCGTTTTTTTACTGATGTAATACTATTGAAGGGTTCATATCTTCTCTGTTCTTTAGGGATTGGTGAGTTTTCTGCCCCTGTTTAGCGCCAAAATAATCTGTTGCTTTTTTCATCCGGCCGCCTAAAGTTCACGAATTGTTCCTCTCAAGTGTTATTTTGATCATCCTAATTGTGACTGCTATGCTGTTTGAACGTAAAAAAGCAGCATTGATCATCGAAGCCATACGCGGCCATGAACGCGATGTGATGCGGGGTATCGCAAAGGATGTCTGTACTCGCAGTGATTGGATGGTATACCAAATTGAGTACCGAACAGATTGTAGTAAAGACGAGATACCGCCCCATTGATGTTGCCGCTTACAAACCAGCTTACAAAAAACTTACGAAAAATCCTGACTTTAGCTTGCTTCAACCGTCATCAAATGACACTGCTGATAGTGCTGAAAAATCAAATTCTCAGATTCTCTTTTTGGATAGTAACTCTATGTATTGGAATGGTTTAGACGCCAAAAAGCAACAATTGGCATTGTTTGTCAACGACACAAATGAAACTACGGCTGGGTGGACGATTATCGAACTGCTTTAGCCGTCCAACCAATTGATTTTGGCCTGTTAAATTTGGCATAAACAGCGTTTTTGGGCCCAAAACATGACATGATTATACAAGGACATCGCGATACAGGCAATCTGAAAATCTTGTGATGGACTGGCCGAGTGCTTCCAATTATCTCAAAGGGTTTGCTTTCATGACGTTGCTTCTTTATATTCCAGTGCCGCGTCTATTGCTATTAGTGGATAGATGACAGTAATAACACAAAAATTATAGACGTAATTATGATAAAGATACCTGGGTTTATATGAATCAGTTCCGGAACACTTAGCTTTCCCCTGTCTCCTACACCCGACAGTTTTTTAAACTTTGACGCCGTCAAGGCATAAATATATGAACCTATAACCATCCCGAAAATCCCCCAGGTTGCATCCCAGCTTCCTTGGCCAAATGCTGCCGCCCCTGTTCCGGGGCAATAGCCCCATAATCCAAATCCCACACCAAATATCAAACCGCCGATGATATTGCTTGCGTAATGCGTTGGTTTTATGTGAGGACGCACCATACCGAATCTTCCAAGGATGTATATTAGGATGCTGCCCACCAGAATTGCCGAAATGATGACGCGCATAACAGTCAAATCCGTTAATCGCAAGGTGCCGATCAGTACGTTATAATCGGATACACCGGCTTTATGGAGCAGGAACCCAAACGCTATTCCAAATAACAGGCCCGATATCCAATCGCCCAGTTTGCCGGTTTCATGTTGTTTTGCCTCAACCATTGTTTTATCTCCCGAATAGTGGAATCGCCACCGCCATTCCACCGATAAAGAAACATATCAGCGCAATCCATGATCCGACCGACATCTGCATTGTGCCGCTGATGCCATGACCACTGGTGCATCCTCCGGCGATACGGGCTCCCAATGCCAGAAAGCCCCCGCCAATCACCGCTGTAATGATTCTCAATGCGGCGCTATCGGCTCCGAAACGCTGCAGCCTGGTATCGGGGAGTAATTGTGCATGTATCGTTCCCCCGGACCAGGCCGCCAGGAAGCTGCCAATAATGACACCCACAAAAAGCATCACTTCCCATTCAATAATCGGTTTTTTGTCTTTAAAGTATTCCAGACGTTTGGTCAGGCCGGGAGCAAGAATCAGGCCCAGCATTCCTGAAATCCGGGCATACGCCGTACTGATCCCCAGGGGTTTGTCTGAAATCAACACGGTCGCCGCCGCAAGGATGCCAATCAGCGTACCGCAAACATAGGGAGACCAGTGCTTAGCCATGGGATCAGTGCTCGTCTGGGCGGCAAGCACACTGTTTGGAATACAAAGCACTATCAGCACACACAATCGTTTCATCGTTCACCTATTTTTCTATCGGTAATTTAGCCTTTATCCATGCTTTCCAACTTCCCGGTACATTTTTAACATCTTCAAAGCCGGCCTGCTTGAGCAGGCTGCTGGCAATACTGGCCCGGTAACCTGTGTTGCAATACGTCGCGACCGGCGCTTTCTTATTTAACTGGCCCATGTGCATGGGCAGATCGGGAAGATAGATGTGTTGGGCATGGGGAATATGGCCGTCGTTCCATTCCAAAGTAGATCGAACGTCCAGCACTTGGATGGCCTTGTGGTTTTGATGAAGTTGATGGACGTCTATTTGCGGGATATGATCCAGAGGCAATCCAGCCCGGACCCATGCACCCATTCCGCCGACCAGATAGCCTGCTATGTTCGTAAATCCGGTTCTCCAGAATAGCGAGACAACCTCATCCAGTTTATCATCACTTCTAAGTACGATTGCCAGCGGCTGATTTGGGTCCAGCATCCATCCAGCCCAGACAGACAATTCTCCCTGATCTTCTATGTGGATTGCACCGGCAATATGCCCGCCGCCAAATTCCAGCATCGATCGGGTATCCACAATGACACATTGCTTTGAACCAATCAGTTGTTCAAATTCTTTGGCCGGCAAGCCGGGAACTATCGGAGTATTGTTTTCGATACGAGCACCCTGGGTATTCGTAATTTTCAGACGCGGATAGTAAGTCGGCCGGGGTGTTGTATTCCTGACGGATAAATCTTTGAATTCTGCAAACGAGCTGCACTTCATATAGGGATTATGTGAACGTTCGTAACCGATTGTTGAACTGAAGCGGTCCCCGATTTCAGGCCCGCATGCTGACCCATAACCGTGAGTAGGGTGAATGATGACTCCGTCATCCAGTTTAGCATAGGCATTCATTAAGGTATCATATTGCTTGTGCAGCATTTCCTCGAATCGCTTCTGGCCGAGCAAATCGCTTCGGCCTACAGCATTGACCAGAAGTGAGCCTCCCGTAAAAATGGCATAGGACTTGTCAGGACTTGATTTTTCATGGATCAGGACAGCGATATGTTCCGGTGTGTGCCCGGGGGTGGCACGCACCGTTAATGAGAGGGACCCCAAATCGATCTTGTCTTTGTCCCGCAGCAGATTCAGCTCGTAGCCATAAGTATCCTCATCCGAGTGTCCTGCATGAATAATCGCGTTTCCAACCCTGGCAGCCAACTGGCGAACTCCGCTTACAAAATCTTCATGGATATGCGTCTGAATAATGTGGCGGATCGTTACGTTATGTTCTCTGGCAAGCTGGATGTAGGCGTCGCAATCAGGCCGCGGATCAATGACTGCGGCCAGCCCTGTTGCCTTGTCTCCTATGATATAACTCATGTCTCCAATACCTTCCGACACCACGCGTTCAAAGACCAAGCTCATGATTTACCTCACTTTTCCCTACCTTGTTGAGGTAGATACAACACTGTCAAATTTTCCTTACACGGCCACAAAGGTACCCCGGAGTTCTGCAGACAGGGGGTTATGCCGGACCAGGTAAGCCCGCAATGCATCTATGATTCGTTCTGACCGGTTTTCACGATGGCGGCCATATTTCTCAGCAACCCCTTGCAGGGTGACAAATGCCGCTGTGTAGTATCGGTCAGAATGTACTTCTTCATCGCCTGCAAATAGTTTTTGAATACGTTGTCCCACAGGGTTTTCTATCTTGAAATACAGATTAAGACCGAGGCAGCGTTTCACATACCCTCCCATCTGATTATACGGGTCACACGAAAATGTTCTTTCAAGGTTCTCCTCCAACATGATCCGAAGCTCTTCTCCTGTCAACTCTACGGTTGAGACAGGCGGATTCATGGGGATAATGTTGTAGAGGTCATTCAAGGTTATCTTCCCGGGAACAATCGGCGCGCCGTAGCGCCAGCCATTCGAAAATGCTAGTTGTGCCCCGGTGTTTTCGAGTAAGGCCTGAAGGAGGAAATTGTCCATAGTCGCCTCCAGGGTTGTCCCCCGGTTGAGTGCTGTGGCCGTATTACCGACAACTTCCGAGAGGTCATTCGTATAGGGTGCCAGTAGCTGTCTTATCAGCTCATCTACTGCCGGATCGGGTTGTATAGTTGCTTCAATTTCAATCAATCGGTGCCGATAATCCATGATTTGTCCGCCATCTATCTCCACATCGAGGCGACCCAAAAAAGAACCATGGCGCCCGGATTGTATAACAATCGTTTTTCCATTGAGAACCGGTTTGTGCAGGCGGTTATGGGTGTGGCCGCTGAGGCACACATCGATTCCGGGCACCTCGGACAAAAGCTTCATCTCCTGAGGAAACCCTAGGTGCGAGACCAAAACGATTAAGTCCACTTTTTCCTGACTGCGTAATCTCGAAAGGATCGGCGGAAGCTCGTCTTTGCCCAGAGTAAAATAGATACCTTCGCTGTAAGAGGGCGGCATCGTCTTGTCTACAATATTCGAGGCGATTCCGACAAGACCAATCCGCAATCCACTTATCTCTTTTATGATATACGAAGGATAGACCAGCTTATTGGTCTCTTTATCGTAAACATTATTTGCCAGCATTGGATAATTGAGCTCCGCGACGCGCTGACTAAATGTCTTTGGACCACAAGCAAATTCCCAGTGGGCTGTCATGGCATCAAGACCTAATAAATTCAAAACAGGGATCAACGCTTGTCCCTGGGTCTTTAGAACAGGATAGGTGCCATGCAGGGTGTCCCCGCAGTCGCAAAAGAGAACATGCCCCTGGCTCTCCGCTCGAATCTGTTTTAGAACGGTGGCGATGCGGGCATAACCTCCCGCAGGACGATAGACCGCGTGGTCGGCCCGCCAGAACATCTCTTGGTGTAAATCAAAATAAGCGTGGCTGTCGTTCATTTGAACGATTGTAAGGTTTTTGCTGCCGCTCATTTTCTTTTTTCCCATTGCCAGTTGCATCTGCTTTAAGTACTATGAATTAAATACATTATAAGAAAGATTCCGACTGCAAGAACTGATATGGTGAGCAGTATGTCAAGTATTGATGAGGGTTGATATGTATCTGCGTCTATTTGTCTCTCAATCTTCTTGTACCTGATAAATGCAAGCGGAACCATCACCGTGCCAAGACCGACAAGGCATATCCCAAGGATTGCTGAATATCCATGAGAAAGAGGCAACGCATTTTCAATATCAGCTTTTTCCAAAATCAATGACATTTGCTTTATGAATAATACAAACTTTTTAACAACAAAACCGAATGCCATTATTCCAATGCTTGTTCTGATCCAGGCAAGAAATGTCCGTTCATTCGCCATGTGGACACGGCGATTACGAACTTTTACAGAGTCCTTCTCTTCAAGCATCTCTGACATATAGCTAACCATCCATGATAGAATATCTTTTCCAGCCACACCCTCATTCACCGCGTTCTGTTTTCTTCGAACTCGATTCCAAGAAATGCCAGCCATCGCAAATCCGGGCGCGGACTGGCCATCATCTACCTTTCATTCGCTTTCAGTTCAAATAGTGTCATGCAATTTAACAGCGATTTGGCTGCGGGTCCCGATGAGGCCGGATTTTGACCGGTTACAAGCTTGCCGTCCACCTGGACATAAGAAGTCCAGTTGGCACCCTTGCTGTAGACGCCGCCTCGTTCTTTTAGCCGGTCTTCCAGCAGGAACGGAACGAATGCGGTCAGGCCCGCAATATTTTCTTCCGCATTCGAGAACCCTGTCACACGCTTGCCTTGAATCAGATACTTGCCGTTGTTTTTGCGTACGTTGATCAGCGCAACCGGCGCGTGACACATTGCACCGACGGGCTTGTCGGCCTTCACAAAGGCTTCAATCAGCGCAATGGATATCGCGTTATCGGGCATGTCCCACATCGGACCATGCCCACCGGGGTAGAAGAGGGCATCGAAATCATCGGCGGACATGTCGGCCAGAATTTTTGTGTTGGCAAGTTCTGCCTGTACTGTCTTGTCGGCACGGAAACGCCGGGTTGATTCGGTCTGATTTTCAGGCAGATCACTTTTGGGATCCAGCGGCGGCCGGCCGCCTTTTGGCGAAGCCAGTGTGATCGCCGCTCCGGCATCTTTCAGCACATAATAGGGTGCGGCCAGCTCTTCCAGCCAGAACCCGGTCTTTTTCCCGGTGTCACCGAGCTGGTCATGTGAAGTAAGAACCATAAGAATTTTCATAGCGGGTTTCCTTTTGTTTGAGATTTTATCATGAACCGCCGGTACGTCCTGCGGTTCACGCTCGTGTTTGTTTTAACGGCCATGCTCATGGGCTGTCAATGTGTTCAGACTAAAGTCTGATTCTCATCCAGGACAACTTGCCTGTCAGGCAGTCCTTAAAAGGTGCCGTAAGGCAGCCTTAGGCCTTAAGGAATGCCAGCAGGTCAGCGTTGAGCTGGTCTTTGTGCGTGTACGCCAGGCCGTGGGGAGCACCTGCGTAGATCTTCAGGGTTGCATTTTTGACCAGCTTCGATGAGCGAAGCGCTGAGGCGCCGATCGGCACAATCTGGTCGTCGTCGCCATGAACAATCAGCGTCGGTATGTCGAACTTTTTGAGGTCTTCGGTGAAATCCGTCTCAGAGAACGCCTTGATGCAGTCCAGGGTGTTCTTGTGACCTGCCTGCATCCCCTGGAACCAGAACGCGTCGATCATGCCATGCGAAACTTTGGCGCCGGGCCTGTTGGCCCCGAAGAACGGGCCGCCGGCGAGATCCTTGTAGAACTGCGAGCGATCGGCGATGGAGCCGGCGCGAATCCCGTCGAATACGTTCATCGGCAAGCCGCCGGGATTGTCGGCTGTTTTCAACATCAGCGGGCAAACAGCGGAGATCAGCGCTGCTTTAGACACTCGTTTCGTACCGTGATTGCCGATATAGCGAGTCACTTCGCCCCCGCCTGCGGAAAAGCCGACCAGGACAGCGTCCTTCAGGTTGAGCGTATTGATAAGTTCCGAGAGGTCGTTGGCATAGGTGTCCATCTCGTTGCCATTCCAGGACTGGCTCGACCGCCCATGGCCGCGACGGTCATGGGCAATGCAGCGATAGCCGTTAGAGGCCAGGAACACCATCTGGACTTCCCAGCTATCCGAATTGAGGGGCCAGCCGTGGCTGAACACCACAGGCTTGCCTTTGCCCCAGTCCTTGAAATAGATTTGCGTACCATCTTCGGTCGTAACCGTACTCATTGTTTATCTCCTCATAATATAGTGCAGTCATCGACTGCACGGTTCTTTCTATTGAACCGGCGGTTATGCCAATTTTCGAACGGACTTTTCCCGGTCCCATTGCCGTGTCTTTGCAGCAGCAATAAATGCGTCTTTATCATTGACATCCACGATGCCGGCATCGTGTCCGACATTCGCTGTTTCCAAAAGCGATTGGCCGCCTTTGTCAACGGCGATTGCCTTGAGGTGACCGAAGGCATCACGCACGAAATCGATCGCGGCGCTTTCCATCGATAGAGCCTCCGCACCTTTGTCGGAGAGGATGACGGCGACTGCGTCGAATAACACGGAAGGTGTACCAGCCAGTTGTCCGTCAGCCGCCAGCATCGAGCCGTCGGCAAGTTTCGCGCCGCCCACTTTAGGCGCGACGATCTTTACGGCAGCACCCGCATCGGTTGATGCCTTTTTAATCTTCTTGATGGCTGCGCCGTCTGAACCATCCGCGATCAGGATGCCGATCGTTCGCCCCTTGACCGTGTCTTTCATTTTACCGATGATCTGCAATGCGGGCGAAGGATCCATCTTCTGCACGGGTCCAGCTGTTGCCGGCGCATCGGGCATTTTCTCCAACGCAAGCCCCGCGGCAACCCGTTTGGCGAGATTTTCTTCGATATGTCGCAGGTGGCCGACCATCGCCTCACGCACGTGTATATGTTCAACCTTCGAAAGCTCAAAGACTAACGCCGAAGCGATGTGCGACTGCTCGTAGGCGGTTTGGCTGAGATAGAACTGCCGCGCCTGGCTGTAGTGGTCGGCGAAGCTCTCGGCACGGATGCGGCCTTTCTCGCCTGTTTCAGGTACCGCAGCGCTACGAAAGCCGTTGACCGGCGTTTCGCGCGGCGAGTTTCCAGACAAGGAGTTTGGCTCATACGCAACACGGCCCGTCTGTTGCGCCATCTGCATGTGTCCGTCGCGTTGATGATTGCCGAACGGGCACTTGGGCGCGTTGATCGGGATCTGGTGGAAATTGGGTGAACCCAGGCGTGAAAGCTGCGTGTCGATATAGGAAAACAAACGGCCTTGCAGCAGTGGATCGTTCGAGAAATCGATGCCCGGCACGATATTACCGGGGCAGTAAGCAACCTGTTCGGTTTCAGCGAAGAAATTATCCGGCCAGCGATCCAGCACCATGCGGCCGATCACTTTCAACGGCACCAGTTCTTCGGGAATCAGTTTGGTAGCGTCCAGATGATCAAATGGAAATCTGTCCGCTTCCTCCTGTGTGAAAAGCTGAACCGCAAATTCCCACTCGGGGAAATTACCGGCCGCGATGGCCTCGAACATATCGCGGCGGTGGAAGTCCGGATCAGCGCCGCAAATCTTGACGGTCTCGTCCCATATGGTGGACTGCAAACCGAGCTTAGGACGCCAGTGGAATTTGACAAAGGTCGATTCGCCTGCTTCGTTAATCAGCCGGAAACTATGCACCCCGAAGCCCTCGATCATCCGCAGCGAACGCGGGATGGTGCGATCAGACATGATCCACATCACCATATGCATGGATTCAGGCGTCAGCGAGATGAAATCCCAAAATGTGTCATGCGCGGTCGCCGATTGCGGAAAGGCACGATCGGGTTCCATTTTTACGGCATGGATAAGGTCGGGGAATTTGATCGCATCCTGGATGAAGAAAACCGGAACATTGTTGCCGACCAGATCCCAGTTGCCTTCCTTTGTGTAAAACTTGACGGCAAATCCGCGTACGTCACGGGGGGTATCTACCGAACCCGCGCCGCCTGCGACGGTCGATATACGCGTAAACACAGGGGTCTTCTCACCTACTTCGGTGAGTATTCTGGCGGTGGTGTATTTTTTCAACGAGGTAGTCAGCTCAAAGAATCCATGCACACCGGTCCCTCGTGCGTGAACAATACGCTCGGGAATACGCTCGTGATCGAAATGTGTGATTTTTTCACGAAGGATGAAATCTTCCAGAAGCGTAGGGCCTTGAGGATTGGCTCTGAGCGAGTTTTGGTTATCGGAAATCGCCACGCCTTGGTTGGTCGTGAGTGCGTGGTGCTCTCCGCCGGCGACCTGGTGCATCTCGCCGCCGGCAGCCATTTGTGAATCTCCGCCGGGAGTCAAGCCCTTTTCCTGCCTGCGTTTACCAGAATTACTCATCGTCTTTTTTTTGCTCATAATAGAGATCCTTCCCTGATTAGGTTCATTCAGACAAATATTTCAGCTTTTTTCTTTGCCTCTCTTTAAAACCGTCTTCAAGTCTCGAACTGTTTTCATGATTTAGTAACTCTTCTGCCAATTGAAAGATCTGACCTGCTTCCTTTTCGATGTGATGTTACAATGTCTCCGTGGTAGAGCAGAATAAACGGATCAAATCTTATTTGCCTTGCTTTACTCTAACCGCAAGCATCGTGATACAGTCGCTTAGGTGCATCCTCGCACAAGAAACAGCAGCACTAAGATTGGAATTGGAATTCCCAAGAGCCAAAGTAAAATCCATCCCACCTTGCCTTTTTTTGTGTTACGCATATGATTCCCTTTCTTCGAATTTGGGTAGTATCCTTTCTTGTCTCGCCCGCCTCAGCAGGCAAGGAATTCCCTGAAAGCGACACGGCGGACCGGATTCATCGAGTATTTTTTGCATTCCTCTCTCCGGCAACAGAACGATTTAACGGAAAAACGCAAGAGCAATGTCGGAAAGCGCGTTGACCATGGGTTGGGCAATCCGACTGGTGCGAGAGTGGTGCGATCTTGCACCCAGAAGAAACCCCACTCCTGCTCCTATCCCCAATGCGATAAGAACGGTCTTGCCCGGATTTTCGACGCTGTAAACCTTGGCCTTCTCGCAGGTTTTGGATACTTTGTCGGCTGTTTTATCATACGCATGACTTACAGCCTGTTTGGCTTTCCCATAAACCTCAGTGCCGCGTTCCAGAATGCTTTCTGCGACAGCACTCACGCTGCCGGATTTTTCTGCTGTTTGCTGTTGGGATGTGTTGTTTTTTTCGTAATCCATGGTATTCTCCTGAAAATGATTAAAGGTTAAATTTTATTTTAATAGTTGACGTATCCGCTTTCGAGTGGATAGTCAAACCACGTCCTGTCTAAGGCTGCTGGCCGGCGTCATCGATCGGGGCTGCTGTCGAGTCGGCATTCTGTAACCAGTTAGCGGCAGCCTTCACGGCAATCGCCAGCAGGGTCGCCTCGATTAAGCCGGGACCTGCGGCTTTGTCATGCAGGTGACCGAGTGAGTCGCCGACTTTTTCGGCAACGATACGCACAAGTCGCTCGGTGGGAGTAGTGCGTTTTTGCAGAAGCCCCCAGGCAAGATAGCCAAGGCCTGCGGCAGCCCCCAGCGTCCAGTATGGAGAGGCCTTCACATATTCCCGCCAATCCAGTTTCTCCTGAATATGCTGGCCGAGTTGCTCGACGGTCTGGGAAATGTTCGCTCCTCCCCGAGCGATATCCTGACGTATCACATCAGTGCTGCGCCCGGTATTGGCTTGCCCGGTGCCGTTTTGATGCTCTCGTTTATCCATTTCCTGTCATCCTTTCAGTGTCTGGCATTGGTTTCTGTTTGTTGCCGAACGATTTCTTTAATTGCGTGCAGCCTATAAAAGCAATGACAACACCGACAAAAGCCAGCCCCGCTGCGGTAACCAGCGCTGCATAGACAGGGGCCATATACGATGTCAGTTTGATAATCAGTGCCGCACAAAGAGACAGGAATGCGGCAAAACTGATGAACACTCCGGACGCGACCATTAAGGCTCCGTTGCGAATGCTCCTGACTTTTTCGCGAATCCCCTGAATGACAAGCTCAATTTCGTCGTGAACCATCACGGCCGAATATTTGAAAAGCTGCCCCAGCAGTTCACTGAAGGATTCACGCTGTGCCGCAGGGTCTTTGTTCTCCACATCGATATTCATGGGTAAAACTCATCATTGTCTGCGTCGCAAAATAGCCCCGATGATCAGGCCGACGGCGCCGGCTATCAGGATACTGCGCCCCGGGTTCTGCCTGACGTATTCCCGGGCTTTGGCGTCGGCTTGCTTATAGTCGAATTGCCGGATGTATTCGGCTGAATGGTCTAACCACTCTGATGCCTGTTTTTCGCACGCGGCAACGTCGGTTTGCGTATCCGGGTCGGCCGCTTTTTCACTTAGGGTCTGAGCAATATGATGCAGCTTATCGGCAATCTTGTTTTTGACATTTTCGAAACCGCTTGACTTGCCCGAACCATCCAACTGGGCCGCAGTTTCTTGCGTTTCATCCACGGCCTTGGGGTTTGCTTCCATATTTTACCTCATCAAAAGTGAAGGGACGATTGCATGATATACAGGCGACCGTTTGGGCTGACCTCAGCCCAGGTTCTCTGCAGCGAAATCCCAATTAATCAGTTTATCGAGAACCGCATTGACGTAGTCTGCGCGGCGGTTCTGATAATCCAGATAATAGGCATGTTCCCAGACATCGATAGTCAATAGCGGTTTGATGCCTCTGATTAAAGGTAAGTCCGCATTGGCTGTCTTAACCACCTTGAGCGTGTCGCCGTCCAGAACAAGCCATGCCCAGCCGCTGCCGAACTGGGTCGTTGCTGCAGCAGACAATTCTTTCCTGCACGCATCCACGTCCCCAAAAGAAGCTTCGATCTTTTCCTTCAGTGTGGCCGACGGCTGGCCGCCGCCTTTCGGTTTCAGACTGCGCCAGTAAAACGTGTGGTTCCATGCCTGTGCGGCATTGTTGAAGATCGCGGTCTTGTCGGCTTTGCCGGCTGTCGTGGCAATGATTTTCTCCAACGGCATGTCCGCAAACTCCGTTCCTGCTATCAGCTTGTTCAGGTTATCGACATATCCCTTGTGATGCTTGCCGTAATGAAAGCTGATTGTGTTGGCGGAGATGACTGGTTCCATCGTATTGTCGGCATAAGGAAGGGATGGCAGTACAATCGGAGATAAGCTTTTAATCTTGTCGTTACTCATAATTTGACTCCTATATTGGAGGTTATGAAATGAGCTGTAAGAATTTCAATTTCAGGCATTACAAATCAATGGACTAATGATAACCATATTAATACCTGTGTAAATCAGTGTAAAGTCTGATTTTAATGTAAGGCAGATTGCTTTATCCCTTGTCAGAAGAATCTCCTACACTGTAGCAAATTAATATGAAATGACGAAAAGGCGAGTACTGGAACCTTGAATGAGAGCATCCGCTGATTGAAAAGATGATCAGGTTGCACCGGGAAGAGATTCATCGAATAGTGGAGCGGTCATAATGCTCCCGATATTACTTGATTTTTTTGCCCATTAAGAAACTTCTCCACCGTTAAACGATGCATCCCACACAGGGGATATAAAAATTCTCGAACTTACATAAAATCATTAAATACAGTATGTTGCGTCAAAATCACCGTAAATTTTTCCAGAGATACCAGGGCAAATCTTAATTTTTCGAACTCAAAGCCCAAGAATGTAACTTCCTGTGCAGAATCTGGTTACAATTTGACAAGAAATGCTTGCAGAAAGGTAAAATACGCCCGACAGGATTCGGACCTGTGACCTACGGATTAGAAATCCGTTGCTCTATCCAGCTGAGCTACGGGCGCTGGAAATTCTAAGTTGCCGTAATATAACCACTTGATGCAAGTGATGTCAAGCATTTTGAGATTATCTCTTTCGGGTTATTCCCCGCATCATATCACTGGCATAATGCAGGTTGACCTTCCTCGTATTTCCGACTACAATGCCCCCTTTTAATCGATGGAATCTGTGACAGCGAGGCTATTTGTGGCAAAAGAAAAGGCGAAAACAAAGAAAACGAAAACAACAAAAACTGCAAAGAAAAAGCAAATCCACTGCCATCAGTGTACAGGATTGTGCTGTCGGTATTATGCGATGTCGATAGACACGCCGGAGGATGTGGACGATTACGACAATGTCCGATGGTATTTAAGCCACGAAAACTCCCATGTTTTTGTTGAAGACGGCGACTGGTATCTCAATG
Organism: uncultured Pirellulales bacterium; assembly: GCA_964437685.1. Classification (GTDB taxonomy): domain Bacteria; phylum Planctomycetota; class Phycisphaerae; order Sedimentisphaerales; family Anaerohalosphaeraceae; genus Anaeroglomus. The sequence goes on from CAYTHV010000019.1 coordinate 27,049, forward strand.
TCTTTAACCCCTGCAAGTACCTGACGGCGGATCATCGCTGCGGCAATTATGAAATGCGTCCGGCCATTTGCCGCGAGTACAAGACCCACTCCTGCGAACTGACCGGCGACGATTACGGCTACGAATTACACTTTACCTCCGACAAGCAGATGGAAGAATACATGAAGATCAAATTCGGAGCGAAAGTATTCGAACGATACGATAAAAAGCGGAAAAAGAAGTAAAAACGGTCAAAACCAAATGACAATATATATAAATAAAGGCTTTTATTGTCCGTTATATGCGGGAATTTTAGGCTGGAAATTTGTTGTATTTCTTTGATCTTTGTTCTACTATATTACGTACAATAAATAAGTGACAGGGGTGCGAGGGCCAAAAAGCCCAAGCTGAGATTCCGAGTCTTCGGAAACCCTTAGAACCTGATCTGGGTAATACCGGCGAAGGGAGGCACAAAGCAGTTAATTTGAGCCCCTCGAATCCGAGGGGCTTTTTTTTTAGGGTATCAAAATGGCTCCACATACATTTTTTGAGTTGAAAAACGCAGTTGTTGGTATCGCTGGCCTTGGCGGGCTGGGATCCAATGTGGCCGTTGCGCTGACCCGGCTAAAAGTCGGCAAACTGATTTTGGTGGATTTTGACCAGATTGAGGAAAGCAACCTCAATCGCCAGAATTATTTTCTTGACCAGGTCGGAAAGCATAAAGTGGATATGTCGATGGAAAACCTCCGCCGCATCAATCCGGAGGCCGTGCTGGAAGGGCACAAAGTCCGTCTGAATCCGGACAACATCCCTCAGGTGTTTGCCGGGGCGCATGTGATTGCTGAGTGCTTTGACCGTGCCGACCAAAAACAGATGATCGTCGAGACAGTTTTGTCGAAAATGAAGAATACTTATATTGTCACCGTCAGCGGATTAGCGGGATTTGGCAAAAGTAACGATATCCAGACGAGGCGGCTGTCCTCGCGGCTTGTGTTTGTCGGCGATGGTGTTTCCGGCACAAAGCCGGGCGTGCCTCTGACCGCTGGACGCGTGGGGGTCGCTGCGTATCATCAGGCCAACGCGGTTACGGATATTTTACTTGGCGAGTTAAATTTTACCCTGTTAAGGAACAACCTATGAACGCAACGCTGAAAATCAATGGACAGGTACGGGAATTTGCCGAATCGCTCCCGGCGACGGTTGCCGACCTGTTAAAGCGGCTGGAGATTGACCAGGCTACGGTCGTCGCCGAAATCAACGGCAAAATTATCCCCCGTGCGGAATTTGATACGACAGCCTTGCAGGAAGGCGCCGCGATTGAGCTGGTGCGTTTTGTCGGCGGCGGGTAATAACACTTTTCATTCTACATGTATCACTTTGAATTTAATAAACGGATAGACAGATGGATCAACTAATTATTGCGGGCAAGGCATTCGATTCGAGATTATTTATCGGGACGGGCAAGTATGCGTCCAACGAAATCATGGCAAAGGCAATTGAAGCTTCGGGTACGCAGATGGTGACGGTTGCCTTGCGTCGTGTGGATATTGACAACGCCAATGACAATTTGCTGGCGGCGATTGATCGAAAAAAATACCAGCTTTTACCGAATACCTCCGGCGCCAGAGACGCCGCCGAAGCGGTGCGTCTGGCCCGTCTGGCGCGTGCCGCGTCCGGGATTGCATGGATCAAGCTGGAAGTCACGCCCGACCCATATTACCTGCTTCCTGACGGCGAAGAAACCCTAAAAGCCGCCGCGGAGTTGGTCAAGGATGGGTTTATTGTTCTGCCCTATATTAACGCCGACCCCATCCTTGCCAAAAAACTTCAGGATATCGGCACGGCGACGGTCATGCCGCTGGCAGCGCCGATTGGTTCGAATAAAGGAATGAAAACCCGTGACTCGATAGCAATTATTATTGAGCAGGCGACGGTGCCGGTGGTGGTCGATGCCGGACTGGGCGCCGCTTCACACGCTGCCGAAGCAATGGAAATGGGCGCCGATGCCGTACTGGTCAATACCGCCATTGCCGCCGCCGCGGATCCCGTGGCGATGGCGCGGGCTTTTAAGCTGGCTACCGAAGCGGGGCGGCTGGCGTATCTGGCCGGGCTTGCCGCGCAAAGCAATCAGGCTCACGCTTCCAGCCCACTGACCGGCTTTCTAAGAAACGAATAGTGTCGTGGTGTAATTCTGAATTGTCATTCCCGCGAAGGCGGGAATCCAGCTTTAATTTTTAATTTGTATTTTTTCTTTTTGATATTTTATTTTTGATTTGTGAAAAGTAGGTTTGGCAGATGTTGAAAGATATTAAAACACAATTGGTTCATCTTAATCTGGATGACAATCGAGATCAATGGACCGATGCCTTAAATCGGGTCAGTCCCGCTGAGGTTGAACACGAACTCCGCATACCGGCGGGGCGATATAATCTCCAGCGGTTGGTACGGCTGCTCTCTCCGGCGGCACAGGTTTATCTGGAGCCGATGGCGCAGCAGGCTCAGGCGCTGACCATTCAGCGATTCGGCAAAACTATCGCTATGTATGCGCCGTTGTATGTTTCCAATGTCTGCGTCAATAGCTGCCGGTATTGCGGTTATAATCGTCATACCAAATTTCAGCGAACGCAGTTGTCCATCGAGGAAGCTCTGGCCGATGCCGAAGTCATCGCCTCCGAAGGATTTCGTGATATTCTGCTGGTTAGCGGCGAAGATGTGTCCTTTGTTACGATGGACTATCTCTGCGAACTGGCTCAAAAATTGCGCAATCGGTTTGCGTCGATTTCAGTCGAGATATTCCCTCTCAAGCAGGAGCAGTATAGACAGCTTTTTGAAGCCGGCGTCGAAGGCGTAACGGTGTATCAGGAAACTTACGACCGGCAGTTGTATTCGCATTATCATCCGGCCGGGCCCAAACGCGATTACGACTGGCGACTGGCCACCCCCGACCGTTTTGCCGCCGCCGGGATGCGGCGGATTGGGCTGGGCTTCCTGCTGGGGCTTGCGGATTGGCGGCTGGAAACGCTGGCGCTGGCCGAACACGCGGCTTACCTGATTAAAAAATACTGGCGGGCGGGCGTTTCATTTTCATTCCCCCGGATGCGCCCTGCGACCAATGTCCAGGATCAGTGGCCGCATTTAGTCAGCGATGCCGAACTGGTGCAGATGATGCTTGCCCTGCGGCTGTGTTTTGCGGATGCCGGGATTGTGCTATCCACCCGTGAGCGGGCTCAGTTTCGCGACAAAATGTCCAATATCTGCGTAACGCGCATCAGCGCAGGCTCCAAGACCAACCCCGGCGGCTACACCGGCCACGATGACACCGGCAAACAATTTGAAATCGCCGACGACCGAACTCCCGCCCAAATTGTTGAAATGATCCACTCCATCGGCAAAGAAGCCGTCTGGAAAGACTGGGATAAAGCGTTTATTTGAAATTTAAAATTAGGTTGGAATCTACTTGTCTTTATGTGTTATCTATTTTTGCAAGACATGCTGCGCATATCCGCTGACCGGAATCAATTTTGAACAGGAGCTCCTGCGGCAAGCCAATTTTACCACAACATTCGCACTCACCAGCGCGTTTTGTTTTTTTTACTCTGCTTTCCGGCTCACCTGAAGCAGCAGGGTCTCTTATATTAAAAAACTTGCATGCTCCCAAAAAACCAAGTGACAGCAAAATAGAAATTATGAAAGGAATTACATATCCCAGGTGATAATAATCGCACAGCAAGAGGGCTGTAATAAATGACACGAGAAGCAGAAAGATTGCTCCCGCAAATTTGATGGATTCCATCGCAAGAGGACGAATTTCAACATTACTATTTTCGTATAATCTTTTACAATACGCCGAATAAAACACCATCGCTGGAAGACCGCATCCAAATGCTATGTACACGCCCCAGCCTGAACGTTCTGACCTCACAAAAATTTGAATTGCAATAAAACAGACAACTGCTGTGGCTAAAGTAATGACATAATGCCGTTTCAGTTGGTTTGTTCTTGCCATTAACCCAAAAAAGGAAAGCATTCCAAAGTCGTAGTAAATGGTGTTATTATGGAATATTGTAGTACTATTAAATTTCGATAATGTTAGTATTGACAATACAACAATCAACAATACGAAAGGCGTCGCCAGAATAGTGCGGTTAAGAAGCTCTTTTTTGTTGTCTTTCCATGAATCAAAAATTATTAAAAGCAGAACTGTACAAACACCTCCGCATGCATAAGGATTCTGCATCGACATGGGATGCCCGGAAATCTCAAAGGCACCGGCCACTATGAATCCCCCAATGAAAATTATGCCGATTAGAATCTCTGTCAGATTAAATTTTCTATTGTGCATAGGTCACCAAAAAATCATTCATTTAGAATAATCAGTTATTCTCTTTTTTAAAAGAATAGTTCAGGTTTTCCTATCTGTATTATTTAATCGGTCTTTTGAGCGAGTCGATGCCGGAATAGATTGTGAACACAACGAGAAGAATGAATGCGGTCAGCGTGAACCAATCTCCCCATTCGCGGCTCACATACGCCCATTTGATTAACACCGTACCGATACCGAAAGATTGCAGAAACATCTTAATTTTGCCGGAGGAAACCGCCGCGAAATTGACCCCGCGTGCCTCGGCAATATGCCGCAGCGTCTGAACAAATACCTCACGAACCAGGATAATGATTGCCGTTGCCCATTGAATGATATGCAGAGTCATTGCGGAGAAATTGAAGTGGTCAAATCGCGGCTGGCCAACGATGGCAAAGCAGATAAACGCCCCGCAGACTAAGAATTTATCGGCCAGCGGATCAACGGTTCGCCCGAATTTGCTTGTGGCGTTGTATTTCCGCGCGATATACCCATCCACAATATCCGACAGCCCTGCGATGAGGAACAGGATAAACGCCAATAGCAGCAGGTCGGCGGGCTTATCCTTGCCGGTGGTGGGGGCATACAAGATAAGCCACAAAAACACCACCGTTATCACTAAGCGGCCTACTGTCAATATGTTGGGAATATGTCGCATCATTTTGTCGCAAAGTCAAAAGTACAGATTCAATGTAAAATATAGAGGGTATTATATCTTCTTTAAAAGAAAATCAAAGATTAAAAATCAAAAAGTAAAATGACAAATTAAAAATAAAAATGGTTGTGCTATGTCGCAGCTTTTTGAAGCCCCAGCGGCACAACTCTATTAAACCATGCCAGACAATATTTATCTTTGATT
>CAYTHV010000020.1:0-31528 GCA_964437685.1 uncultured Pirellulales bacterium
CTATGCCCACGCGGTTTGTCTTACGTTTCTTCTAATAGTTTTTTGCTTCGCAGCAGGTGGTGGTAATGCTGGGCGAAGCGGTGGGCTTCATCGCGGATGTATTGCAGCAGTTTCAAGACTGCCGACGTTGCAGGCAATTTGAGTGGTCTATCCTGCCCGTCGATAAAGAGTATCTCCTCTTTCTTTGCAAGTGATAGCAAGTTTGGCGTCGGCACTTTCATCTGCGCAAAAACCTCCCGCACGGCATTTAGTTGCCCCAACCCGCCGTCAATCAGCACTAAATCCGGCCAAAGTTCCTCGCCTGTTGCCGCGCGTTTGTAGCGCCTGCCGACAATTTCCTGCAGGGATGCGTAGTCGTCCACGCCGGACACGGTTTTGATCTTAAACCGCCGGTAGCCGTCTTTAAAGGGTTTACCGTCGATAAATTGCACCATCGAACCGACCATCTGCTGCCCCGATAGATGCGCGATGTCAAAGCCTTCGATAATGCGTATCGGCTGCTGGCTTTGCAGAATGGATTGCAGTTTTTCGAGAGCCTCGGTCGGGTCGGTGCGGAATGCCTCCGGCTGCACATTCGTCTGAACTGAGCCGCGTTTGTCTAAGTTTTCAATCTGCCGTATGCGGTCGCGATACTTTGCGGCGGTTTCGAAATCCAGATTCGCCGCCGCTTCGGCCATCTGCTTTTTGAAGTCATTGAGAACCGACGACCGCTTGGACTGCATAAATTTGATCAGCTCGGCGATGCTCTTTTTATAGTCGGCCTTACTGATTTTATCTCCGCATGGCGCGGTGCACTGCTTGATATTGTAAAGAATGCACGGGCGGAAAAACCGCCGTTTTTCATCTTTTTCGTCAATGTCGAGTTTGCAGGTACGAAATCGGAAGATTTTTTGCAGCACGATATACGCCCCGCGCAGTTCTCCGACTTCGGTGAACGGCCCAAACAGTCGGCTGCGTGCATCCTGCGGATTGCGGGTGATATATACGCCGGGGAAATCCTGCCGTGTGGTAATTTCCAGATAGGGAAAAGTTTTGGCATCCTTGAGGTCGGTATTATACGGAGGGTGAATATCCTTAATCAGCCGAGCCTCCTGCAGGATCGCGTCCACCTCGCTGGCCGTTTCGAGGTATTCGACCGTGGCGACTTTCTCGATTAGCCCGACGATCCACGGTCCGCGGGATTCATGCAGGTTTGCCGATGGCTGAAAATAGCTGCCCGCCCGGCTGCGCAGATTCTTCGCTTTGCCGATATACAGCGTCCGGTCGCCGGCATCTTTCATAATATACAGCCCCGGCCCGGTCGGAAATGTGTGAATCGTGTCCCGAATGCGCTCAAGCCTGTCTTTGTCCGTTTCTGTCATAGCCGGTATTGTACCCGAAACGGCGGACAAAAAACAGCCCCCCATTTTACTTTGTAGGTGCAGACCTGCGTGTCTGCCCTTTAAGCGCAAAGTGGTTGCTTACAACTTGAGGGGGAGTCCCGCGAAGCGGGGAGTGGGTCTTAATTTCTCCTATCGCCGAAGGCGATTCCTCACTTTTACCTTTTGCCCTTTACCCTTTTACTTTTTTCAATCTATCTTTGCCAGCAGGACGACGTAATTTTTGCCATAGTGTTTGGCGCATTTCGGGCAGGCGGTGTAATAGGCGTATATCTTTTTGGCCTGCTTACCCGAGGATTTCACGAATTCGCCCATCTGCTGATACCATTTGGGGGCGTCCTTGTAGGGACCTTCGAAGACTTTGCTGACGAAGGTGCCGCTAATGCGGGTCATCGTTGCCGTTGGGATATCTTTGGCGGTCTCAATATGCAGGATCGTCTTCCATGGCGAAGTCTCATCGCACAAAAACAGCGGCGGGGTAGCGGTTGCGGCCTTGGCATCCGTAATCTTCTGACAGCATCGCATCACAACCTTACCCATCTTGAGCGGGATGTGGAATATTGCCGGAATCTTATCGGTAATAAACGGTTTGTCTTTCCAGATATGCTCTTTTCCATCCCATCCGGCCGGGTCAAACCGCGGACAACAGCCGGTTTCCGCATTGTACATATTCTCCATAATACTCCCCTTAAAAAATGTTGTATGCAGTTATACCTGTAAAATTATCTCGGCCACCCGGCCCAGACAATAATCGCTCCAATGGCAAACGTGGCTAATCCCCAGATGCGGCGAACCCATTCCGGCCGACGGAGGAAAAAATCAATCATTCGGTTAATTTGGGTTTTAGGGGCTAAAAAAACGAATACTCCACTGCAAATCAGCAAAATTCCAAAAACAATAATGACTCCGGTCTGATTGCAGCTTCGTGCCCACACTAAGAAAATCACCCCCAGTATTGCCCGGATTGCCCCGATCAGATAAAGAATCGGAGGTTTGCGGACGGTTTTCAGCATTCCGGTTAATACAGCCGGATGCAATACGACGCTAACGCCCAGGGCGGCGATCAGGAGCCCTATCAGCCAGATTAGCCAAGCCATTTGTGTTCTCCTTATCAAAATCCATTTTATTGTTCTACAGGTTCGATCATTTCCGAACTGATTTCGACGCTGGCGGCCTGCCCGAGCATTTCCACCGACAGCACCAGCCGCAGACCTTTATCGCCCTGACGAATGACCATGCCTTCCGAGCCCATCAAAGGCCCGGCGATGACTTTGCATTTCTGGCCGATTTTGATGTACTCGTGAGGCATCAGTGTTTTCCCGGAGCGAAGCGCCTTTTCAATCGGCGCAAGCTGTTCAACCAGTTTTGCCTGATCGACGACGGGAATAATCGTTGCGATGCGGTTGGTTTTCAAAACCTCCAGCCGGTCATTTTCATCGCCGCAGAAAAAAACATAACTGGCAAACAGCGGCAGCAGCGAGCGGATGGTACGGTTATTTTTACGGCGGACTTTCCAGCTCATCGGCAGAAAATATTGAATCTGTTTACCCAGCATCGACCATGCGACGGCCTTTTCATTGCGGCTGCGCGTATGAGCCACCCACCACGTGCCGGCAAATTGCTTTATGGTTTTATCCTCTGGAAAGACCAGCGGCGGATTTTCTTCTTCTTTCAGCATTTTGAACTTTCAACAAAGCTATCATTTCAAAATCCATTATATCGTGAAAATAAAGTTTATCAACCAGTCTGTGGCGATAAAATGAGGAGACAAAAAAAGCCCATCCTGAGGATGAGCTTTGGTAATCTAATGTTTTGCCGGATGTTATCCCGCGGCGACTTCACGCGGATGAGCGTTTTGATATTGCTCTTTCATCTGGCTGGTGGTCACATGCGTATAAATCTGCGTGGTGGACAGTGACTGATGTCCCAGCAGTTCCTGAACGCTGCGGAGATCGGCGCCGTTGTTGAGCATGTGTGTCGCAAAGCTATGCCGCAGCGTATGCGGGCTGATGGCCGGGTCCAATCCGGCTTCCATCAGATACTTATCCATTTTACGGCGGACGCTGCGAGTGCTGAGCCGCTTGCCGTGTTTATTGGCAAACAGGACTTTCGTGTCAAAGTTCGGGTCGCTTTCCATCCGGCGGCTGCGAAATTCAAGATAATGCTGAATCGACTGTAAGGCCCGTGAACCGACCGGGCAGATGCGTTCTTTCTTGCCTTTGCCGCGAACATGGATCACTTCGCTGAGGAAATCCACATCGTCCAGGTTGAGCGAAACCAATTCGCTGACGCGTAAGCCGGTGCTGTACATGGTTTCCATCATTGCCCGGTCGCGAGCGCCAAGCCAGCTATCGGCGGGCGGCGTATTCAGTAATTTCTGGATTTGTGCGTAATCAAGGAATTTCGGCAGCTTCTTTTCCTGTTTGGGCGTCTTGATCGTGCTGACCGGGTTGCTGGTCAGGTGATGACGTTTAACGAGGAATTTATAGAAGCTTCGCAATGTTGCCAGTTTGCGAGCCAATGTCGATTTGGAGTACTGATGATCATTCAGTGCGACCATATATCCGCGAATGGTATCGACATCCGCGGCCAGCAGAAGCTGGTCGATCTTCTGTTCGGTTTCCACTGCGGTTGCGGTGCCGCCGTTGCTATTGCTGTAATCAGCCGCTGGACTACTCTGTTCCGGACCAACCAGATGCGTTACATACTGCTCCAGATCGGCCCCGTAACAGCGGGCGGTATAGTCTGAGAAGTGTTTCTCAAACTTTAAATAGTTGATGAATTCCTGAACGGTAGCTGCGTTTTTCATTTGCGTCCCTTCGTATTTTGCGTTTAAGCGGCACCCATTTAGCCAAATCCTTTTGGTCTTTTATTGCAACGACTGCATGGGATTCGGTATATCCCGGTATAATAATTCATCGGCTTGCCCGATGAGTGTCTGACTCAGTTTAAAACTCAACACGGCGGCGTCGAACCAATCAAATCCGCTCTGTTTATCCGAAGCGCTGGCCACCAGGGCGTCAAGCACCTGAGCCTCACATCCTTCCTCATATCGGAAGATGTACTGTTCCGGACCTTTATTCAGTGTCAGTTGTTTTTTCATAAAACGATAACTCCAGAGTTCAAATCAAGCGTTATTGTTTGTTATCGGGCTGAATTGCAATCTCTAAAGTCCATTTTTGAAAAAAAGCGGAATTATCAGCCGAAAGTTGATATTTCTATCGAATACCTATTTTTATCGACCGATAATCAGCGTGTCTTAAGAAGTTTTTATCAATTCTTAATATCTGATTGTAGTGAAATAGGTGAAAGGATGAAAAAAACTAACAAAAACTCTTTTAAATAAAAGAGTTATGAAAAATAGAGAGAGGGGGATTTAATTGCGGGGTTTAAAATAGGTAATTCCATTCCGCTCTTCGGTAACAATATGACGAAGATGGGTTAATTTGTCAAGTATTTGCTGGACAAAGTCTTCTTTTGCCCCCAAACTCGCACAAATGTCTCTGACACTGCAAGGCCGCCGCATCAGTAATTCAAGAACCGATTCTGCCGTACAAGTGGATAATCCGGACTTGTTTTGTGGAAAATCTGCGATTACTTCCGCTTCATGGCCAAGTTGTCGTGCAATTTCATCCATTTTTTCAGGCGATACCGACCGAATGTGCGGATGAGCGGTAGGGCGAACCGCGGTATTGAGCTGAACTTTGTCCGGCTTTATCCGACCAATGATATTTCCGATATGTTGAAGCGACAATTCCGACGTATTAATATCTTCACAGATAAAAACTTCCAGCCAGATTTGCCCTGAGTATGCCTTGCGAAACTGAACCAGCCCCTCGACAAACCGTTCAAACGGAATATCCGCATGCGGCTGGTTAATGTTCTGAAATGTCTCCGCGTCCCCCGCATCCAGCGAGGGCAGGACGACATTGGCCTTGACGCAGTCGGCACAGACATCCGGGCGCCATAGCAGGCTGCCGTTGGTGATCACCGCCACGGGAATCGATGTCACTTGGTGGATAGCGTCGATCAATTGTCCCAGTTCGGCGTGCAGTGTCGGCTCGCCGGAACCGCTGATGGTGATATGGTCTGCCTTCAGTCCCGAAGCGATCCGCTGCCGGATTTCGTCAAGCACTTCCGCGATAGGGGCGTAAGCTTTGCGTTCGAGCGTCTGCGGCGCATCCATCCCAAGCTGGCAATACAGACAATTCTGTGTACACGTTTTTAAGGGTACAATATCAACGCCCAGGCTTAAACCCAGCCTGCGAGACGGCACCGGACCGAAAAGATATTTTTCTTTTTTGCTCATTTGCGAATCAGTTCGAAGATAGTCTTGCAGGTTTTAAGCAGGGCTTCCACGTTGCACAGCTCCATCATGCACGCCGCGTCACAGAGCGCCTTTTCCGGTTCCGGATGGACTTCCATAAACAGGGCATTGGCTCCTGCCGCAACCGCCGCTTTCGCCAATACGGGAGCCAGTTCTCGGCTGCCTCCGCTGGCCTGTCCAAGCCCGCCGGGACGCTGCGTACTGTGCGTGCAGTCAAACACCACCGGGCAGCCCATCGCTTGCATCTCCGGGATCGCCGTCATATCATTAACCAGCCGGTTATAGCCGAAAAAGGTTCCGCGTTCGGTCAGCAGGATTTTGTCATTGCCGCATTCGCGGATTTTGCCGACGGCATTTTTCATTTCCGCAGGCGAGACAAACTGTCCCTTTTTTACATTGACCGGTTTTCCCGTTCTGGCGCACGCAGCCAGCAAATCTGTCTGGCGGCACAGAAACGCCGGAATTTGTACCATATCGACCACCTTGCCGACCGCTTCCGCCTGAGAAGGCTCATGTATATCGGTCAGGATCGGCAGTCCCGTAACATCCCGGATATGCTGCAATACCGCCAGTCCTTTTTCCATCCCCGGCCCGCGAAAGCTGGTAATGCTTGTGCGGTTGGCTTTGTCGAAGCTGGCTTTGAAGATAATTTTTACGCCGGTACGTTTGCCGATCTGCTGCATGGTTTTCGCGATGTCCATACAGATGGCCTCATCCTCGATAACGCAAGGTCCGGCAATAACAAAAAAGTCGCCGTCCAAGCCGACGTGAATATCCTGAATTTTAAAAGATGCTGTCATAGTTATCCTATCATTCTTCGTATGCGTGTTCGGATTCCGGCAGGTTTTGCTCCCGGCGGAACCAGGACTTCAATAGCGTGGGGGATTATACTGATATCGATTGGTAAGCTTGGCCCGGGGTCGCCATCCAGCTCGGTCGGAATATCCGGCACAGTTCCTTCGATGCGAATGGTTTTCGCCTGCGCATAAAAAGCGTTTTTGGATCGCAGATGGCTTTTGAGAATAACACACCCTGCGTGTTTCAGCAGCCGCCAGCAGGAGCTGCACTGCATCACACACACATCCAGCAGCCCGTCACTGTAATTGGCGTTTTTAAGAATTTGCAAGCCGATGGCATAGCGTGAGATATTGCCCACAAAAACCAACCCTCGTCCCTCAAAAAATGGCTTGCCGTCAACAACAACTTTCATCGGCGCAAAGTCATAATCCCAAAAGGTTCTCCAGATGGGCCAAAAATACGTCAAGTGGCTGATATGTCCCTTGCGTACGGCGTGAACGCGATGGACGACTTTACCGTCAAATCCGAATCCGGCGATGGATGTAAAATGCTGGTTGTTGGCCCGTCCCAGATCCAGCGGGCGAGTCTGCCCCTGTTCAAACGCGGCGATAACCGTTTCGAGCCGAACATCATACCCCATCTCATTGGCCAGCAGGTTTTCCGTCCCGCAGGGTAAAATCAGCAGCGGTTTTTTCGATCCGCACAGCCCGTGTACAATTTCGCGGATAGTGCCGTCGCCGCCGGCGCCGACTACGACCGAGCAGTTTTCATCCGCCGCCGCCTGCCGGGCCAGTTCGCAGCCGTGTTCAAGCGACTGCGTAAATTGCGACACAGTTTTATACCCCTTTTGGTCTAAGTAAGCACGAAATCCATAGACCAGACGCTTGTTGCTGCTTGCGCCCGATTTGGGGTTGACAATTAAATGGATGATACCGTCTTTTGGGTTCATTTTTCACTCAAATAAGAAGTTTAGGAGCGCCTTTAAACTCTCCCCCTTTTCAAGGGAAAGTCCCGCGTAGCGGGGAGGGGGTATTGCTCCATGACAAGCAGTCAGTTATATATTACAAAGTTTAGGGGATAGGATAACCCGAAATGGTCAAATAATCAATTATTTCTCGGTGGACAATTTCTGCGCCATCAGTCGGGCATAGCCTTCCGGGATATGGTCTTTCGGATCCAGTTCCAGTTTTTTGAGAACCTCGGCCACGGCGTCCTCATTTGAGCCTTCGATTTCGACAAATTGCCCCAGCGGCGGCACATTATCCAAACAGACTTCGCAGTTATCCAGCCGCCAGATAGTGCGTTTTTTCTCGACGCGAAGGTGTTCTTTGTAGCCAGATTGTTTCAAAATGCTTCGCATCGCCTCGTAATCGGCGATGGCAGTTTCAGTTTCCAAACGGGATTTAAAGGCCGACTGCTGCCGCGGACCTTTGAATGTCAGGATGAATTGTTCACCCTTGCCCTTGATGATGCGTTTTCGAAGCCTCAGCGCGCAGTCGCCGCTGACTAATGTACCCGCGGCATCGTCGAAGTAGATGTCTTCTTCCCAGACAATTGCCATGGCCGCAGCATGATGTTCTAACAGCCGTTGTGCGACAGGCTCAAGATGCTCAACCTTAACCTTGGCTTCGATTTCATATTTCATGGCAAACTCCTGTAAACTTTACAAGCTATTGACAACTTTACGTTAGACGGTTGATTTCGTCAACGATTTATATCAAGAAAGCTCATACTTGCATACCTGACTTTTGCAAAACGAACCCAATTATCCGCATTTTTACGTCAATTTCGAGGCATCTATTTCTCAATTGTCAATTCCGCCGCTCCGCGGCGGAAAACGAAGCTAAAAAACAAAAAAATTCAATTTCCTTCGCAAAGTTAAGGGGTATAATCCCTCTTTTTACTGAATACTCCAACGAGATGATTTTGAATTATGGTTGAGCTTGATATTATTCATAATGATAAAATAAGTCGGCGCGATCGCCGACGAAGTATGATGATGGCGACTATTGCCTCTGTTGGCAGTATTGTCGCCGCGACCTGCGGAGCGGGGAATATTATGTCGCTGGCGGCAATTAAGCTTGGCGCCGGCGAGATGTTTTTGGGTGTTTTCAACTTTGTTTCCATCGTGCCGTTTGTTTTTTCCTTATGCACCATGTCCACCATAGAAATATCCGGCAAAACTAAAACGATGAAGTTGTGGTGGAGCCTTACGGGGGTGTGTATGGTTCCGCTCCTGTTTTTGCCATGGGTGGCGGGGATTTGGCCGGCGTGGGCGTGCTTGACATTGCTGGCGGTGTCGAACGCGCTGCGCAATGGGACTACCGCGGTCGGTTCAACCGGCTGGTTTCCGTTGCTTCAGGATATTGTCCCGCGGCGCTATACGGGGCGTTTTTTTGCTCGGCTCCGCACCAGTTGGCAGACGGCAAGCCTGATTTGTCTGATCGCGGCGGCGCTGATTTTGGGCAGCCGGCCGGGCTGGGGACGGTTTGAAATCCTGTTTGTTTTGGCGCTGTTTGGCCAGATTGCTACGGTGCTTCCGGTTTTCTATATGGTCGAAAAAATACCCAATCCCGACCATATCGTTCGGATATCAATTTATGAACGCATTGTTGAATTTCTCGGGCAAAAGACGCTGCGAATTTATATGTTTTATGTGGTTATGTATGTCTTTGCGGCAACCGCGATGGAACCATTTAAAGTTAAACTGCTCAGCGACCTTGGGTACAGCTATGGATTCATTCTGGCCGGAACGGCGATGGTTGGCGTCGGCGCTGTGATTTCGCTGCGGTTTTGGGGGAAGATGGCCGACAAATTCGGCAATCGCGCGATTTTCAGTATTTCGCATGTCGGGATGATGCTTTCGACAGGGGCGTGGATTTTGCTGGGGGCGCCGTCGACAGCCGGGAAAATTCTGACGATGCTGCTGTATTTATGCTGGAGCATTTTTAACAGCGGCAATACGCTGGCTCAAACCAATTTTATGCTTCGTATTGTGCCTCCGAGTAAGCAGAACTATATGAATTTTATTATCCTTGCCCAGCGAATCGCTACGGCGGTAGCGCCATTTGCGGCCGGGCTGTTTCTTAATTTCTCAGGCCGCCTGAACTTAAATATACGAAATACGATCCATATCAATAGTTACGATATCCTTTTTACAATAAACGCACTGGCCTTTGTTATTCCGCACTTGATGCGCAGCCATCTTCGGGCGGAAAAAGATTTGCCGACTTCCGATGTGATTAACCTGATTGTCCGGCCCGTCCTGGACCCGATTATGGGGGTGTTTCGTCCGGTTCGCTCGAATGGAAAATAAACCCGGCGGGGCAAAAAAACCGGCTTTTGTGAATTCCACGTTTGAGTGAAGAAATGTCTTGTTCGATGGGGGAACGGGCGGTAAAATTCTAAATTCTATGCTTTAAATACTGAATTGTAGAGTGTAAATATAGATTGAGTTTGGATGTGTTATGAAAATACCGGCAGTGAAAGGCACACGCGATTTTTATCCGAAAGAAATGGCGGTGCGGAATTATATCGTGGATGGCTGGAAAGCGGCCTCCCGGCGGAGCGGCTTTGAGGAATTCGACGGGCCAATCTTCGAATATTTGCAGATGTACCAGGTCAAAAGCGGCGACGAGATTGTCGAGCAGCTATTTCATCTGACCGACCGCGGCGGGCGGGATTTAGCGATCCGGCCGGAAATTACCCCGACGCTGGCGCGGATGGTCAATCAGCAGGTCAATGCCTTAGCCCGTCCGATTAAGTGGTTTTCCGTGCCGCGGCTGTGCCGTGCCGAACGCCCGCAAAAGGGGCGGCTGCGTGAGTTTTTCCAGTGGAATATCGACATTATCGGTGAAGAATCTATCCTTGCGGATGCGGAGGTCATTTTTTGTTCGATTGATTATCTGCGTTCGGTGGGGCTGACGGCGGGCGATATTACCGCGAAGATTTCCAGCCGAAAACTGCTGGCGGCGCTGCTGAAAAATATCGGCATCGCGGAGGATAAATTGCCGGTTCTTTATCCGATTCTTGACAAGAAATCCAAAATCCCCGCCGAGGCATTTGAGGAGATTTTACGGAAAGAAGTTACCGATACCGTGGCTGTGGCAACGATTTTAAAGCTGATGGATTTGCACAATGCCGATGACATCGCCGGGGTGGTTAATCTTAATGACGATGCGAAAGCGGCGCTGGCGGAATTGCAGGGGCTGTTCGGAATCCTTCGCTCAATGGGCGTCGGCGACTTTTGCCGGTTTGATATGAGCATTGTCCGCGGACTGGCGTACTATACCGGAATGGTGTTTGAGATTCATGATGCGGTTGGGCAGCTCCGTGCGATCTGCGGCGGCGGGCGATACGATAATCTCTTAAAAGATTTTGGCGGGCCTGCGATGACCGCGGTCGGAATGGGAATGGGCGACTGCGTACTGGAAATTTTGCTGCGTGAAAAAGGCATTCTCAAGGATGATACGCTGGCAACCAAAAATCTGGATTATTTTGTCGCGGCGGTTGAGCCGTCGCTGGCGGATAAGGCGGTCGAACTGACGGCGCAAATCCGGCTGGCGGGGTTCCGTTGTGAATTTTCTTACAAAGCCGCCGGGCTGGGCAAACAACTTAAACAGGCTTCGGCGTACAATGCCGCCAAGACCATTATTCTGGGGCAGGAATACATCGACGCCAAACAATTGATTGTCAAAGACATGGTGGCAGGGCAGCAGGGGGCCGTTGAAGAGCGAGCGTTTCTGCAGGAACTGAAATCAAAATCAAAAATCAAAAATTAAAATGCAAAACGACAATGCAAAAATCAAAATGATTGCATTGGTTGAGACAGTTTAGAATTTCTATGGAGAGATAATTTGTCAGCAGTTGTACCGATGGATAAATTGACCGCGTCGCAGAAGAAAGCGGTATTACATAAAGATGGGGCGTTATTGGTTTTGGCCGGGCCGGGCAGCGGCAAGACCCGTGTGATTACCAGCCGAATTGCGATGTTGATTGACTCGGGCGTACGTCCGTGGAATATCTGCGCGATTACCTTTACCAATAAGGCCGCCGAAGAGATGCGCAATCGTATTGAAGCCAGCGGCAACCGCGGGGCGTTTATCAGTACGTTTCATTCGCTGTGTGTCTGGGTGCTGCGGCATTACGCCGAGCAGGCGGGCATCAAGCCCAACTTTACCATTTATGATTCGGGCGATCAGCTTCGCTGCATGAAAGAAGCGGTTGCCAATAGCCAGGTGGATGCGACCCAGTTTTCGCCGGCGCGGATGCTGGAGTTTGTCTCCAGGCTGAAAAATAATCTGGAGGATGCGGATTCATTTAAGGCCGCCGCGTTTGACTTTTTCGGTAAAACGGCGTCAAAGGTCTATTCGGCGTATCAGCAGGTTCTGGCCAGGAATAACGGGCTGGACTTTGATGATTTATTAGTCAAGACGGCGCTGCTGCTTAAGAATAATCCGGAAGTTCGGACAGAGTTGAGTAATCGGTTTAAGTATCTGCTGATTGACGAGTATCAGGATACCAACCACGCGCAGTATCAGATCGCGCGTCTGCTCGCGCAGGCGCACGGCAATATCTGTGTGACCGGCGATCCAGACCAGTCGATTTATCGGTGGCGCGGCGCGGACATCGGCAACATTCTGGCATTTGAAAAAGATTGGCCCAATGCGACAGTGGTAAAGTTGGAAGAAAATTTCCGCTCAAGCGGCAATATCCTTAAATGTGCCGACAAACTGATTGCATCCAATACCCGCCGGAAAGAGAAAGTCTTGATTCCTACCCGTCCGTCCGGCGCGGATGTCGAGATTGTCAATGCCGACGACGAGAATGCCGAGGCGCAGATAGCGGCCGGCCGGATTCAGAAATTAATTGCCGAAGGCAAAGACCCCGGCGAGATGGCGGTATTTTATCGCGTCAATTCGATGAGCCGACCGATTGAAGAGGCCTTTATCCGGGCGCGGGTTCCGTACCAGGTTGTTCGCGGCGTGGAATTTTACGCCCGCAAGGAAATTCAGGATTTGCTCAGTTATATGAAGCTGATTGTCAATCCTGCCGATGATCTGGCGTTTGTGCGGGCCATTGGAACGCATAGCCGGGGCATCGGTAAAACATCGGTCGATAGGCTGGTCGAGTTTGCACGGCAAAATGCGATGAGTCTGCTGGATGCGGCAGAGCAGGCAGGCCACTTGGATTCGGTATCCAGTTCGACGCGGGCCCGGCTGGTGGAATTTGCCAAACTAATTCGTAAGTTTCAGGATGAAGTGGCCGGCGAAGCGGCGGTACTGATGGATATTGTCTTTGCCGAGACAGGCTACGCAGAACACCTGAAAAAAGAGGGCGACCAGGACCCGATTGACAATGTCAATGAATTGATTAACTCCGCCGCCGAGTATGACCGAAACGCTGAAAAACCATCGCTGCTGGAGTATCTGCAATCTATTGCCCTGTATAGCGATACGGATGCGTTTGAGGCGGGTTCCAAGCGGGTGTCGCTGATGACGATGCACGCGGCCAAGGGGCTGGAATTCGACAATGTCTTTATTATTGGTCTGGAAAATGGGATTTTGCCCCACGAACGCAGCCTCAATAGTCCGGAGGATATGGAGGAAGAACGGCGGTTATTCTTTGTCGGAATTACCCGTGCCCGGAATGCCTTGACCGTGACCTATGCCCGGCATCGGGTCTTGCGGGGGCAGTTTCTCCGCTGTGTGCCGTCGCAATTTTTGTACGAAATCGGCTTTGCCGGCGAAAGAATGCCGTTTGAGGATGATTCCGCCGAACGTTACGAGGAGCGGGAAGAACAGCCGGTACTGGGTTCGTCAAGCTCTTCGGCCCAGGAAGGAGCCTTTAAGCCCGGGGATCGGGTCAATCACAAGACATTCGGCCCCGGAAAGGTCAAGGAATTCTTGAATTTAGGCCCGGATAGTATCGTAGTTGTCCAATTCCAGTCTGGAAAAACCAAATCGCTCATGGTAAAATACGCCAACCTGACGAAAATATAGAGAAAACGATCAAAACAAAAGGATACGGATATGCAGAGTACACGGATACATTTTTATTATAAAAACGTTACATTATGCGGGCAAGCGGAAATACCGTGACCTGCCGTACAATGAACAGTATCCCAAGCAGGTGCGGGAGATCGCCAAACAGGTTGTCAATGAATGTGAGAATTTTGTGGTTCTCGGCATTGGCGGCTCGGCTCTCGGCAATATCGCTTTGCAGACGGCGTTGAACCCGTATATGTATAATTTGGACGCGGCGCAGCGAAAAGGCCCGCGTCTGTTTGTGTTCGATAATGTGGACCCGATGCAGCTTTCCAGCTTTTTGAACTGGGTCGGCGATAAACTGGACAAAACGATTTTCAACGTCATCAGCAAGTCCGGCCGCACGGCGGAAACCGCGTCCCAGTTTTTGATTATCCGTGATATGCTGCTGAAAAAGTTAGGCCCTGCGGGCTATAAAAAACAGATCATCGCCACAACCGATGCCAAAGAAGGAACGCTTCGCAAAATCGTCAATGAGTCGGGCTTTCGAACGCTGGAAGTGCCGGATGGCGTTGGCGGACGGTTTAGCGTACTTAGCCCGGTAGGGCTGCTCAGCGCTGCGGTGTGTGGAATTGATATTGAAAATCTGCTGGCCGGAGCCAGAGAGATGGATCAGCGTGTCAGTCGGACGGATTTCTCCGCCAACCCCGCGGCCATCAACGCGGCAATCAATTGGCATTATTTCAATCGTGGAAAACGTATTTCGGTCATGTTCCCATATGCCTGGCGGCTTAAGGATTTGTCGGATTGGTATCGTCAGCTCTGGGCGGAAAGTTTAGGCAAGACGAAAAACAACAAGGGGCAGGATGTCTTTGTTGGGCCTACCCCGGTCAATGCTCTTGGCACAACCGACCAGCACAGCCAGGTGCAGTTATATCGCGAAGGGCCCAATGACAAGATTTTCACATTCCTGCAGGTCAAGAATTTTGACGCGGATTTAACCATCCCCGCGGCCCCGGCAAGCACGCCGGAATTGAATTATCTGTCGGGCAAGCAGATGTCGCGATTGCTGAACAGCGAAAAGATCGGCACCGAATATGCCTTGCTGCACGATAAGCGGCCGTGCTTGACGGTATTGTTTGATCAGGTCAATGCCTTTACCATCGGGCAGTTTATTTACCTGCTTGAGACGTCGACGTCGCTGGCCGGACTGCTGTTTGATATTAATGCCTATGATCAGCCTGCGGTAGAGTTGGGCAAAGAAGCGACCTTCGCCCTGATGGATCAGCCGGGATATGAGGCATTGGCCGAAAAGATCAAGCCTGTCCAGCAGATTGACGGCGGCTATTTAGTGTAACATCTTGTTAAATCCAAAGTCTTGCAAAATATATATTAAAAATGAACGTGCCTTTATGGCCCAGAGAATAGCTCAAGTTGCTTGCTGAAAAAGTCTTTTTAAATTTTGATTTGTATTTTTACTTTTTGCTTTTTAATCTTTGATTTTTTCGTGCAGATTATTTGTCCGTGATTTGAAAAGGTTTCATGATGCGTTTTCTTGCCGTAGACCCCGGGGGCAAACGAACAGGGCTTGCCGTCAGCGACATCGGCGAGTCGATGGCGTTTCCGTACGCGGTTCTATTGGAATCCGGAGCGGAACTGATTGGCAAGATCGCTGAAGTAGTGCGCAACGAAAAAATCGGAGCCATTGTTGTTGGTCTTCCGCTGAATATGGATGGCACGGAAAGCGCGGGGGTAAAAGCGTCCCGCCAGCTTGCGGCCAAACTGGAAAAGGCCGCGGCAGTGCCGGTGTTTCTGTTTGACGAGCGGCTTAGCAGTGCCGATGCGGACTGGAAGCTGAACGCGATGGAACTGACGAAGGATAAGAAAAAGCAGCGGCAGGATGCGCTCGCGGCGGCTTCATTTTTGCAGTCATTTTTGGATCAGCGCAAAGAATCCATTCCCACACCGCAAATCATTAAATCAATGTCGCCTTTGCAAACTGCACAGGAGGCGATGCGTTTTTTCAAGGGTAAAGTTCAGGATGCCATTGCGCAGCGTGGCATTTTTAACTGTGCCATCAGCGGCGGCGGCAGTCCGAAACATTTCTTTGAAATGCTGCCCTCGGAATCTTCGCTCGATTGGTCGAAAATTCATGTTTTCTGGGCGGATGAGCGGTGTGTTGCGCCGAGCCATAAAGACAGCAATTTCAATCTGGCCAATCAGCTTTTTCTGTCCAAGGTCGCAATTCCTGCCGCAAACATCCATCGCATTGACGGCGAAAAGCCTGCGTATCAGGCCGCGGAAGAATACGAACAGGACATACGCCGCCATTTTGGCATCGAATCAGGGCAACGGCCGGTTTTTGATGTGGTTGTCCTGGGACTTGGCGCCGATGGACATACCGCGTCGCTGCTTCCGGGAACGGAGGTTTTGGAAAATCAATCCGACCTTGCAGCACAGGTCTATTCCGACGCGGTGCCTTATACGCGGATTACGCTGACGGTTCCGACGCTGTCGGCGTCACGGTCGCTGATGTTTCTGATTACGGGCAGAGATAAAGCGGAGATTGTCCGTGAGGTTTTAACATATCCTTTGCGGCCGTGGCAATATCCGGTTCAGACGCTGTGGCCCGCCGTTGAAAAAATGGTGTGGTTTGTGGATGAGGATGCGTTGTTGGCAGGCTAAGCCTACTGATTAGTCGGTCTTGGGCTGAGCAGCTTGCAGTTGCCGTGATCGAGCAATTGGGTCAGACGCTCAAGCTGCTGCGGTTTGCGGCAAAAAATCAGCCCGTGGTCCGCACACGAGGCGATGAATTTTCGGTCGGAGTGGCCGTCGAGGTAGGGGGCGTTAATCAGCACGATTTCATAATTGGTATTTAGCGACTGGATAATATGTCGTAAATTCATTCGGGCAAAACGAACAAAAAACTCCGCCGGCCATAGCGATAGATTGTCAACGATTGTCGGAATAGGTTTTGGGCTGGGGTATTTAACATCATCTGAATGAATATCAAACACTTTTGCCGCGGCATTTCGCCGGGTGTCCAGATCGATAAGGATACATTTTTTGCCGGCATGTGCCAGGTGAATGGCTGCCTTGACTGAAATGGTAACCGGCAGCGATTCCAGCCCGGCGCCGGCAAGCAGTACGGAGTTGGTTTTACCAGTGAGCGTCAGGATTTTTTCGACGACACGTTGGGTATAGTTTTCCATATTGGCTTCGATATGGGAACTGTCTGGCAAAGGCGCCGAACCGCCATTGGACTTGTTCTTTAGTGAGGATAATGCGGGTTTAGGTTTCCGCAGCAATCGCCATAGGGCATAAATGAGCACAACGACATATCCTCCCCCAATCGCAATATAGAGATAAGGCGATCCGAATAATTTACCTGCCCATCCATTGAGCGATACTAAAATGACAGCATATTTCATTTAGGCTCAATTGATTTTATTCCAGGACCAGGGTGGCTGTTGAAAAGCCTGTTGTTTTTTGTTTAAGAAGTTTAAAATATCCCGTCGGACAATTTCCGCGAAAAGCTGCTCGCTTGCATCCGGGATGGTTTGCTGCGGCGATGTCATCGTCGTTGCTGCTGACGAAAAAACGGGCATTTCGGCGACAGGTTCCGGCTGAGGTTTGGGACTTTCGGGCGTACTGACAAACTGCTCAACGACTCTTGACACGGCGTCCTGCCGCAATGCGGCGGGACGACCGGCTGGCGATTGACGCTGTGCTCCGACGGAACGGCGTTGTTCGGCCATAATTTGCTCAGCCAGATTGAATCCCGGAACGCCGGTCTCCGATTCGGATGGCTCGGTGTCGAGTGTTTCCTCGAATTCCGCTTGCAGTTGCGGTTCGGCAGTCGGTTCTAATACCGAGGGTTGCGGCACGGCTTCGAATGGCCGAGATTCTTTGAGTTCCGCGATCTCCTGTTTTAGGTCTTTGTTTTCCGCCGTAATTTTTTCCAGTTCCCGGTTGCGCAGGTGGAGCATCTGGTGCATCTGGTTATTTTCTTCGCCGACAAGCTGATGGTCGCCTTTGAGCCGTTCCAGTTGGTGATTGACAACTTCCAGCCGTTGCTCTGTTTGCTGGAGCTGTCCGCGCAGCGACTGTACATCTTCACTGGCCGCGCAAAGACGGTCGTTTTCGGCCTGAATTGAGGCAATGCGGTTTTCCGCATCCCGCCGCTGGCGTTCGATTTTTTCAAGAAGCGTTTTTTGTTCGGAAATTAAATGTTCCAGTTCCGTTGTTTTGCCGTTGGTCAATTGACCGTGTTCTGTAATCTGATCTTCTAATTCCGCAATACGCAGGCGAAGCTGACGGCAGGTCTGTTCGGCGGATAATTTTTCCTCTTCCAATTGATTTTGGAGCGAAGCAAGTGCTTCTGTAAGTGTTTGGTTTTGCTCTTGGACAGCCTTGTCTTCTTCCCGCACAGAATCCATCTGCTGCACAATGGTTTCCAGTTCTGTCTGCTGGTCGCGAGCCTGTTCTTGTAATGTGTTGATTTGCTTCAGCAGGGCGTTTTTCTCTGCCATCGCGGCATCGCGTTCCCGACGGATTTGCGCGGCTGACTGTTCCATCTGCAAAAGGGTCTGGCGGTCGGCGGATAAATTCTGAGATAGAGATAAATTATCCTGCCGGAGCTGATCAATTAATTGCTCTGTTGCCGTGATACGATTTTCAAGAGTGGATTTTTCCTGTTGATGCAGCTGCTGGAGTTCAATCTGCTCATATTGCAGTTGTTCCTGGTGCTGCTGTTTTTGCTCTTCAATATCCCGCTGCTGCTGGTCAAGTTTTTCCAAAAGCGGCTTTTGTTCGGAAATTAATCGTTCCAGTTCTGCGGTTTTGTCAGCGACCGATTGAGAGTATTCGGCAACCCGATTTTCCAATTCCGCAATACGCAAGCGAAGCTGTTGGCAGGTTTGTTCAGTAGACAGCTTTTCCTGTTCCAACTGAGTTCGGATAGCGGTGTCTTCTTTGTGTACAGTATCCAATTGCCGCTGAATGGTATCCAGTTCCAATTGCTGGCTGTGAGCCTGATTTTCCAGTGTTTGAATTTGTGTCAGCAGGGCGTTTTTCTCTGCCATTGCGGTATCCCGTTCCTGACGAGTTTGGGCGAGCGACCGTTCTATTTCCGTGGCAGTGTCGCGGCTGGCGGATAAATCCAGAGACAGGGATAAATTATCCTGCCGAAGCTGGTCGGCGGATTGCTCAATTTCCGTGATGCGATTTTCAAGGTTTGATTTTTCCTGCTGAGACTGTTGTTTTTGTACTTCGATCTCCCGCCGGATACGGTCAAGTTCGCTGTTGGCGGCTTGTGCCTGCTCTTGTGCCAGATTTAATTCTATCGACAGCTTTTGTGCCCGGAGCTGCTCGGAGTCAATTTGCCGATCCAGCGAATCCAGCACGTTATTCAATTGTTTGATTTGTTGATCTTTCTCCGCCAGTTCTCCCTGTAATTTTTGCTCAAGCTCGACCATTTCTGCTTCTTTTGAATTGGATTGTGATATGGGTTGAGCGGGAATCTCCACAATTGTCCGTGGTGGTACTGGATTTTTTATGTCGCCATTCTTTTGAAGTTCGTCAAAAGATGGAAATTTCGTGGAAGGCGGCACAGATTCCGTTGGCGGAGTCGGAGTATTTGGGATGCCTTTGTTTTGGTCCGATAATTCTTCTATTTTCTCTTCAATAGAGTTATCGCGTGGTTCATTAATTCTGGTTGGATTGGGTTTACGGAGATTCGGCGACTGCGAAGCCTGCTGCAAAAATCGCAGGATATCAGCCTTGCTTTGCTGGATATCTGCATCCAGTTGGTCTGTCGAATGCTTTTCTGTGTCCACAACCTCTCCTGAATATAAAGGATAGCCCAATATACCAAAAACTGAGCCTTAAATCAACGGCAAATATTCTCTATCTTATCAGGAATTAACAGATTAGCTATGCTTTTGGCCCCATTGCCAGGCAGGTGAAGTTACCGGGGTTGTAGTCAGCAATAAACTGGTTGATATCATCAGCGGTGATTGCTCGTACCGAGGCAATATCATCGGCGAGTGTGCGGTATTGTTTGGAATAGATCCAATTGAAACCAAGGCCGAATATCCGTCCCATAGGCTGTTCCGATTTAATCGCCATGGCGGACAGAACTTTATTTTTGGCCGTCTGAACTTCGTTTTCGGTTACGCCGTCTTTGCGGACTTGATCGAAAATATTGGCGACAATCGAGGTAACCTTTTCAGCGTTATCGGGCTCACAGCAGATGTAGCTGTACATGGCCCCGACGCCGTCCATGGTTTCGGCCTGCATCGACGCGGTTTCGGCAATCGCGCAATCCACCAGCGACCAGTAGTACCGTGAGCCGGAGTCGTCGCCGATGATCATGGCCAGCAGCGATGCGGCAAAACGGCGGGGGTCCTGCATCGAAACGCACGGGCTAATCATGCAAATATGATGCCGGGCGAGGTTGTCTTTACGAACCGCTTTTTTGGAGCGTGTGCCGTCAAAATAAGATAGTTCGCGCCCTGTTTCTTCGGGTTTCCAATGGCTGCACAGGGATTCAATCTCCTGACAGAGTTGGTCAAAATCAAAATTACCGCAGGCGGCGGCAACCAAATTATTGGGAGCATACCGGCGGGAGAAATACTGCCGCATCTGGTCGGCGGTCATCGCGGCGATACTCGCTTCACTGCCGAGCACGCTGTTGCCGCAGGGGTGACTGCCGAAATGCAGCGACCTTGCCTGGTCGAGAACTTCGAATTGCGGCATATCTTTGTACATCGCAATTTCCTGCTGGATGACATTTTTTTCGATATTGAAATCTTCGTCCCGCAGCGACGGCCGCATCAACTTCGACCACAACCGGGCGACATCCGGCAAAAACTCGGATAAGACCGCGGCATAATAGACGGTGTTTTCTTCGCCGGTAAAGGCGTTGAATTTGGCGCCGATCCCGTCGAAGGCCTCATTAACCTGCTGCCAATTGAGTTCACTGGTTCCCTTGAACATCATGTGTTCAAGAAAATGGGATACGCCGCTGACTTCGGGGGATTCATCCCGTGAACCGGTACGGACGAAAAAGCCCATCGCGACGGTTTGTGCCGAAGGGTGCAATTCCCCAATGATTGTTAATCCGTTTGAAAGCTGTTTATGTTTGAAAGTCATAC
The DNA here is from genome assembly GCA_964437685.1 of uncultured Pirellulales bacterium. Taxonomy (GTDB): domain Bacteria; phylum Planctomycetota; class Phycisphaerae; order Sedimentisphaerales; family Anaerohalosphaeraceae; genus Anaeroglomus. The sequence goes on from CAYTHV010000020.1 coordinate 20,648, forward strand.
GCGAAAATATCCGTTTTAATGTTGAATGGGTTTTGGGCCGATGGTTGCGACGGTAAATTCCTCAAAGGGATTGTCGTTGAGAAACGCCAGGACAGATTTGACGCTGACGGCCTCGATTCCATCGCGAATTTCCTGGAGGGTTCGTACCCGTCCAAGGTGAGCGTAGTCGCCGGCAATACCGGCGGCACGGGTGGAGGAAGATTCGCACTGCATAATCAGCGAGCTTTTGAGGCCGATTTTGGCGCGGTGCATTTCGTCGTCGCTGATTCCCTTACGCAACTGTCGGAATTGGTCAATGGTTACATCCAGTGTTTCCTGTGCCTGCTCCGGCGTTGTACCGGCATAACCGCTGATGGCTGCGACCTCTTTAAGGCTTCGATACCGTGCGCCGACGGCATAGCACAGGCCGCGTTTTTCACGTACTTCGGTAAATAGTCGGCTGCTCATCGAGCCGGACAGGATTGAAACGGCGGCCATAATATCGTAATACCGCAAATCGTGGATCGTAGGTACTGCGGTCATCAGGCCGATATGAACCTGGGCGCCTTCATTGGGTTCGTGAAAGTAACGTTGTCCTCGTGAACCCAGTGCTGGCGTTTTTACATTCGTTCCAGTCAGAGAAGCAAATCGCTTTTCGATAATGCCGCAAACCGCCTGAAAGTCGTATTTGCCCGCGATGGAAAAGACGCATTGCGACCAATCGAACTGGTCGCGGATGATTTGGCGGCATTGCGTTGGGGTGAGGTTTTCAATCTCGGATTGCTTCCCCTCGGTAGGCCGATTGTACGGCGAAGGATAATACTGTTCTGAAACCAGCATACGCACCTTTTGCTGCGGGTCGTCGTCCAATGCGGCCAATTCATGCAGCGCCAGCTGTTTTGACGGTTCAAACTGATCGTCAGTCAGCAGCGGGGCGGTCAGAATATCCGCACACAAATCCAGCGCCGCTGGAACATTTTCGGCTTCAAGCGATGCGCTAAGCGATACGTGCTCGGCGGAAAGCGAGGTATTGTGGTGAATCCCCAGCCCATCGAGAGTTTCTACCAATTGACGACTGTTGCGGCTGCCTGCTCCGCGAAGCATCCAGTCGGTAATGACCTCTCCGGCGCCGCAGCAGCCTTCGGGAAGATAGGCGCTGCCGGCGGGCAGCAGAAAATAAAATGAAGCCGATTCAACATCCGGCATCGGTTCGCCGAGAAGGATCATCCCGTTGGGCAGTCGATACGAATCCTGTCGTTCGTGTTGTTTTGACATTGTCTTTTGCTTTCGCCGCGCAATGCGGCATTTCAAATGTTATGGATTATGCAACGGCCGATTCTTCCGGGGTTCCGTCACGATTTTCACTGTCGAACTGTACACTGATTTTCTTACTGATGCCCTGAGTCTGCATCGTAATGCCATACAGCACATCGGCAATGCTCATCGTACGCTTGGAGTGCGTGATCACGATAAACTGCGAAATCTGCTGGAATTGTTTAACGATCAGGTTAAAGCGTTCGTTGTTGGCTTCGTCCAGCGCCGCGTCAACTTCGTCCAGCACGCAGAAGGGTGAGGGCTTGCTCTTGAAGACGGCAAACAGCAGGGCGATGGCGGTCATTGTTTTTTCGCCGCCGCTGAGCAGGCTGATGGTCCGGGTTTCTTTTCCGGGCGGACGCGCCATGATTTCGATTCCGGATTCGAGTATGTCTTCCGGGTTTTCAAGCAGAACATCGGCTTTCCCGCCGCCAAAGAGCAGGCGGAAAAGTTCCTGGAAATGGATGCGTACCTGGTCGAATGTCGCCTGGAACTTCTCACGGCTTTCGACATTGATCCGTTCGATAAGTTCAATAAGCTGCGTTTTGCTGTTGTTGAGGTCTTCGACCTGTGCGGCCAGGAAACCATAGCGTTCTTCAAGCTGCGTTTGTTGTTCGATTGCGTCCACGTTGACATTGCCGAGCCGGTCGATTTTACTGCGGAGATCAGCGATTTCCTCTCGCACCACATCCCAGTCAACATCCTGCTGGCTGTAAGATTCATAAGCCTGTACCAGTTCGATCTGCAATTCCTCGCGGACACGCTGGCAAAGGTCTTCATCGCGGACTTTCAACTGGCTCAAATCCAGTTGCAGTTGATGGATCTGCTGTTCAATATCGGCTTGTTCCATACGGGAAGTACGCAGAGCCTGTTCGTTTTCTTTTTGCTGTGCGACGAGTTCTGTGGCGGTTTCGTGCAGGCGGACGCTTTCTTTCTGTGCCTGTTCTTTTTCAACATACAGCATACACAGGCTCGATTCGGTGTTTAAAATATTTCGCTGTGTCTGCTCGGTTTGTTCATCGCAGGACGCCGCTTCCACACGGGAAGCCTCCGCGGCCATCCGTGCATGCTGAATCTGGCTGGTGAGCCCTGTATTGCGCTGACGAATGGATTTTTGCTGTTCGCTGAATCGGCCGATTTGAATTTTTAATTCGGTTGTTTCCGCTGAACGGCTTTGCAGGATGCGCCGTTGTTCATCCAGTTGCTGCTGAAGCTGCTGAATGGTTGTGGTTCGCTGGGTGTTGATCTCTTCCAATTCGCCAAGTTTATGCCGTGAATCGTGTTCTTTCTGTACCGAGATATGAATTTCTTCTTCCAGCGTCTGGATTTCACCGATAATAATGGGCTGTTCCTGGCTGAGTCGCTTGATGTTTTGTTCAACCATGCGCATCCGCGATTCCGTATCGACTTTTTCCGTGTTGGCTTCATAGATACTGGTTCGCAATTCTTTGCAGATTTCCGACAGATGCTCATTTTTATGTTCGGTCTGTTCGAGTGTTTGTTCCAGGGCGAGGATACGTCCGTTGATTTTCGTCTGTTCGTCTTCAAGCTGCTGAATGCGGCTTTTGCGGGAAATCAGGCCGGATGTTTTACCGACTGGCCCCATTGCAAGTATCGCCCCATCCGTAAGAACTTCGCCGGCAGGGGTAACAAAACGGTACTGCCCGCCGAAACGTGCAGTCAGTTTTATCGCAATGTCAACGGATTCGACCAGGATAGTTTTGCCCAGCAGGCTCCAGACCAGCGGGCCGTAGCCGTTGCCGAATTGGACAAATTCTGTCAGCCGTCCCAATACGCCCGGGCATTCGGAGAAATCCGCCGTATCGACAAAAGGTTCCAGCCGATCCATACAGAGCACGGAAAGTCGCCCATCCAGCTTTGAACGAAGTGCCTGGTCGTCTAAAAACCGTGAAGCGCTGTTGACCAGCAGGGCGTCGGTCTTGCCTTCCAGGGCCGCTTCCACCGCGACGGCATATTGCACATCCGCGGTCAAAACATCGGCGACAATGCCTTCGATATAGTCCGCGTTGCTGGCGTCGCGTTCCTTGAGAATCGACCGGATAGCGCTGCTGACGCCCTGACGCCGCGATTCCATATCGCGCAGAACATTCAGTTCGCTGTTTAGGCCGCTGCGTGCTTCTTTGCACTGTGCCAGTTCTTTCAGCGCACTGGCTTTTTCGCCGCCGACCGTTTCCATCTCGGCACGCTTGGTTTCCAATGCGCCCTGAAGCTGTGAAATAACCGAATGCACATCTTCCAGCTTGGTCTGGCACTGTGCCTTATCCGTCAGCCATTCGGTAAGCTGCTGCTCAGCCTGGCTGGCGCGTCCGGACAATCGTGTTTTCTGACCGGTTAAATTTTCACGATAGGTATTCAGGCTCTGGATTTCATTGTGCAATTGAGCGGTACGGCGAACAATATCAATGATGCCGGACTTCTCATCTTCCAGTTTGGCCTGCAATTCAGCACATCGAGTATTAATTTCAGCAAGTCCATCTTCGGCAACGGCAAGCTGTTCCGTCCGGGCCGACAGGTCCTTCTGATTTTGTTCGAGCTCAACACGGCACTGTTCCAATTCTGTGGACAACTGCCGAATTTGATCCGTGAGTTTGTTCGATTGGGTCAGCGCGGTTGTTTTACGCTCGGCCAACTCCGTCAGTCGTCCGTTTAGAAAACTGATGCGTTCAGTTTGCTGTTCGATACGGCTTCGGGCGGCAATCAGTGAATTGTCCCAGCGATTGATCTGACCTTCCGTTTCAAGGATGGTAGAGGACAACTGACCGGCGGCGGCGTCATAACGAGCGACCGTCGCGGCTGCTGCGGCGAATTTTTCCTGCCAACCGGCCAGCAACTCATCTTTCTCACTGCGGGTCGTAGTGATTTTGTGGTATTCGGCCAAAGAGTAATTAACCCGCAGTTCCTTCAATCGCTGGCTGTATTCCAGATAGTTACGAGCCTTGCCGGCCTGAAGCTTGATGCTGCGAAGCTGTTTTTGGACTTCGTTGACAATATCCGCCAGTCGCAATAGATTTTGGTCGGTACGTTCAAGTTTGCGAAGGGCTTCTTTTTTGTGAGCTTTGAATTTGCTGATGCCGGCGGCTTCTTCAAAGATGATACGGCGATCTTGCGTGGAAGCTTTAAGAAGCTGGTCAATCTGTCCCTGTTCGATAATCGAATAGGCGCTGACGCCGACGCCGGTATCCAGAAATAGTTCTTTGATGTCTTTGAGCCGACAGGACTTGCCGTTGATCAGGTAGTCGCTTTCGCCGCTGCGATACAGACGGCGGGAGATTTCCAACTCATCCCGTTCCAGTCCCATCCCGCGAACATCGGAAAAATGAAGCGTTACTTCCGCTAAACTGCTTGGCTTGCGGCTGGTGCATCCGCTGAAGATCACGTCAGTCATTTGTCCGCTGCGCAGGCTCTTGGGGCTTTGGTTGCCAAGTACCCACTTTAAGGCGTCTACGACATTGCTTTTACCGCATCCGTTGGGGCCAACGATAGCCGTAATCGACTGGTTGAAACGCAATTCCGTTTTGTCGGCGAAGCTTTTAAATCCGTTAATGATAATTTTTTCGAGTCTCATAGTGTCTATAATGTCGGAGGTTGTCTATACAATATTTAAGGTTTCGTTTCTTTTGCTGATATATTATCGGTCTTTTCCGCTGATTTCTCTAAAAAAGCTCCCGCATCGGTCACAGGGCCTAAAATAAATTTAGCGGGTATTATTTCTCGCTGGCACATCTGATCCAGAAGAGTAAGAATTTCAGAATAGGAAATCCCCAGGCCGGGCCAGGTCATTTTGCGAGTATCGACTTCGGGAGGCTGACCCAGTGTACGGATCAAATCTTCAACCTTAAAACTGCACTGGATTGGGCCGACCAATTTGGGCCGGCTGGGGTGTCGGCGAACCAGAGAAACATGGTCTTCGTTTGGTTTGGCATTAATCATGACCTGTTTCATATCGATAAATATATCTTTTTTACAGGTAATCGGCGATCCGAATAAAACAATTCTGGCATTGTCCTTGCGGTAGGCATAAATGATTTTGTCATCCCGGGAATGTACCAAATCGACAAAAAAATCTGAACCGATAGGAATGCGAGTGACCAGAACACTATTGAAACCAACCAATTGCTCATACGCTGCGATTCGGACATCCAATTGCGAATCTTCAACCAGTCTTGATAGGATTGGCTCGATATCCTTGAGTTTTGCTGCGGAAAGAGCTTTAATTGCCGCAACTCGAAATTGGGATTGGGTATTCTTGGCGATTTCGCCGAGTGTCAAGACAGAACGATTGTCGCCGATATTGAGCATACATCGAGCCGCGCTGAAACGGACAGCTTCCGGAGCATTTGAATCAATCAATTCGAACAAAGCCGGCGCGGATGGTTTGCCAATGGCTTCCAGTGCAAATTCGGCGTCGTCGGCTTTCTGCGGATCGGAAAGCTGGAGACATAATTCCTTAATACGGTTGGTTCGGTCAGCATCCTCCTCGGCAAGATATAAGGTACGGATCATCGACAAAAATCGTGCTTTTTCATTACGAAAACGCTCTGGAATAGTCAGTCGAATTTCGCTGCGGGAAACAGCGTTGGCGGTATTGGGGCCGAAACGCTCATTGATTTGATTTCGGATAGCTGCTGCCGCATAATAGTTCGGCTGATTGAGAATTAGATTAATGGGTGAATTGATTCCGGAGATACCGCCGCCTAATACGTAATAAACCTGCTTCCCTGAATTGGGATCAATTTCGGTGAATATCGGCCCCCATACAGAGCCGATATTTTTGGCGTATTGGTCAAATGATATCAGTCGGCTGTATTCCACCAAATCCGCAGTGAACAACTGCCCGGATTCAAGAGACATGGTCTGGGTTTTGGCCAGGGGGAGAACTTTGATGTCAAATCGTTCGCCAATCATAGCCATCGGAGGAATTTGTCCGACGATTTCCACCACAGCGGTATCTGGGCTTTCAATAAATTCCCGGATACTCTTTGGGGTGGAGTTGGGTATTTGCTGTCGAATGTATTTTTCGAGGACAGGTCGAAGTGTTGCGGGGCATTCCGAAGAGCCGGTTCCCCATAGGCCGCCGACCATTCCAAATCCATGTACTCCGATAGGTGTAAGGGGAGCGAATCGAGCCAGTTGTTCAACATTTGTATTAAGATTGATTTTTTGATCGGTAAGCTCCGGTTCCTTTTTTGGCTCGCCGCAGGAACTAAGGGTAACCGCCAAAACAGCTAAAATGACAAAATAATAGGTTCGCATAACGCTTCTCTGAAATAGGCAAAAAAAGTTCTGATTTATCTGTATTTTAATTGTTTTGAATAATAAAGTCATTCTCTCCGATCTCCAATAAACAAAGGCAAGGATACACTTTCTTTGAATCTTGGGAGATAATTATCGTGGGTATAGAATAGACCCTCAGATTATTCCAGTCAAGAACAATCGCTTGTGTTTTTGAATGTATTTATCCACAAAATGTATAGGTTTTGTGAATGCGACTTTTTTTATCTATAATTGAGGCTGTTTGACAGTGCTATCGCCGAATCCATGTCGCTTTGCAGGGATTGTATTGACAATTCCGGAGGCAGGACGCCGCCCCAGCGTTTAGCGGAAGCAATGGTTCTTTGGTATTCGCCAACCAAATTATTGAGTACCGTATAAAGCTCCTGTCTGGCCTGTATGGCGGCAACGGGCTCTTCATTGGTTATCCGGGTTTCAGATTCAGTGATGCGGTTGGGATTTCTGCGTGAGGTGATAGGAGTGCCGTCGCTGGTGGTTGTCATAATGTCCCCAGACTGCGGGTCGGGCATGCTTGTATTGATGCTGTCGCGCTGCTCATCATAGTAATAATAGTAATCATCAGACATGGATCTTCGGTTGCCGCGGACATAGCCCATGTTGTTTTTTTCACGGGTTTGCGAACGTGTTGCAGGATTGGTTCGCAATTGCTGTTCCATTGTATTCAGTTGGTCTTCCAGTATTGCGGCGCGATTTTCAAGGAAACCGATTCGAGACAGGCTTTGGCCAACGGTGCGTTTGGCTGCGACAAATTGTTTGACGATAGTATCAATTCCCGGAGCATTGGCAATCGAAGCGCCTTCTACGCCCATATCTGCGATAACGGCCTGAATGGTTTCCGCCGTAGTATTGGCCAATTTTAATCGTATTGCTTCCGAGGGGGGTAAATTTAATATCTGGCTGTGAATTGTTGATGCGATATCTTGGGGTGACGCAGCGCTGCCGCCTTGAGCAGTCTGTTCAGTCTGAGAACCTTCGCAGATGGTTTTAACGACAGTCTGCGACGACTGGCGAAGATCTTTTTCGACAACAGACGTTTTGCCGTCAACATCGGTTACTTCGACGAGGGAGAGTTTTTTGTCTAAAAAGGCCTTGGCCAGAATTGCCGGACGGTTTTTGGCTTCCGCCAGGGTGGACAGGTAAACACCATATGAAGCCAGTGAATCAGGGCTGTAGGTTTTAATGAAATCGGCCTCGTTGTATCCGCTGGAGCCAATGACAAAGGGGCCTATGGCTGACATTGAAGCGGTCGGGGAGATGTAAATTTTGTCGCAGGCAAGGGCAATTCCCGCCGCCGCGGAGTGGGCTCCGCCGAAAGTACCGCCGGAGATAAAGGCGACAATCGGACAATTATTGGTTTTGACAATGGTAGTGCAGATTTCTTTCATATTTTCGCCGCGTCCGCCGGGATTGTCTATTTTCAGCAACACAAACCGGGGTCCGGTATTGGCGGCTTTCGTAATCGCCTCGGATACAGTTTTGGTGATATTGGCAGAAAGCAGGATTTCAGGGTCTGTGATGGCGATCTGGACGACACTGTTGCGACGGCCTTTTTCATCCATGACGACTTCATACTCGCTTAAGTCGATAGGGGACAACTTCTTGTCGGCTTCATTAAAAACAAGGGTTTTTGTCCCGGAAACCTTGGTTGTGCGGAATCCGTAAAAGACATCGCCTGTCGCCTTATTTTTAAAGGTGTCGGCGTGAACCGACAACCCCGCAACCCCAAAAACGCCCAACGTTAATGCGATAAGACTTTTCCGTGTCATCATTTGTAGTTCTCCTGGTTTTTAAAGTGCTAATTGCCTCTCTATATCTATTTTTATTTTATGATGTTTGGTTCAGAAAAAAAGGACAAATTAAAAAATTCATTGATATACGTTAAAGGCTGTCGTGTTCTGCCTGAATTACATTAATGATCTCTTGTATATCTTCTTCTTCGCATGGAACGTCAGGATAGGTTTTTTTGAGCTTCATCAGATATTTCATCTCCTGAATAATGCTCTTAAACGATTTTTTAGCCTGGCTGACAGAAATGCCGCTATTTCGGCTTTTTGCACTGAGTGTGTGGAATTTGACTTCCAGAGAGTTCTTTAGCTTCTCGAATTTCCGGATGACTTTATCAAGTTCTTCTTTGGCCAGCGCCAATTGGTCCGGGCGGACAACATTGGCATCCGACGCATTGCAGGTTGCAAGAATATCCTGCAGATTATTTACGACTTTGTCGGCAACTCCGCATTCCACCGCTTCGCCTGCGGGCAAGGTAACAATTTGACCTTTGGGTTTGCGAATGCGAATGACGTCATCGGTCATCTTTTTTTCAGTGTTTTCAATGTACTGTATTTTGCCATTGCGGCGAACTTCCAGTACTTCAATATCTTTGTTTTCCATGGCTCGGACAAGCGCTACGGGGCGGTGATTTTGTTCGGCCAGCGAAGCCATATAATTACGCCATGCGGAACGCATCTTCTCGCTGACATTTTTTCCAGCGACGGTTTCCAAGTCTGCCGCACCGTTTTCGTTCCGAGTGATAACGGTTGCTGCGCCGATGACGGTGGCGCCGGCCATATAGATTTTATTGCATGCCAGCGCCATCGCTGCGGCCGCGGAAAAAGCTCCGCCTTCCGATCCGCCTTTAATAAAAGCGATAGTCTGGCAATTACGTGTTTTCGTGATCGCCGCACACATTCGTGTAGCCAGGTCCACCCGTCCGCCGGGACAGTCGATTTCAATGATGATAAACAGGGGGCCTTTGTTGGATTCTTCGACAAGGGCTTTTTCGAATGCGGCGGTAACAATCTCGTATTCAATGGGTTCGTCAAAAGTGAACACGGTAACAAATCGATTTCGTCCCTGTTCGTCGAGTGTAATTTCATACTCGGCAAGATTCATCAATTGTTTGCCGGATTCAGGGGTATAGACGGCGGTCTTGCCATTATTGGGGTCTTGTTCTGCGTAGCCGTGCAGTATCTGGCCGCTGGTTTTATGTTTGAAAGTATCCGCCGAACAGGTGCAGATGCACCCCATCACCGCGACAATCACCATCGCTCCGGCAAGAACTTTTCGCAACATACATCTCTCCTTCATAAGTTGCTCCGTCAATTTAATAATTATAATTTGAGGAAATACTCCATCAAATCCGAACCGCGTTCAATGCGGAAACCTGAAGCGAAACTGTTCGGCTCTGAGAATGGTTTATGCAACATTCCTTTGATTCCTGCGCCGGCCATGGCGAATGGAACAGGTTCATCACAATGACACCGGCTTTCGCAGGGGGTCGGATGATCCGGCATGACGAGAATACGCCACGTGTTATATTGCTTAAGAGCTTCATAAACCGGGCCGACGATATGTTTATCAATCATTTCGAGGGCTTTTTTCTTCTGATGCGGACTGCCATTGTGCCCGGCTTCATCCGTCGCCTCAATATGCACGAAAACGAGGTCGTATTTTTTTAATGCTTCAATTGCCGCCTGCCCTTTGCCGGCGTAGTTGGTATCTAAGTATCCCGTCGCGCCAGGGACGGCAATCAGGTCAAAACCGATTAACTTGGCCAGCCCGCGAACCAAATCGACCGCGGTAATTGCCACGCCGGTTTTGCCGTAGACTTTACTGAATCGCTCCAAAAATGCCCGCTGCCCCTGTCCCCACAGCCAGATGCTGGAGACGGGATTTTCCTTGAGGTCTTTGCGGATGCGGTTAATCGGGTGATTGTCAAAAAACTGAACTGACTTTGCGATCAATTCTTTCGGCAATTCAGAATGTTTGCCTTTGGGCAGGATTTTGGTTATTTTTTCTCCGATATAATCGTGCGGCGGGAAAGTCTCAATCTTTGAAAAATCAGTTCCCTTAATGACGCACAGATGGCGATATCCGACGCCGGGATAAAACGTGATGTTGGGATCATTGACCATCGCTCCGAATTCACGGATCAGTTCCGTTGCTTCTTTGGTGGAAATATGCCCGGCGCTATGGTCGGCCATCATTCCATCGGCGGTGGTCACCAGATTGCAGCGGAAAACCCAATCGCCGTCTTTGAGGGGGATATCCATTGCCGCCGCCTCGATAGGGGCGCGGCCGGTATAATTTTTTTTCGCATCATATCCCAGCAGACTCATCATCGCCACATCGCTGCCCGGCTGCATTCCTTCCGGGACGGTTTTTGCGATACCCTGTCTGCCTTCAATGGCGATTTTGTCAATGTTGGGCGTTTCGGCCGCTTCGATGACAGTTTTGCCGCCGAAGACTTCCTGCGGATTGTCGGCTGCGCCGTCGGGA
>CAYTHV010000021.1:0-26002 GCA_964437685.1 uncultured Pirellulales bacterium
ATGATGTCAAGAGCGACAATAAATCGCCTGTAGTCATTGATGGCGTCGCCCATCTGGGGCTGTTTTCGCTGTATGTCAAGCAAAGATATCCGCAAGCCCGTATTATTGCGTTTGAACCGGATGATCATGCGTTTGCATTGATGACCGCCAATTTGCAGGCCAGTCACTGCGGTCAGGTTCATACCATTAAAAGCGGGCTGTACAATCAGAATACAACGTTACGTTTTACATCCGATGGAGCGGACGGTGGAGCGATCAAGGCGGACGGAAGCCTCGAAATCCAGGTTGTTAAGCTTAGTGATTATATCACCGAGGATGTGGATTATCTCAAACTGAACATCGAAGGCGCCGAATTGGAAGTGCTGGAGGAAATTGAGCCAAAGCTCCATCGAATTAAAGAACTATGTCTGGAGTATCACGCTTTTCCGGAAATCGGACAACGGTTGCACCATATTTTAGATTTACTGGATCGTAATGGCTTCCGATATTTAATTCACGACTTTGACAAAGAAACAAATCCGGCCACAAAACCGCCATTTTCGATAAGTCCCAAGTCTCGTTTTTATTTATTGATTTATGCAAAGAGAATCTATGCAAAAACTGACCTGTCCGAAAGCTGTTTTTGCCGAATGGATGCTGTCGGAAAATAAGGGAGTTTTGGAAGAATAGACGCTGGCTTAGAATGAAGAAATTAAAAATTACGCATATCAATACCCACGACATTGCCGGCGGTGCGGCTAAAGTTGCTTGGCGGCTTGCGGAAGCACAGCGCAATGCAGGTCTGGATTCAAAAATGCTTGTTGGAATTGCAACAGACCGCAGGTGGTCCTCTGCTTTCCCGCCGGAAGCGGATCGTTCTTTGCAGACGTATTGCCGACAGCAGGGGCAATTGTTCTATGAATATCAGGGCAGTCATCGGCTGATCAAAAATCCGCAGGTTCAGTCAGCGGATATTCTGCACCTGCATAATCTCCACGGAGACTATTTTAATCCATTTTCCATTTCTGTTCTTTCGCATCTGAAACCTGTGGTCTGGACATTACATGATATGCAGTCCATCACCGGCCATTGTGCCCATTCGTTTGATTGCACAAAATGGCAGGAGGGCTGTGTACAATGTCCTTATCTGGATATCGAACCTGCGCTGAAGATTGACACTGCTTCGCAATTGCTTGCAGACAAAAAACTTATCTATGATAACTCTTATCTGCGGATTGTGACTCCTTCCCGGTGGCTTAAAAATAAAGTTGAAAAAAGCATTTTAAAAAGCCATCCTGTCGAATTAATTTATAACGGCGTCAATACGGATATCTTCCGGCCTTATGATAAAAAACAGGCAAGAAAGAAATGGGGTATTCCCGAAAATGTTTTCGTCATTGGGGCGGTAGGTCATGGCGGAACTCTGACCAATCAATGGAAAGGCGGCCAATATACCCAGCAGGCTCTTGAAATATTATGGAAAAACTTGCCCGGCTGCGTTTTTGTAAATATCGGGGCAAACTGCAAATCATCAGATTCTCGAATTATCAATATCCCCGCGATTCATGATGAGAATGAACTTTCCAAGGCCTATTCCGTACTCGACATATTTTTATATACATCGATAGCGGATAACTGTCCTCTGGTGGTGCTGGAAGCCTTGTCGTGCGGGGTGCCCATCGTAACTTTTGCAACCGGTGGAGTTCCGGAGCTTGTCCGCAATGGTCTTGATGGTTTTGTAACGGCATATCAGAATGTTCCCGAACTTGTACGAGCGGTAGAAACGCTTGCAGTGAACCGACAATTGCAGGATCAATTCAGCCATAACAGTCGTCAAGCGGCAGTAACCAAATTTGATCACAAGATTATCGCGGGTTGCTATGAGAATTTATATCGAAATATTTTGCAAACAGAACAGTCCTTTAAAAAGGACGTTCGATTGTTTCCTTTACAGCAGTTGCCGCCAGTGATCAAAACTCCCGCTTTCATCGAAGCGGAAAAGACAAAAGCCGGTTTTGCTCTGCAGCAGACACCTCAAATTCAGTCTATCCCCTATCAAACCACTCCATGCGATGTCAGTATTGTTCTAGCGACCAAAAACCGCGCAAAACTGCTCGACAACATGCTAAGCAGTCTTAAGGCCGCTGCCGAGGGCGTTAGTTGTGAAGTGATCGTCATCGATGGGAATTCCTCCGATGACACGTTGAATATTCTGCACAAGCACAATATCACCCAAGTCAACAACGAAGAAAAATATCTCGGCCCGGGCAGGCATAGCTGGCCGGAATTGTACAATTTCGGTTTCTCAAAAGCCCGCGGCACATGGGCAATGTATGCCAGCGACGACATTGTATTTGGCAAAGGCAGCATTACCCGCGCGGTCGAATTACTCAACAGGCAGAAAGCCGATGTTGCCGGTGGCATTTTCTTTTACCGAAATACCATAGCCGAGCCCGGCTGGGATCAATTCGGAATCGATTTTACCTATGGCCCCAAACTCCTGATGAATTATGGTCTGGTAAGGCTCGACGATTTCAAGCGAGCTAACGGTCTGGACATCAGTTATAAATTCTATTGCGCCGACGGCGACCTATGCTATAAATTGTATCAGTCCGGCAAACAACTGATTCCTCTGCCGGGCTGTTTTGTCGTCCATGACAATGTGCTGGATATGCAGAAAAAAATAAACACCAACGACAGCCGCAATGATATCGAATTATATAAACAACGGTGGGGGCGGTTTGTATCTTTGGAGACGCCCAATCCTAGACGTCTGCTTTGGCAGGATAGTTTCCTTTCCGGAATTTCATTGCCTGCGCAATTGCCGCAGACCGATGCAAAAATCAAGGCGACTGCAAGCGACAGCGGCATCCTAACACAGGTCAGAAAATTGGGATTGTGGAATGATGGCCGCCCGCTTCGTCTCCATCTCGGCTGCGGACAAAAGCATCTGGAGGGTTACATCAATATCGATTACCCCGCATCGGAGCACACCGTCCAAACAAAACCGGCGGCGGATGTTTTCGCGGATATTATACAATTGGCATTCCCGCTCGAAAGTGTCGATGAAATTCGTCTCCATCATGTGTTTGAACATTTCGACCGCCCGACGGCATTGGCTCTATTGTGTCGCTGGCATCAATGGCTCAAAGTTGGCGGACGTCTTATCATTGAAACGCCCGATATGGAAGCCGGTATCCGGCTATTGCAGTCCGGCCAATACACCTACAAAGACAAGCAAGTGGTCATCCGGCACCTTTTCGGTTCTCATGAAGCCGATTGGGCGGTTCATAAAGACGGCTGGTACGGTGAAAAATTCCAGCATATTTTAAGCAGTCTGAAATTTGACAATATACAAATCGAACTGAGCAGTTGGGCAATGACCCACAATGTGACGGTTTCCGCACATAAGTCAGACCGTATTTCTCCATCTGTACTTGTAAATTCTGCCAGACAAATCCTCCGTGACAGCATGGTCGATCAGTCACAAAGCGAGGAACGTCAATGGAAAGTGTGGTGCAAGAAATTAGATGAAAAGTATGACAAAGGCTCTAATGCTTCTGCACAGGGACAAAAGAATATAATTGGTATAATCTTCAGTAAAGACAGGGCAATGCAGCTTGATGCCTGCATAAGGTCTTTTGAAATGTGTTGTCAGGATAGAGACACTGTGAGTTTGAGGATTATCTATAAGTGTTCAACTGTCGAGCATAAACAGCTCTATCAGGCATTGATTGCAAAGTACACTTCCGTTCAATTTGTCGAAGAAGAAGATTTCAAGAAAGATTTACTGTCAAATCTTGTAAAATTTCAATATGTACTTTTCGTTGTGGATGATAATATCTTCGTCAATCAATTTTCTATTTCAAAAATAATCAGGTCGCTCGGTGAAAATCCGGATGCACTGGGTTTCTCTCTCCGTCTGGGGAAGAACATTACTCGCCATTATCAGTCTAATTCGGATCAGTCGCCGCCCCAATTTATTTCTGTCGGATCGGATATGCTGAAATACGACTGGACGACGGCGACTAAGTATTTTGGTTATCCCCTCGAAGTTTCAAGTTCTGTTTACAGAACTGGCGATATCCTGAACATAGTGGAACAGGCGAATTACCAAAATCCCAATATGCTGGAAGCGGAACTGGCCAAAATCAAAAAAACATTTTCTTTCATGAAACGCAATCTTCTGTGTTTCCATCGCTCTGTTGCCTTTTGTAATCCGGCGAACATAATCCAGAATACCTTTGCTGATAATAGAAAGAGCAGCAAAGAAGATCTTTCCATAGAAAATCTGGCGGAGATGTTCCGGGCTGGTTATAGAATTGATGTCGAAGGTTTGCTTGCGTTTGTTCCTTCATCCTGCCATCAGGAGATCAAGTTCCATTTTGTACGTCCGCAAGCTGCTCCGGGGCCCGTAGTTCCGGAATCGCCCAAAGTTTCTATCTATATGGCGGTGTACAATTCCTGCCAATACCTGGCTGAAACAATAGATTCCATTTTGAACCAAACATTCAGTAATTTCGAGTTGGTTATTGCCGACGATGGCTCCACGGATGGCTCACTGGAAATTCTTAAAAATTATCAACGTCGAGACAGCCGAGTCAGGATAATGGAGTTATCTCATGTTGGGGTGGTCAAGGCGAGAAATGAAACGCTTATAAAGTGTAATCCCGATTCCAAGTACCTGATGAATCACGATAGCGACGATATTTCCCTGCCAGACAAATTAGGGCGGCTGGTGGAATATCTTGATACCCATCCTCAGGTTGCCATTGTGGGGTGTTTTGCTGAGTATTTTGGAGATGCAAATGTCAGAAAAAGGCGGCCTGAGTTAGAATATCTGCCGGAGAGGATTCGCAGCACTTTTGGCGATGTGAACTCAATGATTCATAGTGCATCGCTCATGCGGCGGGAGGTTATTGAGAAAATTGGCGGTTATCGTGAAGAATTTCCAGCGTCCCAGGATTACGATTTCTTTGCACGAGCGTTAATGGCTGGATTTGAATGTGCCAATATCCCTGAAGTCTTGCACAAAATACGGCTGCATAATCAGAGCATTGGTGTGGTTAGACGTGAAATTCAAAGAAACTGTGCGGAGAAAGTCAGAAATTATTACCACCAGTATTTGCAGACAAAAGGTACAACAAATTCCGGCAAAACAAAAGCGGTCTCCAGCCGTTCTTCCGGCGATACCCGTTTATCCATTCTTAATACAGTAGAGTTCTACGCTCCCCATACCGGCGGCGCCGAAGAAGTCATCCGGCAATTATCTGAACGCCTTGCCAGGCGCGGCCACCAAGTCACCGTTGCGACGACCAAACTCCCCGAAAGAAATTTCAGCGAATTGAACGGCGTTGAGATAAAAGAATTTGACGTTGCGGGCAATTTCGCCCGTGGTTTTCAGGGCAAAGACATCAACCGCTATATCGATTTTACGAGCAGCAATCAATTTGATGTGATGTTCAATTATGCTGCGCAGCAGTGGGCGACCGATCTGGCCTTCATCAGCCTCAAATCGCCCGTCGCTGGAAGGGTCAATTTCATTGCTCCCTGCGGCTATTCAGCGCTGAGCGATGCCAAAACATTGCGCCTGCCGCAGTTTGCAAAATATTTCAATGAGATTATTCCCGCGTATCTGCCCAAATATGATGCCGCGATTTATCACTCAAGTCTGTATAAAGACTATGAATATGCGCAAAACCACGGCTTTACCAACAGTATCATCATCCCCAACGGCACGTGTGAAGAAGAATTTTCGACCCGGCCCATCTTGGATTTCCGCCAAAAATACGGCATCTCGACAAAGTATCTCGGCCTTTGCGTGGCGAATTTCTATCCCGCCAAAGGACATCAGCGGGTTATCGAAGCCGTCAGGCAGATGAATCGCCCCGATTTTACCCTTGTCTTTGTCGGCAAGGAAGGGCAGTTGTTGCCGCAGCTCAAAGCACAGGCTGTGGGATTGAACATTTGTTTTTGTGTCAATATCCCGCGTGAAGATACGGTTGCCGCGTATCAAAGTGCCGACCTGTTTCTGTTTGGTTCAGAGGTTGAGGCCTCGCCTCTGGTGATTATCGAGGCCAAAGCTTCCGCCACGCCGTTTATCACGACCGATTGCGGCAATGTCCGGGAATGGAAAGGCGGCGTCGTCTGTACTCCGAATAAAATGGCTTCCTATGCCAATGCACTTTTGGATAATGAATCGGCACGAAAACAAATTGCTCAGGAAGGCTGGACGGAATGGAAAGAAAAACTAACGTGGGAGTCCGTGGTTGATCAGTATGAAAAGCTCTTTTTGAACGTAAGACAACATAAACACAGAGGATCGAATGCTTGTTTCGATAATATTCAGCAAAGACCGGGCAATACAGTTGCAGGCGACCATCGACTCGTTTCTGCTGCACTGCCGGGATAATCATGCTATTGAGCTGAATGTACTTTATAAAGCGTCGAATCAGGTACATCAACGGCAATATGATAGTTTGAAAACGCGATTTCCGAACATTCGTTTCATCGAAGAAACGAATTTCAGGGAACAGGTCATCTCTGTCATTGAAAAAGGAACCTATATCCTGTTCCTTGTGGATGATAATATTTTCGTAAAGCCATTTAACCTGCGAGATACTATTGATGCTTTAAATGCTGAACCTGCAGCACTGGGATTTTCGCTGCGGCTGGGCGAAAACACCATGTATTGTTATCCTCACCGCTGCTCACAAAAACTCCCCTTGTTTTCGCGATTAAACAATGAGATTGTCAAATATAACTGGGTCGGCGCCGATAATGATTTTGGTTATCCGCTGGAGGTTTCCAGTTCGGTTTACAGAACACAGGATATTATCGAATTTATTAAGCGTCTGCCGTTCAGTAATCCAAACCTGTTCGAAGGGGCGATAGCGACACATGCGAAAGTCTATGCCAAATTCAGGCCGCTTCTGCTTTGCTATAGCCAGTCTGTGACATTTTGTGCCCCCGTTAATGTGGTTCAGCAAAAACACAATAATATCTACGGCACCATTCACAATTACACCTCGCAGGAGCTTGCGAATCATTTTTCGGATGGCTTGATAATCGATATAACAAAGTACGCCGGCTTTACGCCGCAGGGGGCGCATCAGGAAGTCAAACTGCACTTTAAATCCATCGTGGATCAAGAAAGCGGCATATCGACGGCCAACCCGACTTGCCGCCCCAAATTCTCCATCGTCATGGCCAATTACAACAACGTCCGTTTTATCGACCAGGCCGTCCAGTCGGTCGTAAACCAGACTTTCGAAGACTGGGAACTGATTATTGTTGATGATGCCTCAACCGATAATTCAGTTGAGAAAATTAAGACTTATCTCAGTGATGTACGTATCAGGCTGATTCAGCATCCGCAGAATCGCCGCTATACGGCCGCCCTGAAAACCGGCATCGCCAATGTCAAATCAGATTATTTCGGCATTTTAGACAGTGATGATTGCCTGTTGCTCAATGCCGTGGAAACAATGTATCAGCAGCACATCAATAACCCTGATTGCGGCCTTATCTATTCCCAGTTTGTCGCCTGCGATGAAAACCTCGCTCCGACAAGACTCGGCTTCTGCAAGGCGATTCCCGCCGGCAAAACCAATCTTGATGTCAATTGCGTCAGCCATTTTAAAACGTTCAAGCTTCAGGATTATCTCAAAACCTCCGGCTACGATGAATCCGTATTGTATGCCGAGGATAAAGACATCAGCTACAAGCTGGAAGAGGTAACAAGGCTCAAATTTGTCAACCAGCCCCTGTATCTGTACCGGGAACTGCCGACATCCATCGGCCACGCCCCCATTACCGGCTCCATCGGCAGGCAATCGATGCAGGCCGCCAAAGCCGCCGCAATGCAGCGAAGGGCGAAAACTCCCGTGAGCGGTTCATTGTCGCCTCGTCGTGCTGCCGAGCGGGCAACGATGTTGCTGGTCGAAAAAATCCGGATTTTTATGAAAGCGCAGCAGGCCTTTGACAATGGCAATTTTGTTGACGCTCTGCGGCTGATAACGCAGTATCAAACTCAGGTGGATTACTCCAGCCTGCCCGTCATCGACCGTCGTTCTGAAAAAGCATCTCCTCGGGTTTCTGTAATTATCACCGCACAGTCGGGAAATATCGCGAAGCTCTTAAATTCCCTGTCCTCTCAGACAGTGCAGAATTTTGAAACCATCGTCGTTAGCAATAACGATGCGGATATTCAAGGCGACGTTGACAAAGTCGATTGCATCATTCCTTGCCCGATTAACTTTGGCCGCAGCGAAGGGCGCAATATCGGTGCCTGGTTTGCCCGCGGACAGATTATCGTCTTCCTCAATGAGAATATCTCAATAGCTGATACTTATATCGCTTCAATCATAGAAGCTTTTAAGACCAGTCATGTTTTTAGTCTTTGCAGTACCTCTGCCTTTATCCTGTGGGCATGGCGTGCGGCGGGGGGCTACGATCCTTTGCTGTCCGGCGATGAAAACGCCGATTTACTCTGGCGTATGATACGCGCCTTCAATCGCCGTGATATAGCAATAGACTGGCCGACAGCGGCGTGTTATCATAATGCTGACAGCAGTACATCGCCGCCGCAGCAAAATCAGTTATACCTGCGTCATAAGCACAACACGGACATCTTCGCCGATGCGACGAAAATTCAGTCGCCCGCATCATCGACGTATCGCGGCTTACTATCCATTCAGCAGAATAACAAGCCGCTCGTCACAGTCTATATGGGAGCTTACAACGCGGAAAAATATATTCGCGAAGCAATGGATTCTGTCCTGATGCAATCATTCCGCGATTTCGAACTGCTGATTATTGATGATGGCAGCGCCGACCGGACGGCAGAGATTGTCGGGACATATAAAGATTCTCGAATTCGGTTCATCCGTCAGGATCATAAAAACTTTGCCGCCGTAATGAATCGGGCAATTGCGGAAGCCCGCGGCGAATTTGTTATCGGTGTCGATTCTGATGATACGATTGAGCCGAACTATCTCGAAGTGATGGTCAATTTCGCCGCCGCACACCCCGGCTTTGATTATTATTACCCGGCGTCGCTGAAACTTAACGACCCACAAAAACAGTATGCCCAGGATCGCTGGGATTACCAGAACTTTGAAGACAATCGAACCTTGCCGGCGTTTTTGTTTATCAACGGATTTTCACCGATTGCCAATTCAGGTTCGCTCAAGCGGAAAGAATTGTTTGCAAAGACGGGCCTCTATCGTGATCTCGACGCCGTCGAAGACTTTGATTTTCTGACAAGAAATGCGCTGAAAATTCGCTTCAAGCGGGTCGATGGCGCCGCGGGATACCATTACCGCATCAACCCCGCCGGCAACAGCCACCGATTTATTCGCCGAAATCAGGTTACCGCTCAGGCTTTGGAAGAAATGGTAAAATCCTATGCCGGCGAACTTTTGTGTCCTCCACTTCAAAAAGTCGTACCATTGGAAAGGGATGCAAAATATCGCCAATTTGTTTCCAATGTCTTCCAGTCGCACGCCAATCGAAATTCCGGCAGGGGCGGCGAAATATTCGCACAATATGCCTCAAAATATAGGACCTTATGTGTAGGAAATCATGTTTAGTGGGCCTGTATTTTGCCGATAATTAAGAGAGAGAAAGATAGTAATTGGTATGAAAAAGATAGACAAACTCGTTTTGGAGTATAGATTATGGGTAGCATAAGCTTATCAGGTCTTTCGACCGGGATTGACACCAGCTCTATTATTACGCAGTTAATGGCGGTGGAAAACCAGCGAAAAACTGCGTACGAAACCAGTCTCGCTAAAGTTGAGGAAAAACAGTCTGCCATTAGCGAACTGAATAGCAAGCTGAGTACTTTCAAGTCGGCTTTGAATAATATATCCGATACCAGCAAGCTTAAAGCATATAATGTGACGACCAGTGATGAAGATGTTATCACCGCCGATGCCAGTTCAAGTGCCACAGAAGGTAATCACACGGTTCAGGTCAAGCAATTGGCCACTGCCGAACGCTGGGTTCATGATGGTTTTGAATATTCGACCTCGTATGTCGGCGCCGGCAATTTCATCTATTCATACAATAATACCGAGCGGGTCATACAAACCACGGAAGATACGACATTACAGGATTTGGTTAACCAGATCAATAGCGATCCTGACAACCCGGGTGTCAACGCCAGCTTATTAAAATATGATAGCGGCGATGGTAACCAGTGGCATCTGGTTCTGTCCGGAAGTGAAAGCGGCGAAGACTTTCAGATCAATGTCAATGCCAGTAACACCGAAGTGCATACTGCCCAGACCACGCTGACGCAGAACGGTTCCAATGCTGCCAAGACCACAAGGCTCAAAGATTTGGATGGTTTTTCCGGAACTATCGAAAGCGGCTCAACTGCCGACCAGATTCGAATAACCGGGACAAGGCATGATGGAACTGCGGTGGATTTTTCTTTTGATGTAACGAAATATACGACCATCGAGGACCTGACTAAGGAGATAAGCTCTGCCTTTGGCGATACGGTAGCCGTAAGTTATCAGGATGGCCAGCTTGAGATCACAGATAAAACCAGCGGCGTCAGCCAAATGACGATTTCAATGTCTTTTGTCGCCGGCACGGGTTCTTCGGCGGCGATGATGCTGCCGACCATTTCACAGACCACCGCTGGCGGTAGCAAGACGGCAAATATCGCATCCCTTGCCGCCGGCACATTTACGGAAACGCAATCAGCCCAGAATTCCCTGATCAAAGTCGATGATTATCCCTCCGGCGCGGCCAACTGGATTAGCCGAAGTTCGAATACCGTAGATGATGTTATTGACGGCGTGACGCTCAAGCTCCACGCGACCACCGGCAATGATACCGACGGCTACGAAGATATTGAAGTCAACCTGACCCGCAATACCAAGCAGCTCAAGGAAAAAATCAGTGCGATGGTTGAAAGCTACAACGCTGTGATCTCGTATCTGGATGAAACCACCGAATATGACACGGAGACAAAAACAAGCGGTATTCTGTCGAGTGAGTATAGCCTGACCAGCATTCGCAGTCTGATCAAAAACCCGTTTACCCTGATAGCCAGCGGTTTTGGCGAAAACGACACCTTCACCAAGGCCGGCGATATTGGGCTTACTATCGATGCCGAGGGGACACTGGAGTTTGATACTGAAGAATTTGATGAAGCGATCAGCGAAAACTATCTCGATGTGCTTTCGTTGATTGGTGCTCAGAAAACCGGTATATCTTCCGGCAATGACGCGGCGTATGTTTCATTCTATGCCGCCAGCAAGTACACCACAGCCGGCGCCTATGATGTACAGGTTGAAGTGAATGGTGCCGGGACAATTACCTCGGCAAAGATTAAATTGACCAGTGGATCAACCTGGCGCGATATGATAATTGATGGCGATACCATCCGCGGCAGTTCAGAGACCAACTCTTCGGGCAAGCCGCTCTATCCGGAGTTCGACCTGAACTTGACGGTGGACACCAGCAAGACCGGCACATTGAATGCGTCCATTCAGGTTAAACAGGGCGTTGCCGGTGCGCTCTATGAGTCGGTTGATAGTATGCTTCTATCCACAGGCCGTGTTCCGATTGCGAAAAAAAGCGTTGACGAGCAGATTTCAAGGCTGGAAGATCGAATTGAAGATGAAGAGGTCCGGCTTGAAAAAGTGGAAACACGGCTCACACTGAAATACGCCCGGCTTGAGGCGATGCTGACACAAATCCAGCAGCAATTCTCCGGCATTAGTGCGATGAGCTAAAGCACTTTTACGCTGGCGTTTTGAGCAATGGTACAATAGTCAGCGACCGGTATTGTGTGATGGGTTTTGGAATATCCGCGTTATTGCGATTCGGCTCCGGCTGGACAAATAAGATCGTATGCAAACGGCTTCCCGCCTTTTCCGCAAATAACGTCGCCATGCCCGGCCCATAGATGATAATCTTATCAAATTTCG
Organism: uncultured Pirellulales bacterium; assembly: GCA_964437685.1. GTDB lineage: Bacteria > Planctomycetota > Phycisphaerae > Sedimentisphaerales > Anaerohalosphaeraceae > Anaeroglomus. The sequence goes on from CAYTHV010000021.1 coordinate 11,931, forward strand.
GATAAAGGTGTTCAATCGCCGAGCCGGTTCTTTGAACAGCGTATATATCCGTATCCCCCGCGGTGAAAACAGACAGATTTTCAATGCAGGTCTTCTGCGGGGTAGTTAACGTCGTCGCGCGATTCAGATCGAACACTTTGGCCGCAGCGCTGCGCAGCGGTTCAGCGTCAATCAGCAGTGTCCGAATTCCCTTGCCTGCCAAACTGACGGCAGTATTGATTGCCGCCTGCACACCCAGTGAACTTTCCGAAAGGCAACTCAGTAAAATCGCTTCACCGGGGGCCGCCTCCAGTTCCGCTGCAACTTTTGCCAATTGCTGATAGTATATCTCCGGCCGGTTGTAATCCAGCGGCGAAAGTGAATACTCAACCGTGGGTTCCTCTTCTTTTTCCGGTTCGAAGTCCACAATTTTTTCTGTCCGCTGCGATAGCTCCTGAGCTTTTTGAACAAAGTCCGGGTTCAGTAATTCCGCCGTGCCGGAGGTATTTGATGCTATTTCACCCAGGGGGGTATTTTTGCCTGTATCTGTTTCCTCCGATGGGGTGGCATTCAGACAGAGGTTTTTTTTGCTCAGCAATCCGCCACAGCTCCACCCCGAAGCGACCGCGGGGATCGCGGCGATGACGGCCAACCCCGCCGTCTGAGCGGCCAGCGTCTCCATCATTTCCGCATTGTACCCGGCGGCTGCAATATCCGTGGTTGCTTTAATTCCAAGGGCTACGACAATCATGACCGCTCCGGCAATCGCCTCGCATCGCATCAAAACGGCAATCGCCCCCATCGACCCGAAGAATCGCATTTCCGCCCGGATTTTTTCAAGCACCGCGCGGGCCTGTTCATGTGAGATTGTGTGCAAGCTCAAATCCGCCTGCAAGCCGACGCGTTTGATCGGCAGTACCTCATCCGAATAGTTTCGTACCGACCGGCGTATCTGGCCGGCCGCCAGAAAGACAATCCAGACGCAAATCAGAACCAGCAGCGCTCCCAAAATGCCTGCGGTAATCACTCCGGTATGCAAAAAAACCTTCCCCACAATGTCCACCACGACGCCGGCGGTCTGTTCCTGCAGGATTTTCCGTACGGTCATGGCGATCAGCCCAATCCGCAGCAGTGACAGGATGCCCAGCAGCACCCCAAATCCCTGAAGGTCACGGCAGCTTTTGGCCGCGATGCAGATCAGGATAACCGCCGCCGCAAGGCAGACGCTGCAAATCCATGCGATATCCAGCCCGCGCAGGGGGATTGGCACAATCAGACCGGCCAATATCGTCATTGCCGCCGCCGCGAACACCACGTCCAGCCGGTACCGTATGACTTCCGGAAGAATTTTCTCTGTTTGTCGTTTCATCTGCGCATCCGCCAGTAACTATACCTGAATTGCCTATAGTATATCCTCTTGCCGCCGGTATGGGCAAGCGAATATGTAAATTACAGATTGTAGATTTTTGGGGTCTTGAAATTGGGTTCGTTTTGCAATTTTAGATTGTAGATTGGTGGGGTTGGATAATTGGGTTCGTTTTCCGCCGTGAAGCGGCGGAATTGACAATGTACAATTGACAATTGAAAAATAGAATCTTCGAAATTGATGTAAAAATGCGGGAAATTGGGTTCGTTTTGAAATTTTAGATTGGAAATTGCCGATTGTAAAATGGTCGAATTGGGTTCGTTTTGCAGAAAGTTCGGAGATCGTAGTTCGAAGTTCGGAGTAGGGGCAAGCCCCCGTGCTTGCCCAAATTGGGTTTGTTTTGTATTCTTGTATTCCTGCATATCTGTATTCCTCCTTTTTATGTCTGGTTTCCCCTCTTTCTCCCTCGGGCCGGATTTCTCTCCTGCGCCTTTCATATTATATGATGCGAACAAAATACACACAAGTAGTTTTTTAAGATTCCCCAACACTTTTAAAAGTTTAGAAGTCTGGAGCCGGAATTATGAGTGAAAACAATCTATTTTTAGGGGAAGAAATGTCTTGCACAGGTTGGGATGGGGATATAAAATTGTAGATTGTTAAAAGGCTTATAATGAGGAAGGAAAACTTAAAACTGGGCGAGAGTATGGAATGATGAAATTGAATGCCGCGGCCTAACTGAGTTAGACCATGCTATACGAGAAGAATATGGATAATGAAGAATATTTCAAAGGGGATACTGAAAACGATGCCGGTGAAGAATTTGGCGAAATTGTCTTTAAGACCGATATCGCCGATAAGCCGGATAAGCCTTGGTGGAGGCTGATACCGACAGGTATCGGCTGTGGTGCTGTGATAGGGTTTTTGTTGTGGTTTCAATATGGCAGGGCTGCTGACTGGATTTGTCTTGCCGAATGGGGTGGCGGAGGAGCTATACTTATGGGCATTCTTGTAACCCTTCCTTTTTTCCGAAAAACAGAACTGAAAAAACTCCATGTTTCAGAAAAGGGTTTTCGGGTTATTGATCGTAGTGGTGAGCGAAGCTATGCCTGGGGCGATATTGAAGCGGCCCATTTTGAAACATATCCTGTGTCAAATATGCACACTGAGATTCATTGCTTTGAATTTCGTACCGCAGGCAGGAATAATCAACTGATGATAGATGGCTTGGGCAAGAACGGCCTGCAGGCATTCTATGTTGTGATAAATCATTTTCTTAAAATCAAGGGAATTGCCCATGAAACCAAAGAACTCAGAACTTTCGCCCATACTCTCAGTCTGTGTGCAGCCTGGATATTTGCTGGCAGCATTGCCCTGATAGTTATTGCTCACCTGCTTGTCTTTCCTACGCTCGGAACCATCATTGGCTTGAGCCTGATGTTGACCGGTGCCGGAATGTCTTTTCTTAGTCGGGAACAGCAAATCAGCAAGTGGGTTCTGGTTGCCACAGTTGTTGTTGTCATTGGAACTATTGTTCTGGTTCATCTCTTTGATATCAATATCCGCAACACGTTGTTAAAATGGGAAGAGCGTGAACGGAGTCTTGGCCGACCACCATGGTCCGACACAAAATGATAAAATGGCAAAATTAGTTTTTGGGGAAGTTTTTTGTGTAATGTGAGGGTGGTAAACGAGATACGGAAAGTCTTGATTTTTATATCTTATTTTGGTACAATACAAATCTGTCAATATGGTGGTGCGGTGAAATTTCGGGGGTGTATTGTCCGGAATGGGGTTGATGAAAAGATATTATCGGTCTTGCGTGTTGCTGTTGGTTTTGGCATGGGTGCAGTGCGCCGCCGCCGACAATCCTGTGGTGGTTTTGGAAACGAATCTGGGCAACATCGCTGTAGAACTTTATCCCGCCGAGGCTCCGATTACCGTGGACAACTTTCTGGGGTATGTCAATAGCGGTTTTTATGATAATTTGCTGTTTCACCGGGCAGAGAAGAAAAACCTATTGGGGCAAGGATTGGATGTGATTCAGGGCGGTGGATTTTACAAAATTGACTATACTATTTATCCGGCTTCAAAAGACCCGAACAAAATAACATCTGCTCCAATAATCAACGAAAGTTACAATGGGCTAAGTAACGTCCGGGGTACGATTGCCATGGCCCGAACAGGCGATCCGAACTCGGCGACATCGCAGTTTTTCATCAATTTTCAGGACAACACGAGACTTGACCGCGAAAATTATTCGGATGGTTTTGGGTACTGTGTTTTTGGTCAAGTCGTCGAGGGCTTGAATGTTGTGGAAGCAATCTCAAATATTCAAATTTGCTATGTCAGTCCATCGCTTTCACAATTTCCATGCAATCCGCCAGTTGTAATATCGCTGGCCTACGTTCGTCCGTGCGATTCATCTTATTGCAGCAATTTTCGCCCGGATACGCAAATCAATATCGCCGATTATGCGCGGTTTGCTCTGCGATGGCTGGATAACACCTGTGTTTCGGCCAACGGTTTTTGCAGCGGGAGCGATTTGGATTATGATGGAAATATTGACATTATCGATCTGGAGTTATTTGTTGACCACTGGACTCGTCCTGTCGGATATGAGCCGCAGTTCAGCAATTTAGTCGCAGATGGGCAGGTCAATACACAAGATTTGATGTTATTGCTGTCGCACTGGCTCGATAATGGCTGCACGGCCGAAAACCAGTTCTGTCAAGCCACGGACTTAAATCACAGCGGCAAGGTTGACCTTGCAGACGTTGCGTTATTCGCCGGAAACTGGCTGAAAAATCAGTAGTTTGCCCCAATACAGCGATTTTCGGAGGGATTTGAAATTGCACATCCATTTCATAGCCCCATTTTCAGGGTGTTTTTTCCCATAATAATAGATTGTTTTTGCGACAAAACTGTGATAAATTAAGGTGTTACCAAGGCTGCGGGAATTGTTGCGCAAAAAGATGTAACTTCTTTTATGATAAAGGCTTGAAGATGAACCAGACGCTGACGTATAAAATATTGCACAAGCACCTTGTTGAAGGTGAGCTGAAAGCCGGAAATCCTATTGGAATTCGGATCGACCAGACGCTGACGCAGGATGCGACCGGGACAACGGCATTTTTGCTGTTTGAAATGATGGATGTCGGACGAGTGCGCACAGAGCTTTCGGTCAGCTATGTTGACCACAATATGGCGCAGTTTGGCTCGGAAAATCATAACGACCACCTGTATCTGCAAACCGTTGCGACCAAGCATGGCGCATGGCACTCGCGCCCGGGCAACGGCATTTGTCACCAGGTTCACCTCGAACGCTTCGCCATGCCCGGAACAACTTTGCTGGGCAGCGATTCACATACGCCTACCTGCGGCGGAATGGGCATGCTGGCTATCGGCGCCGGCGGGCTGGATGTCGCGGTCGCGATGGGCGGCGGGCCGTTCTATATGACCTGTCCGAAAGTTGTCGGCGTGGAACTGACCGGCAAACTCAACGAATGGGTTTCGAGTAAGGATGTGATTCTTACGCTGCTGAATATTATGACTACGCAGGGTAATGTCGGCTGTGTGGTGGAGTATTTCGGCCCCGGCGTCCGGACGCTGACGGTTCCCCAGCGGGCGACGATTACCAATATGGGCGCCGAGCTGGGCGTTACAACCAGTATTTTCCCAAGCGACGATATGACCAGCGCTTTTCTGGAGGCCCAGGATCGCAGCCGGGACTATCAGCCGCTGCATGCCGACCCCGGTGCAGAGTATGACCGTGTGATACCGATTAACCTGTCGGAAGTTGAACCGATGGCGGCCTGTCCTTCGTCGCCGGATAATATCAAGCCGGTCAGCGAACTGGAAGGCATTAAAGTCGGCCAGGTGATTGTCGGAAGCTGTACCAATTCGAGTTATAGCGATATGATGCTGGTTGCCGAGGTGCTTCGCGGCAAACAGATTGATTCGATGGTTGAATTCGGTGTTGCCCCGGGCAGCCGACAGGTGCTGGAGATGCTGGCACGAAACGGCGCACTGGCGGATATGATTGCCGCGGGCGCACGCATTATTGAATCCGGATGCGGGCCGTGCATCGGGCAGGGGTTCTCTCCCGCCGATGGCGTCGTAACGCTGCGAACCTTTAATCGGAATTTTGCCGGACGGACGGGTACTAAGGGCGATATGTGCTATCTGGTCAGTCCGGAAACGGCGGTTGCCTCGGCGATTATGGGCGAGTTCGTTGACCCCCGCAATCTGCGAACGCTGATGGGGATTAAATATCCGAAGATCAAAGCGCCGCGTGAATTCTTGATTGACGACAGCATGCTGATTCCGCCGGTGCCGCTGGATAAAGTTCACGAAGCGAACGTGCATCGCGGGCCGACGATTGTCGTTCCGGAATCGCCGCGTCCATTGCCGGAAAATCTGGATGGCCGGGTGCTGCTCAAATGCGGCGATAAAATTACGACCGACCACATTATGCCGGCCGGATCATTTTTGAAATATCGTTCCAATGTGCCGCAATATTCCAAATACGTCTTTCACTGCTTCAATGAAGAAGGCAAGCCGACCTTTGCCGAGCGGGCGCTGCATTTTAAATCGCAGAACCTTGGCGGGATTGTTGTCGGCGGCGACAGCTACGGGCAGGGTTCCAGCCGTGAGCATGCGGCGCTGTGCCCGATGTATCTGGGTGTGCGGGTGGTTTTGGCCAAGAGCATCGAACGGATTCACAAGGCCAACCTGATTAATTTCGCGATTGTGCCGATGGAGTTTGTCGATCCGGCTGATTACGACAAGATCAATCCTGACGATACAATTTTGATTCCCGAACTTTTGAACGCACTGCGCGGGCAGGACATCGTTGATGTTCAGGATTCCACGGCAGGCTTTACATTTAAAGCGAAACTCAGCCTTACACAGCGGGATCGGGATATTCTGCTGAATGCTGGTTTGCTGAACTATACCAAGAAAATGGCAGGTCGGCGATGACCCATAACGGCAGAAAGATTGCTGTTTTCGGAACCAGCAAAGCCGATGAAAGCGAATCTGTTTTCCAATTCGCTCATGAGCTTGGGCGTCAGTTGGCGTCCGCGGGGTTTGCGATTGTTAACGGCGGCTATGGCGGCACCATGCGTGCTTCCGCACAGGGCGCCGCCTTGGCGGGCGGATGTGTCTATGGTGTAACATGCAAGGCGTTTCGCCGCAGCAAAGCCAACGACTATGTGACAAAGGAAATTTCGACCGATGCTCTGGATATGCGTTTGATGAAGCTGGTCGAGTTAGGCGACGGATATGTGGTATTACCCGGCGGCACAGGAACGCTGCTGGAACTGGCGTATGTCTGGGAACACAAAAATAAAGGCTTCGAAACCGCCGGCAAGCCGATTGTGGTTTTTCGGGAATTTTGGGAGCCGGTGGTGCAGGTTATGACCCAGGCGAATCCACGCTGTGCCGAATGCATTATGGTCGTTGATAACGTCGGCCAGGCGGTTGGCGCATTGGTTGGATATTTTCAGGCGAATACAAAATGATGCGATATGTGAAATTATGTTTTGTTTTTTGTGCGGCTCTAACTGCGGCGATGCAGGCCGAGACGTTAATGCCGGAAGGCTTTGTCGTTAACGGCATCGAAGGCGTCGCGACAAAAAGCGAATCATCGGGTGAGGACTGGATATTTGTTCCGTCTGTGGATTTGACTTATATAAAGACGGTTCTTGATAAAGGCACGCCGCTGCCGATTTTGCCTTCGAGCGGTCTTGGGCAGATACATTCCATCGCCGGCGATAAAAAGGAAATGACGGTGCGTATCTGGGGCATTCTGACCCAGTATCATGAAAAAAATTATCTTTTCCCGATTCAGGTTTTACCGCTGACCAGGCCGCAGCCGGTTCCGGTTGAGCCAGAGCCGGAAACACCTGTTGAGACTGCCGATCCCAATGCGGACCCCAATACCGACGAAGTGATCCCTGCCGAATGGCTGAAAATTCTGCGTACACAGCCGCGTGTGGATTTGGTTCGGCTCAGTGAAACGGCGGTAACTCCGGATGGACGCGAATTTTCGCTGATCGGCAAAGCCGGGTATCTAACATTGGGTGAAACGAAGTTTTTTGTCCCCGATGCGTTCGGCAGAAATGTTGAAAAAACAGATTATATTCTTTTGCCCTGTCTGACGCTTGAAAAAACGGAAGAAAAGCTGTCTCGCGGCCTTGGCCGGTATCGGTATACGATTTCCGGCATCATGACCGAGTGTCAGGGCAAAAAATACCTGCTGCTGTATCGGGCGGTACGCACTTATTCCAATCACAATTTTGCTCCTTAAGCACAAGGATTTTCAGTGAGTCAAACGCTGCAAGCCATTTTAATGGATTCAAAGGATACCGATTTTCAGGCAAAGGTTCGTGGTCTGCTCAACGAACATTCGATGCGTGCGTTCCTCCAGACGCGCGGCCAACTGGCGCAAAATGTCCGTGCCATCGTTGAAGATGTCGCCCATCGCGGCGATGCGGCGGTGTCGGACTATACCGAAAAATTCGATAAAATTAAGCTGACAGCCGACCAGTTTCGCATTGCTCCTGACCAGCTTCAGCAGGCTCACGCTGGTCTCGATAAAGAATTGCTGACTTCGCTGCGAAAGTCAATTGCCAACGTCCGCCGGTATCAGTCGGAGATTTTCATCGGCAATCAGCCACCGCATCCGGGGGTTCGCTATCGGCCTCTTCGGCGGGTGGCGGTTTGCATCCCCGGAGCCAGCGCTCCTTTGCCGAGCACGGTCATTATGACCGCCGTTCCCGCTCAGGTTGCCGGCGTTAAAGAGATTGTCGTTCTCTCGCCCCCGCGATGGCAGGGGAGCATTCACCCCGTGATTCTCGGTTTGTGTTATGAATTGGGAATCAGCGAGGTCTATCGTCTTGGCGGGGCGCAGGCCGTCGCTGCGGCGGCATGGGGAACGCAGACGATTTCCAAGGTGGATAAAATTGTCGGCCCCGGCCACGATGTGGTGCAATTGGCCAAAAAGGAAGTCTACGGTCTGGTGGATATCGATTCGTTTGCCGGCCCCAGTGATGTGCTGATTGTCGCCAGTGAAAAGGCCAATCCCGCATGGGTTGCCGCCGACATGCTCAGCCAGGCCGAACACGACCCCGGCGCTGGAATTTTGGTCACATACAGCCGCCGTCTGGCCGAACAGGTACTGGCTGAATTGGAAAAACAGGTTCCGCTGCTGGCACGGGCGGAAGCGACGCGAAAATGTCTTCTGGCCTACAGCGGCATTGTTGTTTTGGAAACCATGGATCAGGTCATTGACTGGGCGAATACCTTTGCCGCCGAGCATTTACAGGTTCAGTGCGGCGACGACAGCCGGGCGATCAGCGAGCGTCTGCTCAATGCCGGCGCCATATTCATCGGGCCGTACAGCCCTGTAGCGGTTGGCGATTATATCGCCGGCCCGAGCCATACATTGCCGACGCGGCAGACCAGTACCTTTTTCAGCCCGCTCAGCAGCAACGATTTTATCAAGTCCACCAGCGTCATTCACTTCGACGCCCGGATGCTGGAGCAAAACAGCGACGATGTGATCCGGCTGGCACAAACCGAAGGGCTGGATGCTCACGCCCGCAGCGTGCAGATACGAAAGAACTTAAGAACTTAAGAATGTAGGAATGCAGGAATACAGGTTTTTCTACGAACTAAGAACTACGAACTAAGAACTTTCAAGAGGACACAATGGGAGAACGAGTTGTAAAACGTGCGATTAAACCGTTGGATATGGAACAAATCTTGCCGCTGATTAAAATGGCCGTCGAGGAAGATTTCGGCGCCGGCGACCCGACCAGCGAAATTTGCATTCCAGAGGATGAACATGGCAAAGCGCATCTGGTAACGCGCGAAGAGATTGTCGTTTGCGGAATGGAAGTCGTTAAGCAGGTTTTGAAGCTGTATGATGAACGGCTCAAGCTGCGTGTCCTGATTGAGGACGGCTGCCGCGCCAGCGTTGCCAATCGGCTTGGCGTGATTGAAGGGCCGCTCCGTGCGATGCTGTCCGCCGAACGTGTGGTGCTGAATTTCCTCCAGCGGCTGTGCGGTATCAGTACGATGACCTGGAAATTTGTCAGCGCGATTCACGGCACCAAAGCCAAAATCTATGACACCCGCAAAACCATCCCCGGCTGGCGCGAGCTGGAAAAATATGCCGTCCGATGCGGCGGCGGGTATAATCATCGTATGAACCTCGGCGAAGCGGTGATGTTCAAGGATAATCACTGGGCGGAACTGAGTGATAAATTCGAACCCCAGTTGTGTAAGATGATTGAACAGGTATCGAAGCACAAAGGCGTCAAATATGTTGTTGTCGAAGTGGACCATGTCGATAATCAGCTTGACCGGGTTTTGACAATACCGGGCATTGATGTGATTTTGCTGGACAATATGGGGCAATGGCAGCTTAAGCACGCCGTCCAGATGCGCAATGAAATGTGCGGCAAAACGCCGCTTCTTGAAGCCAGCGGCGGCATCACGCTGAATAATGTTCTGGCAATCGCCTCCTGCGGCGTGGATCGTATCGCCATCGGCGCCATTACCCATTCGGCGGTCGCGGTGGATATTGGGCTGGATCGATAGGATTGGTGATTGTAGATTTTAGATTATCGATTGGAAAATTGTTGAATTAATCAAGAATTGTATTAGTTTAAAGATTTCGATGATTTATCAAGATGTTATAGACAAAATACAGGCATATACCGATCGTGTTGCGAAATGCTATCATCCCAAACAGATTATCGTGTATGGTTCATACGCGCACGGAACGGCGTCGGAAAACAGTGATATTGATATTGCGGTGGTCTGTGACAGACTTTCCGGAGATTATCTTGAAAATGCGTCAGGTCTTTTTAGGCTTCGCCGTGATATTGATTTACGTATTGAGCCGGTTTTGATTGAATTGAGTGACGCAGAAAATTTTTTTTATGACGAAATTCTCAGAACTGGAAAAATCGTCTATGCGGCTTGAAAAGGCCGCGTGGGCATAGCCTCCCCTACGAAACTTAGATTATTATGAAAAAAATATTTGCTTATCTATCAATGGTATTTTTAGCTGGTTTCTTTTCTGTAAACCAACTTCATTTTGTTGCCAACAAGTATAATTGTTTTTTCAATGACTTTAATCAACAACTTTGGGAAAATCATACTGCAGATGAATCTATAACTCTTTGCTATTTCCTCACCATTATATGTCTGATATTCGCCATTATAGGATTTAGCAAAAGGTTGTTTAAAAGTACTTTGATTACCATCACATTGCGTTTTTTGTTAACCGTGTTTTTTATTATAAGTTTTATTGCATCTATCTGGATGTTTGATATGCATTCCAAAAAAATGGTTATTGGATACAACGAATGGATTAGACACGGGAAAGAGTCTTCTGTCAAAGAATAATTGGTGGCCGGTAGTCGGTAGGGTGGGCTATGCCCACGCGGTTTTTCTTAAAAGGGTTATCGTTCTTACACAACATATAACACGTCTTTATGATGGATAAACTTTCAATCAATGCAATTCAATCGGGTCTGAAGACCTCCCGCCTTGGGCGTAAAATCATACTGCTGGAAACGGCGGCAAGTACCAATGACGCGGCGTGGGAGTATGTTGGGCAAGCGGGCAGTGAGGGGCTTTGCGTTTTAGCCGAACAGCAAACCGCGGGTCGCGGCAGACGTGGGAGGGTCTGGCACAGTCAATCCGGTCAGAGTATCCTCTGTTCACTCGTTATCCCACGCAACTGGCAATCGCCGTCCCTTTTGACGCTTGCTGTACCGGTGGCTGTCGCCGAAAGCATCGCGGCGGTGTGCCGTTTGGATGCGACGGTCAAGTGGCCCAATGACGTTCTATTAAACGGCAAAAAAGTCGCCGGCATTTTGATTGAGTCGAAGAAAGACGCTGTGGTCATCGGTATTGGAATCAATGTGCATCAGGGCAGGGAATTTTTCGAAGCCTGTTCGATGGACGCTCCGGCGACCAGTCTGGACGTCGAATCCGGCCAGAGAGTTGATCGCAATCACTTGGTTCGAACCCTGCTGGAGCAAATGGAATACTGGCTGGGTCTTGCGATTATAAAGCCCGCTCAGTTAGCGGCTCAGTGGCAGCGTCACAATCGGCAGATAGGGTCTCGCATAGAACTGGAATCGGATGGCAAAATCTACTGCGGCACCTGTCTGGGCATTGATCCTGCGGAAGGACTGATTGTGCAATTGGATCGCGGCCCCATTCATGTCTTTTCCGCCGCGACAACAACGCTGATTAAAAATCCTGCGCAACAGCAATAATGCGTGACACTGCGCAAGTCTTTTTTATTTTTGAGTTGTATTTTTGCTTTTTGATTTTTAATCTTTGATTTTATGCCCAATAAATCCCGCCTCGTTGCATAGCCGGATAATCTCTCTGCCCAGCGGCGCTGCATCTTTGCCGCCGCTTTGTCCTCCCTCGACGATCACTGCAAGGGCAATTGCCCGACCTGCCTGATCGGTTACAAACGAGGCGAACCAGGCGTGGTAGGGGCGTTCCGTTGAGCCGGTTTTGCCGTAGATTGTCATTCCGCGGGAGGTTAAGCCGCTGCTTTCGAATGCATCATAAGCCGAGCCGCCCCGTTCGTTCACGACCGCGTGCATGCCGTCATAGACAACGTCCAGATTTGCCGGATGAATTGGAAGTCGTCTACTGGGTTTTTCATTCATCGGGTCGTTCGGGTCGATGATCAGGCGTGCGGGTTTGTACACGCCCCGCCGGGCCAATACCGCATATGCATTGGCCACTTGCAGAACCGTTGCACGCAGATTGCCCTGTCCAATACCCCACCAGCGTTTTTCGTTAGGCTTTATTTTCTCAGCGTTGGCGATATCAGCAAAGGGTTGTTTTTGGATACCCTCGATAATGCTTCCGGGTGACTGGCGGAATGAGACTGACAGATCGTCGTCAATGGATAATCGACTTAGCGTCTCCTGGCTGACACAGGGTGCAAGAACATTTGTTCCCCAACCGAAAAGCCACAGCCACCGCTGCAAATCGCCGCCGTCGAGCCGATTGGCTAATTGCGAGAAATACACATTGCAGCTTCCGCGGATTGCGTTGCGGCCGTTATTAACCTGTCCTTCTTCCGCCCAGCGGGCATCGTGACAGTATTGTTTCCGCCACTGAAGCAGACACTTGGGCCAGCTTGTCGGCGGCAGGGTAAATGAACAACTGATGACTTCGTCGGCGGTAATCTTGTGTTCTTCAAGACCGGCCAGAAGAATCAGCGGCTTAACCGAAGAACCCGGCGGATAATTTTCTTCCAGGGCACGATTGATGAGCGGCCGTCTTGAATCCTTGAGCAGTGTATTATAATCTCCCCGAGCCTGATTGAGATCAAATGTCGGCAGCGAGACGATTGCCAGTACATCACCTGTCGCAGCGTCCAATACGACCGCGGCGGTGTCGCCGGTGCCGCCAAATCCCGGAATTATGGTATTTGGATCGCTAAGCAGCGTCTGAATATTCCGCTGGAGCATCATATCCAGCGTCAGCTGCACATCCTGTCCGAATTGAGCTTCGGTGCGTGAGATTTCATTCTTTTCACGATCATACGTAACCTCGCCGCGTCTGCCGCGAAGAAGGGCTTCACATAGTTTTTCAATGCCGAATTTGCCGCTGACTTCGCCGTCGAGATAACGCAGATAGGCGTCGTCGGAAAACAGCGTATCGGCTTCCTGTTGCTGGACCGGGCCGACCCAGCCGATAATCTGCGGCGCGACATCGTTAAAAGGATAGACACGTTTCGGTTCGGAGCGGATAATAATACCGTTGCTTCCGGTCAGTTCAATTTGCGCTGCCATCAGTGTTGGCCGGTCATATAGTTCTAAGATTGGATAAGAGCGGTGCATGACATCCAAATCTACGCTAACAATTTTTGCGGCGGGGATATCATCTTTGACTTTGGCATATTCGCTGGTTGGAGTGCCGGGGTTGTTGCGGCGCCAGAAAATGAATCGTCCTAATTCCCAGATGCGATCATTAATTGCGGCAATGGTCTGTTCGACTTCGTCCCGGCCTGCTCCGGCGGTATAGACACAAAAATCCAGCGCCTTTTTGACTGTTGCGGTCTCCTCGGCGTAGGTTTCGACAAGTTCATCTTCTGCATCCTGCGGACTTTGCCCGGAAGCGGTTTTCCGCTGGATTTCGGCCTGCCAGAAACGCGGGTCAAGCAGTCGGGTTAATTGGTAGTTGAGTTGAAGATAAAAGAACGGCTCATCGCGGGCGACAATGTTTTCGTTGCGATCGATGATTTTGCCCCGCAGGGTCGGCAATTGCTTGGATGGCAAAATGCGCAGCCGCGAAATCTGCTGACGAGACTGATCGACCTGTGCGGTCTGGAGATACCACAGCCGTACCAGGCAAACGGACATTGTCAGAATAGAAAAAAGGATGAATATTTTTAATCGGTGATGATACATAACAGCTACCTGATATGGGAACGGTGTTCAGGTCGTCCCATCCTCCCCCAGATGCGCGACAGTATCCACCAGAACAACGGGGCGACAATCGCCGAATAGAGTGCTGTCGAGAATATCTTCCAGAATAAATCGGGACGTTCCTGTCCGGTTTTCCATGCTTCGAGCCATCCGGCGGGCAATTCGGTCAGCAGGTAGGCAAAAAATACCACCACGGCCTGATACAGCGGCTGGAGTCCGTCCAAACCGTCGGGCCGGTGCTC
>CAYTHV010000021.1:26012-30311 GCA_964437685.1 uncultured Pirellulales bacterium
CCTGCGAATATCCAGAACCCTGCCAATACTGTTCAGCAGCATCCCGAAAATCCCATAACAGATCAGGTGCGGCCCAATGAGCCATCCGACAATATCGGCGGTTAGCCCCGTTGCAAATGCACCGCTGATAGCGTTATTGTGCCGGGCTGAAAGACTGACGAAAACAAGGACGGTAATCAGAACTGAAGGGCGTGGATGCCAGCTTCCCAATGCGACAATGTTCAGCAGGTTCCCCGCGTCGAGGATCGCCGCCGCCAGCAGAATCAAACTGAATAAAAACCATCGCATAACTATTTATTTCTTCTCCGTCAGCGGAATGACGATAATGACTTCTTGAAGTGTTGACAAATCCTCAATCGGTCGCACGCGGATATCCCACACGGACGGGTCCTGGTCGCCGGCCAAAACCTGCGTGACTTCCCCGACGACAATCGGAACATCACAAACGCCGTCTCGTGGCGCCGCAAAGACGGTATCGCCTTTACGAACATCGGTGTCGCGCGGGATAAACCCAATGCGGCAGCCTTTTTTACCGTCGCCGAACATTTGCGCCGGAATATCCAGATTGGTCCCATCCCTGCGAATGCGTACTTCAATGACATGTGCCGAATCGGTCAAAAGCTGAATCCGGGAGATGATTTCCGATGCGTCTTTGACCGTCCCGACAATACTGTTCTTGTTCATTGACAAAACAACCTGGCCGGTCCGAACCGATAGGACGCTTCCCTGACTGACAACCGCTTCATGCCGCGCGGCTAACTGCAGGGTCGTAACTTTTGCCGTCAGCAAGGCGAAATTCGGCAGACCGAATTGTTTTCGTACCAGGCTAAGAGCCGTATTCTGGCGTTCAATCTCAGCCTTTTCGGATTCCAGGTTCTTATAGTTCTTCCACAGTTCGTTGTACTGCTCTTTTTGGATGAGGTCTTCGGCATTGTCGGCCATGCGAAAGTTTTCAACTGACAGCTTGTATCCGACGCTCAGCATGGGGGAAAGGAGATTGTGGAACAGGTAGCAAAAGGAGTTGGTCAGACCCTGGGGGAGCAAAAACACAAGGATACTCGTAATGAGCAACCCGATGAAGTACGAACCTCTTGAAGCGTGAATGTGTCGAAATCCCATATCATAGATTAGAATTTAAGTTCGTCCAGTTTTGTTTTTCTGCGGCGTCTTCTCTATTAGTCCCAGCCGGACCCGGATTGATCGAGAGCTTCTTTGAGAATCTCAAGATTTTCCAGATAAACACTGCACCCGCGGGCAACGCAGGTCAGCGGGTCTTCCGCATGCATCACTTTTAATCCGGTCGCGTTGGAGATAACCGTATCCATCCCTCGCAGCAAAGAGCCGCCGCCGGCCATATACACGCCGTTGTCGATTAAGTCCGCAGCCAGTTCCGGTTCGGCACGCTCCAGCGTCCGCATGACGCCTTCGATGATGCCGGCTATCGGCTCACGAAAGGCCTCACGGATTTCTTCACTAGTAATGACGATTTTACGCGGCAGGCCGGAAATGGTATCGCGTCCGGCGATTTCCATAGTCATTTCCTGTTCCAGCGGGGCGGCAGAGCCGATCTGTATTTTGACCTGCTCGGCACGCGGCTCGCCAATCAGGAGATTATAGGTGCGTTTTAAATGATTAATCAGCGATTCGTCAAAGTCATCGCCGCCGATGCGAACGGATTCACAGGTGCTGATGTCGCCCAAACTCATAATGGCGATTTCAGTGGTGCCGCCGCCGATATCGACAATCATTGACGCGGTCGGTTCGGTGATGGGCAAACCAGCTCCTAAGCCTGCGGCCATCGGTTCGTCAACCAGATAAACCTTGCGGGCGCCGGCACGTTCAGCGCTGTCGATGACGGCGCGACGTTCCACGGCGGTAATCCCACTCGGGACGGCGATCACAACACGCGGGCGGAAAATGCCGCCGCGGCCATGAACTTTACGGATAAAATAGCTGAGCATACGCTCGGTGATTTCAAAATCGCTGATTACGCCGTCTTTCATCGGGCGGATGGCTGTGATGGAACCGGGGGTCTTGCCGAGCATTTCTTTGGCGACCAGCCCGACGGCTTCGCCATCGTTGAGAACGATATTGGTACCCTTGCGAACGGCTACAACGGATGGCTCATTCAGAACGATTCCTTCGCCCCGGACACAGACCAGCGTATTGCAGGTGCCCAAATCAATTCCCATATCTTTGCTGAACCAGCCAAGAACGGTATCCAGTATCACATTGAATCCCTTCTATATAAAAGAAAAAACGGTTTCTATGTCCGTAATACATTATATTTCGGATAAAACCGTTCGGCAACTTAAAAATAAACTAACCTGGCAGAGGCGCCGTTACCACGACGTTGTCTGAATAACCTCAAATAGCGACGACCATCCATAATACTGCCCGCATTTGACTGCCACAAAAGCGGCAGAGGAGACAACTGCCAGCAACGCCAGTGCCAGAATTGCCGTATACACATCGCTTGGAACTACTGTTTTTCGTTTAGCCATATCTTGTGAACCTACAAGGGGTTACAGTTTAGTTGAGACGACGTCGCCGATTTTTGGCTGCTGCTGGACCATTTCCAGCACGCCGGCACTTTTGTTAATATCCACATCGGTTACGGTGACATCGCAAAGGAAGTCGCTTCCGCGGGTTACATGGAAGACGGTTCCCCGGGTAACGCCATCGGCGGAACCGACGGACAGAGTGACCAGCGACTGGTCGATTTCCATAATCAGCCCTTTGATGCTGGAGCTAACGGGTGTTGCAACCTGCTTGGCGGCATCAATAACCTGGGTAACCGCCGTTGGGGCTGAGTTCTGATTTCCCTGTGAAAGCTGCTTTTCCAGTGTTGTTTTCTGTTCCAGCAAGCGGCGACGCTCGGATTCGAGACGCTGAAGCTCGACAATTTTTTCATACAGGTCGGCGGTAATCTGGTTCAGTTCTTTCTGGTCTTTGATGTTTTGTGACCGGGACTTTTCCAGTTGATCCTGAGTCATTTTCAGCGAATCCAGCATGGCCGCGACGCTCTGTTCAAAACCGGTCATCACGCCTTTCCAGCTTTCCGAACGGCTTTGGTATTCCTGACTGAGCCGGTCGGTTTTCTGGAGATCGGCAGCCAGTTGGTTGTTGCGTTCCTGAAGGGATTTAATCTCCATGCCCAGTTTTTCTTCCAGCAGTTCAGTCTTCTTAACTTGTTCGCTGTAAAGACTTTGCACTTGTTTTGCCTGTGACTGGAGGCTTTGATTTTCGGTTTTCAGCTTGTCGTACAGTCCTTTGTAATTATTGGCGCTGCCGACGTAGCTGACTACCATGCCGCAGAGAAAAATCGAAAATAATGACAATACCACCACCAGGATTTTAGTCAACGTACTCAAGATACCCGTCCTTTCAATATGGTCGCAACAATTAATATTATGGATAATAACCCG
Organism: uncultured Pirellulales bacterium; assembly: GCA_964437685.1. Classification (GTDB taxonomy): domain Bacteria; phylum Planctomycetota; class Phycisphaerae; order Sedimentisphaerales; family Anaerohalosphaeraceae; genus Anaeroglomus. The sequence continues at coordinate 29,441 of CAYTHV010000021.1, forward strand.
CCTGATTTAGCCTGCATCACTGCGCAAACTATCGCTATCTTCAAGCAATGCGAGATTTTACGCTTTAAAATCGGCAAGGTCAAGAGTTTTTTGGGTTCGTTTTTTCGATTGTATATTGGAAATTGTATATTGTAGATTGGTGGAGTCGGGGAATTGGGTTCGTTTTGAAAAAAGGCAAAAGGTAAAAGGCAAAAGGTAAAAGGTAAAAGGCAAAAGGCAAAAGGAAAAGGACAAAAGTGTGGAATCGCCTGCGGCGATGAGAGATACTGCGGTGCCATAGAAGACTTTGGGAGTCGCGAAATTGGGTTCGTTTTGCAAAAGTGGGTTTTTGACAGGATTTACAGGAAAAAAGTAACCACAGATTTCGCCGATTACACAGATTAAATGGGTTCGTTTTGTATTCATTTATTCCTGCATACCTGTATTCCTGCATTTCGGTATTCCTTCTTTTTATGTCCGGTTTGCCTTCTTTCTCCTTCGTGCGGGATTGCTCTCCTGCACCTGTTGCTATTATACGAACATTATACGAACGTGTGCAAGGAAAATTATAAAATTTAAGCGCTAAATTATAAACAAATTCAAAAGGGAAAATGTGAGAATGTAGGCATACAGGAATGAAGGAATATGGAGTGGGCCTTTCGGTTTATTTTTATGTTTTTAGTAAAGAAATGTCTTGTTAGTTGTGCGGGAAGTTGTATAATATGTACCGGCAAGGTCGTCATTTTTTCCATGATGACGGACGTGAGGTTGCGGCTTAGTAGAAAAAGTAAAAAGGGAAATGGCAAAAGGAAAAAATATTAAGGCTAAAGGGAAAATAAAAAACCGCGTGGGCAGATCCCACCATACCAACTGGACAATCATCTATTTCTAT
>CAYTHV010000021.1:30321-31274 GCA_964437685.1 uncultured Pirellulales bacterium
TTCAACAGCCCCGCTGTCCCTATTTTTTATACCTGGTACCAGATTCTGGACAATCATCTATTTTTATAGAGATATCAAGGATACTTTAGATTGAGGTTGACAATGCGAAAAATGAAATTGTTTTTTAAAATTTTTCTAACTGTATGTGTATTGTTATTTTTATTGATTCTTTATAATATATCGATAGTTGTAATCCATGGACAGGCAGCAGTTTACCAGATTGATTCCAATTACTTGCTAATTGAAGCAGATGGTATTCACCCTCAAAGAGGATTTCCTGGAACTATTGTGAAAAAGGAATATGTAAATGGAAAGATGATACATAAATATGTTCTTGATAAACCATTTGCTCTTGCTTCATCTTATCTAATTACTGATTCATATATAGTTGGCCAAACTAATACTGATTTGTGGTACGCCATCGATCGAACAACTCACAAGACATGGTACCCTTATACAACAAGAGATGAGTTGCAAAAAGTTATCGGAATTAAGTTTTCTGTATCGGATTTACTGAGTGAAATGTCAGAATCTCAAAAAGTTATACATGGCAGAGTGAAGGCAATTATAGTGTTTTACATAATCTTTTTTTTGGGTTCATTAATTATATGGTTGAAAGAAATTAGGGGAAAAATAGGGACAGGCATCAATTAAATTGCAATGGGAACAATATAATAGATGGCCGTCCCCAATAGTCCAAACGATAGAGTTGTTTATAAGGCCGATTGGTAACTGTGTGAAAGGTGTGTTGTATACTATTAGGAGAGAAAATGTTGAAAAAAAGTCTTATTATAATATGTGCCATATTGATATTAGCGGTTGTATGTTATACTGGGCATAAAATTATCTCCATTTATGCTAAGCCGCTAATTCAAATCATTTTCAATTATGAAGGAAAAGAAAATGGCGTTATTAGCGTTAAAGGTGATTATTTCAATACAAATTTAAATACA
>CAYTHV010000022.1:0-31113 GCA_964437685.1 uncultured Pirellulales bacterium
TCAAATTGTCGCCAAATCGTATCCAGAGTCGCCTGAGTAACATTTCCCGCCGAAATTCCGCTGCATTGCCCGCAAAAAACAGTGCCGTAAGGATCAATATGCACCCCTTTGGCCCCAAGAAATGAGCTTGCGCAACTACGCCCCGCAAATTCGGATACCGGCTTTTGCTCCAATAAATCCCCCAGCACAAGCGCTGCCCGTCCCGTAAGCCGACATGGGTCATCTTGTAATGCCTGCCGATAAATTTCCTGCTTTTCCGACTCGGAAATACCGGAAAAGTTCACAGGATTTTGTAAATACCGTTCCCAGCGTACCATCACCCGGCCGTTGCCGAGGATTTTTTCCGCCGCCGACTGAAGCCGACGGACATTTTCAATGGGTATAAATTCGAGATGAAATGGGTCGCAGCTGATTTTCAGTTTTTCCATCCCGTGGGCGCTCAGAAACTCCAGTTTCTCCCGAATTTCGCCTTCATGGGTCGCCCACGAGGCATTGGTTTCGACATATTCGAGACCTTTAAGCCCCATTTTATGCGATTGCTCGACAATTTCCGCCAGCCGGTCAAAAACCAGAAACGGCTCCCCGCCCGTCAGATGCACCCGCGCCGACTCGCCCGCCAGCCGGATAAGCCCTTCCCACGCCCCGATGGCGGTAGCGGTTTCCATCAGTCCGCCCTTGCCCGGGTCGCAGCAGTAGTAGCAAAATGCGCACGCCGCGCTGCACCGATACGTCAGCATCAGCCCGGCGTACCGCCACAGCTTCAGCTTCGCCCCCTCGCGCCCAACCCGCTGATTATAAACATTGTCCTGCAGATTCATCATCCCCGCTATTGTGGCACGTTCGCCACCCCTTTGCAAGCCCCAAGTCCCCCAAAGTCCCGGAGGGACGGCAAGTTTCATAGCCGGGCGGCGTAAGCCCCCGGAACACGTCTCCCCAAAAAACTCGAAGCCCCAGCGGGGCGACACATCGTTAATTTTCGAATTTTTAAAATCGTAGGGGCAGGTTTCAAACCCGCCCAATACATCATACATTGTGCGGGTGCCCTGCCCATGTCTTTTCGCATGGGCAGGATTCATTAACTATCAACTTAAAACTATCAACTATAACCTTTTTATAGCTCTCCCGCTTTTCAAGGGGGAGTCCGGCGAAGCCGGGAGGGGGTATTAAAAAACTAAATTCGATAACTCAAACCTAAGAACTTAGAACTCAAAACGACTCTCAGCCCGCGCAGCGACGAGGGGGTCTTAAATTCTTTATGCCGCTTGCGGCATTCTTCACGCAGCCTGAAAGGCTAAGATATCATAGCCCAGCCCAATCGCAGCGTCAGGCTGGGTACGCTTCACCTCAAAACCCCTCGCCCTGTAAGGGCAGCATAATCGTTCGGAGTACAGCATTTATGCTGATAAAATTCTCTCTCCAATCTCCAATTTTCAATATACAATTGAAACAGCCTGCGCAGCAGGCGATATAATATAGCCACGTCTGTCAAGGCGTGGATCAGAGCTCACCTCCACTCAATTGAGTCCCCGCAGGGGACGACATAAAATACCCCGCGTGGGCATAGCCCACCGACTAATCCAGAAATTAGTATGGTGTACCCGGATTATGATTCTTCCCTCTCTTTATTAAAAAAAGGAATGCAAATACTTGGGCTAAAAGAATAATAAAAAATAGCAACGTTAAAAGATTTGCCCAAAACTTACCATATGAATCGTCAGTAGGAGGAGGAGCCGAAGTTAACCATGCGTAAAATATGATTTTCTCCACAAGAAGATAATCAATGAACAAAAAAAAGCAAAGCAAAAGTGTCAACGTAATGAATCTTGTTTTCTTAGAAATTGGCATATCTACACATCCAACAGCTATCGAATCTTTTTTGCAGTCCCGTAGGGTGGGCCGTGCCCACGCTGTATTTATAAAAAAAGTCCAATCCCATTTTCGCCTGTGATTCTATCCCTACATCCTTTTTCGTACAAGATATTTCTTGACCATAAAAACCACAAAATTCTACAACTCAGCACTTAGCCCTTATAACTCAAAACTACTTCTTCCCGCTCTTGAGCTTTCTCTTTTCCTTTCCCACAGACAAAAAGTTCTCCCCGGTTACGACATTCTTGCCGGTTTTTTCTTCCAGTTCTAAGCGGGCTTGAGTCGGTGACAATCTGTCACCAACTGGAGCATTTTGCCGTCTTCGGCCTCCATTTTCAACCGGTTTTTCAGTACTTTCCAGTAGTTTCTGGCAGCCTGATAGTCCGGCTGACTAATCAGTGCCGCCACAACATCCACCACCGAAAAATACTACGTTTCCGTCTTTTTATCAAAAACCCGGCGGATTTCATGATCCTCAAATACGGCCAGCGATTGCGAATGATCTGTCATTTTCCATTTCCCTTTTTTCTTCCATACCACCACTTGCGCCCATTGCTGCAATGATCATATCCTTTCCCCATCCAACGAACAAGATATTTCTTTACTAAAAAACAGAAAATCCTCCCCTTCTGACTCCCGACTCCTGAATTCTGACAACAGGATAAACAGTTTCTATTCTTGAGTTCTTGGGTTCTTATGTTCCTGAGTTCTTTTCCCCCCGAATTCCGCTTAATTTTTCCATTTGCCTTTTAACTTTTTTCTTGAACATGTTCGTACTATGTTCGTATAATAGCGACGGGTGCAGGAGAGAAACTTTGCGCCGGAAAACGGGGGACTGGTAGCGTTGCGGCCGTCAGGCCGTGTTGTACCTGTCCCCGCTTTCCCACAGATTCATCTGTGGGTTAATTTGAAAAATAGGTCAAACTGGACATAAAAAGGAGGATACCGAAATGAAGGAATATAAAACAAACCCAATTCGACTTTGCTGGAAGCCGGAAGCTGGAAGCTATTTTGCAAAACGAACCCAATTTCCAGACACGTCAAGTATACAATTTCCAATCTACAATCGAAAAAACGAACCCAATTTCCCGCATTTTTACGCAAATTTCGAGGTTCCTTTATTTTTCAATTGTCAATTGTACATTGTCAATTCCGCCGTTCCCGGCGGAAAACGAACCCAATTTCACGACTTGCAAAGTCTTTTATCGCACCTCGGTATCTCTCATCGCCTCTGGCGATTCCACACTTTTGCCCTTTTCCTTTTACCTTTTGCCTTTTTTGCAAAACGCCCTCAATTATAGGATAAATAAGGGTTGAAAAAAGTGGGCTTCTGCCGTAATATTGCACGGCTTATGATACTGTATATGATAATGTTTCTGAATTAGGAGATAGAACAATGGCAAAAATGTATTACGAAAATGATGCCCCGCTGACCGCCCTGAAGGGCAAGACCGTCGCTATCGTCGGTTACGGCAGCCAGGGTCACGCCCACGCGCAAAACCTGCGGGATAGCGGAGTTAAGGTCAATGTCGCCGAATTGCCCAATACGGACAATGCGAAATTAGCCGTCGAACATGGCTTCCAGCCGACCAATATCGCCAACGCGATTAAAGATGCAGCCCTGATTATCATTACCCTGCCCGACGAAGTTCAGGCCAAGGTCTATGAATCAGAAATCAAGCCCAACCTCAAGGCCGGCCAGACACTTGGCTTCTGCCATGGCTTTAACATCCATTTTGGATACATTAAGCCCAATACTGATATTAACGTCGTAATGATTGCCCCCAAAGGCCCCGGCCATTTGGTCCGCAGTGAATACGAAAAAGGCGGCGGCGTTCCATGCATTATCGCTGTCCATCAGGACGCCGACAAGAATGCCAAGAATATCGCCTTAGCCTGGGCCAATGGCATCGGTGGCGCCAGAGCCGGCATCATCGAAACAACCTTCAAAGAAGAAACCGAAACCGACCTGTTCGGCGAACAAGTTGTGCTTTGCGGCGGCCTGACAGCCCTGATCAAAGCAGGCTTTGAAACCCTCGTTGAAGCCGGTTATCAGCCTGAAATCGCATATTTTGAATGTATGCACGAAGTCAAACTCATCGTTGACCTGATGTATCAGGGCGGCATGAGCTATATGCGTTATAGCATTTCCAATACAGCCGAATACGGCGATCTGACTCGCGGCCCGCGTATTGTAACCCCGCAGACCAAGGCGGAAATGAAGAAAATTCTGGGCGAAATCACCAGCGGCCAGTTCGCCAAAGAATGGGTCGAGGAATACAAAGGCGGGTTGAAGAACTTCAACGCCCTGTATCAAAAAGACCATGAAAGCACGCTGGAAAAGGTCGGCCGCACCCTCCGAAAAATGATGAAATGGGTCAAGGCCAAAGAAGTTTAAGCCGATAAAACAGAAAGCGAGAGTCGAAAACCCGCTTTCTTTATTTATGGGAACAGGAGCCAGATTATGGTCAAAAAAGGGTTGTTTATAACATTGATAATAGCGTTGGGACTGCTGACCGGCTGCAAAACGGTTGCCAAGAATGATATCTTTGCCAAGTATTACCAAACAACGCTCAAGCAAAGTACTGCCGCGGATGTTCTTGGTTATATTCAGGACCCGAACACGGAACACCTTAGCCAGTCGGAAAGCGTAATCAGCAGTTGGGGCGAGATACGCAAGACCCGCGCCCACTGGTTTAATATGGTCGCATTCGATGAAGAACAGCAATTAGCCGCGCGAAAATACGCGATGACGCTGGAAGACTACCGCGGTGTGAATTCCAAACAGCGTGCCAATATGCGGTTTGATGCTGAGGTTGTGATGGACAGCCAGACTCTGAATAACTCCTATGCCAGCAACAATCAGATGCGGGTTGAGGTAATTAAGAAGATTCGTGCGATGATTAATGATGACTCGCAAGCCGTGAATTTTGAGAGCGAAACCCTGCGGCGTTCGACCGCGATGGCTTATCAGGCGATGAATAACCTGCTGAACAAGCTCAATCAGTCTCCGGCACTGGCGGCGGATTTAGCCCGGGTTGAGGGATTGGAGTTTGACCATATGACCCTTGGCAGAAGCTATGCCAGGTTGTTGATTGAAGGTGATATCGTCAAGCTGAAAATCAAATGCGGGGCGCTGATATTCAATATGACCCCATTTTCAAAACAGCGTGACGTGGTTGACATGTAAACAATTGTGAAATATAGAGATATGAAAAAGGCCGGACATTACGTCCGGCCTTTTTTTGTTGGGCCTTAGCCGCGGGCGTTGGCCTTTTCTTTGATGGCCAGCAGTTCTTTCATCACGCCGGAGATGTCCAGCTTTTTGCCCTGAATGCCGAAACTGTCATGCAGCGTCTTGTACTGGGCATAAAGCTGTTTGTAGACCACAGCGGCCTTTTTGTCGGGCTTGAAGGTCTTGGGTTTTAGTCCGCAGATCGCCTTTTGGGCGGTGGCGAAGCTCTTGTACGCACCGCCAACAACCGCGGCGGCAACCGCCGAACCCAGCGCACAGGTCTGAGCTGAGCGGGAAACCTTCATCTCACGGCCGGTTACGTCAGCGTAAATCTGCATCAGCATCGGGTTTTTCTCGGCAATGCCGCCGCAGTTGACGACCTGCCTAATCTTTACGCCGTATTCCTCGAAGCGGTTGATGATGGTCAATGCCCCGAAGGCAGTCGCTTCAATCAATGCCCGGTAGATTTCTTCCGGACGGGTATGCAGAGTTTGGCCGACGAGCAGGCCGGTTAGCCGCTGGTCAACCAGAATGGTCCGGTTGCCGTTGTTCCAGTCCAGCGCCAGCAGTCCCGATTGGCCGGGCTTGAGTTTGGCGGCTTTATTGGTCAGTTCTACGTGTGAGCCGAGTTTCTCGCCGCCGGGCTGGATATAGTTGACGAACCAGTTGAAGATATCGCCGACGGCGGATTGTCCCGCTTCCAGACCCCAAAAGCCGGGCACAATAGAGCTATCGACGATGCCGCAGATTCCGGGAATATCCCGCAGTTTTTGGGTGTTCGGCGACACTGCCATATCGCAGGCGCTGGTGCCGAGGATTTTGACGAGTGTGCCGGATTGGATGCCGGAGCCGACTGCGCCGAGATGGGCATCAAAGGCGCCGATGGCAACGGGAATCCCTGCGGGCAGGCCGAGTTTTTTGGCCCACAAAGCGGTTAAGCCGCCTGCGGCGGTATCTACGGCATAGGCAACATTCGGCAGGGAATCCCGAACTCTGCCGAGTTTCGGATTCAGGGCACTCAGGAATTTTTTGTCCGGGTAGCCTCCCCAATTGTCGTTGAACATCGCCTTGTGTCCGGCGGCACAGCGGCAGCGTTTCAGTTTGCTCGGATGGTCGGTGCCGGTCAGGACTGCCGGAATCCAGTCGGCGTGTTCAACCCAGGTAAAGGCGGCATCGAAGACCTTTTTGTCCACATTGAGACAATGCCAGATTTTGCTGAAGAACCACTCGGAGGAATACGTGCCGCCGCATTTAACCAGGTACTGCGGGCGCATCTTTGCGGCCATTGCGGTAATCTTTGCCGCTTCGGCATAGCCGGTGTGGTCTTTCCACAGCCAGGCGCCGGCGTTGGGATTGTTCTTGAATTTGGGTGTCAGCGCCAGCGGGATGCCATCCGCATTGACAGGGATGGGAGTCGAGCCGGTTGTATCCACACCGATGCCGATGATCTTATCCGGTGAGAACTTTTTGTCCGCTTTTTTGGATTGGGCTATCGCGGCTTTAATGGTGATTTCCAGACCTTTCAGATAATCGGCTGGGTTTTGCCGTGCGACATTGTGGTCGGCTTTGTCGAGAATGATGCCAGCCTGACCAGTTTCATAACCCCAGACGGCGGTCCCGACTTCTTTTCCATTGGCGGTATCCACCACCAGGCACCGTACCGAATTGGTGCCGTAATCTAATCCAATCACATAAGACATATTGTCTCCTTTTAAAATTTGTGTTATTTGGTATAGAACTTATGTACTGTTTTGGTTTTGTAGAGTTCGCCGGGGCGCAGGGTTGTTGTCGGGAAAGCAGGGTGATTGGGGCTGTCGGGGAAATGCTGAGTTTCCAGACACATGCCCCAGCGTGATTTATAGGCGACTCCGCCTTTGCCGATAATTGTACCGTCGAGGAAATTGCCGGCATAAAACTGGACGCCGGGTTCTTCCGTCCAGACTTCCATCACCCGTCCGCTTTTGGATTCGAAGACCGTCGCCGCATGCGACAATTCATTCCCTTTTTTATTGAGTACCCAGTTATGGTCGTAGCCGCCTCCGAATTGAATCTGTTCATCCGGTGCGTCAATGCGGTCGCCGATCCGGCAGGGTTTTGTAAAATCCAAAGGTGTATCTTTGACGGGCAGCAATTTGCCGGTGGGAATTAAATTTTTGTCGGCAGCGGTGAATTGGTCGGCATTCAGCGTCAGGATGTGGCCGAGAATGTTGTCTTTGACGTTGCCGGTCAGATTGTAGTAATTATGATTGGTTAGGTTGCAGACGGTGGTTTTGTCCGTCAGGGCCATATACGCGATAATCAACTCGTTATTGTTGGTCAGGGTATACGTTACATTAACCGTCAGATTGCTGGGGAAACCCTCTTCCATATCTTTACTGGTATAGCCGAGGTGAAGTCCGACACCCTCGGCATTTTCAAAGGGTTCGGCATTCCAGATGACTTTATCGAAACCTTTGACGCCGCCGTGCAGGGAGTTTTCGCCGCTGTTGGCGGCCAGCGTATAAACTTTGCCATCCAGAGTAAACCGGCTTTTGGCGATGCGGTTGCCGTAACGGCCGATGATGGCATTGAAATAAGGGCTGTTTTTAACAAATCCATCCAGATGATCGTAACCCAGCAAAATGTCTTCCATGCTGCCATTTTTATCCGGCACGATCAGCGAAACCATGATTCCGCCGTAGTTCGTGATGGATGCTTTCAGGCCTTTGGTATTGGTCATTTCAAAGAGATCAACCGTCTGCCCACTGACTTGCCCGAAAGGCTTTTTTTTAATCATCATTTTTCCTTGTTCTGGATGTTCAATTTTCCTGTCCATGAACTGACAGGGAATACATAAGATGTTTTCTGCAGACAGCATAGTATAGCCTGCCGGATTATTCGTCAAGATGAAAACTGCCTGCCGTAAGGGGATGTCTGACATGCCCGGATGCCCTGAAGCAGGGCGCCGGCTTTGGTGAGGGTTTCGTTCCATTCGGCCTGCGGGTCGGAGTCGGCGACGATGCCGCCGCCGGTCTGGGCAAAGGCCTGGCGGTCTTTGACAATAATGGTTCGGATGGCGATGTTCAGTGCGGCGTTGAAGTCCAGCCCGATATGGCCGATACTGCCGCAATAGACTCCGCGCCGGGTTGGTTCAAGTTGTTCAATGATTTCCATGGCCCGAATCTTGGGGGCTCCGGTGATAGAGCCGCCGGGGAAGGTCGCCCGCAGAATATTGCAGAACAGGGCGGGGTCATTCTCGCGCGGGAGTGTTCCGGCAATCTCGCCGAAAGCATGAAAGACGGTTGGGTATGCCTCGATGACACGATGCTGCCGGACGTGCCGCGTGCCGGGAGTGCAGACGCGGGCTAAATCATTGCGTTCCAGGTCAACAATCATTGCCAGTTCCGCTTTTTCTTTGTCGCTATGCAGCAGGTCTTCGTAATGGCGGCGGTTGAAGTCCTTTGCCTCGGCGTTGCATTCACACAGCTTGCGCGGTCGTGTGCCTTTGATCGGGCGGGTCAGGATTTCACGGCCGTCGATACGCAAAAATAACTCCGGCGATGCACTGACAATCGCCCAGTCGTCCGCTGTCAGATACGCGGCAAACGGGCTTGGGTTGTAGGTGTTTTGCCAGAGGAACAGGCTGGCCGGGCTGGCGTCAAAAGGACACGTGAATCGCTGAGAAAGGTTGATCTGATAGACGTCGCCATCGAGAATATGCTGATGGATTTTATCGAGGCAAGCAAAATACTCCCGTTGCGACAGATTGACGGTAAAGTTTTGGTGGATATCGGCGATGTCAGCGGCATGACCCTGCGGGGGCAATTCCAGAGTCATCTTTTGCGACAGGGCAATCCACTGCTCAAGCCGAGTGAATTTTTGCTCAAGGGTTTCGGGCTGGCCGCTGAACTCGACGGCGGCAAGCCACGTCTGGTTAGTCCGGTGGTCATAGACAATCATCGCATCGTAAAAAGCCAGATTGATCAGAGGCATTTGGAGGTCGTCTACGGCAAGGGTTGGGATACGTTCAATATGCCGCCCGAGGTCATAGGAAAAATAACCGATCCAGCCGGGGCAGGCAATGTTATCAACCGGACGATGGATGGTATCGGCCAAGCGATAACGGGAAAGCGTCTGCTCCAGCCATTGCAGGGCATTGGTGTGTCCCTTATGTAATGTGGCAATCTCGATGGGATTTGCGGCAAAGAGGCTGAATCGTTCAACCGCAAAGTTGCCGCCGAGAATTGTGGGGCGGGGTTGTCTTAGGACAATCTGACTTAGCGCCGCGACAGAAACGGGACTTTGCACCAGTCGAAAATGCAGAGTACAACTTATAGTCGGTGGGTTCATGGCTGCGGGGGATTAGCTGTGAATTGGTCGAGGATGGCTACCGAAGCGCTGGCTCCGATGCGAGCGGCTCCGGCTTCGATCATCGCCAGTGCGTCCGCGGCGGTCTTGATGCCGCCGGAGGCTTTGACTTTGCATTGCGGAGCTGCCGCCGCCATCAGGCGGACATGTTCAACTTTGGCGCCGCCGGCAGGGTGGAACCCGGTGCTGGTCTTGACGAAGGCGGCTCCAGCATCCTGTGCGACTTTACACGCGAAGGTAATTTGTTCATCGGTCAGCGCTGCCGATTCGATAATCACTTTAAGCCCGACATGGGGACGCACCGCGCGGCAGGGCCGGAGGACGGTACGGATATCGTTCAGCAGATACGCACTGTCGCCGGATAGAATTGCGGCCAGATCAGCGACCATGTCGATTTCATCAGCGCCGGAAGCGATGGCCAAATCCGCCTCATGTGCTTTAACCCGTGCAACGCTACCACCAAGGGGAAACCCGGCAACCGTGCAAACACATACGCCGCTGCCCTGCAGGATATCCGCACACAAGTCAATCCATCGCGGCAGAACACAGACACTGTAAAAACGGTACCGCATCGCCTCTTCGCACAGCCGACGAATCTGCGATTCCGTCGCCGTTGCGCTTAATAAGGTATGATCAAAGTATTCCGCGAATTGCTCTTTGGTTTTAGGTATCAAGAAAACTCCTGAATTATTATTTCGGCAGGCCGATTGCGCCGGGTGCGGTGCTAAGCTGAGTTTTCAACTGGCCTGTCTGGAAATTGTAATTGATTACCGGGGCTTTGACGCCGTCGACAAAGCAGGGCTGTGTTTCATCGCCTTCGATGCATACCCAGCCGTCATCGCCGGTGTAGCGCAGTTTCTTGCCTTTCAGTGAATGCTGCCCAACCTGCTCTATATAGACGCCGCGGTCTGCGGTTAATTCTTTTAATACGTCGCGTCCGGTCGCATCCTGGGCAAGCAGAAGTACGGCGTTCATGACCTGGGCATTGACGATCGCATCCGGCTTGCCGTCTTTGATGGTCATATAAGACATATTCATCGAATCGCTGGTATTATCGACCTGAATTTTGTTTTCGCGTCTTAACCAGGTCAATGCGTCAAAGCCGTTGATCAACGCGACGCACGGCTGGCGGAAATCCAGCGATTTAGCGTCGGTTGCCGGGTCAGCATCGGGAACTTCTTTATTATTTAGTTGTATTTCGCCCGGGCCGGCGGCGACGATAGTTTGTAATCCATCATTGTAATCAAACCGGTTGCAGTTTAATTTGACATGGGAGGTCTTGACATCATTGAGAAACCGGAGGGCTTCAAGCCGAACCTTGCCGTCGGTCACCGCAACGTGTGTCATTTGTGTTTTGCCGTTTGGATCGGCGGCCAGATCGACTGTAAGTTTGTCGCCATAGAGACGGCGAATGGATTTGTCGCCGGGCATGCTTTCCGTCGCATCGCCAACGACATTGCCGTTGAAGACGACTTGGCGAATGGCTTTTTTGTCGTCGGGGAAAAACTCCGCGTTTTTCTGAGCTGAGATAACGATGGGGACTGACGAGCCGGGGTCGTTGGCATCGGCGGGCGTATGGAAGCTGAACCTGACGGGGCCTGCGGCGATTGCAGAGCCTACCGCTAAATCATAATCGATTCGCCTGGCTTCAAAACGCGCGGGCTGCGGTCCGGGAGTTGAGGACTCCGCGATGGCAGTATCCGGAGTGAGGTTGTCCAGTGTGTTGATGTCAGCAATTGCCAGTGATGGAGAATTACTGTCGGCAAGCGCGGAAGCATTAATGTTTATTTCGGGGCTGTTCATCGGCTTGATGGTCATTTTGCCGCGGCAGGTGACCAGGACATCTTTGGTATCATCATCGGCGGGTGTTGCGGGCAGCCTGGTGCGATCCGCCCATTCCACATCTTCTTGTTTGGATGTTGCCGGCGGAGTTTGTGCGGCTGGAGTTTGCCTTGCAGCCTGATTTGCATCGGCAGCCGATTTGGCGGTATTGCTGGATTCGGCGGTTTTGTTTTTGTCTTCGTCATTTCGGGCAAAAACGATGTTGATGATATTAATCTGGTCGGCGCTTTTGATGATTGCCTGGTCGCCATAAACAATCTGCACGTTATCATTCAACATGCATTGATATAATGGCGCGGCATTGGGTTCGCTTTGCGGCGTATTCGCATCGATTGTTACGATCTGGGGAGTTGCGGCCGGGCTATCCGACACCGCTGCCGGGGTTTTTGTTTCGGCTGCTATTGGCGCAGTCGTCGGCGTCGGTTCCGCGGATTGCCCGAGCAATTTAGAAGCGACGACATTTTTTAATCGCAGATAGTTCAGTTCCTGAATTTCAAAATATTCGATCTGCTGGCTGGCGGGATTATAAACCATCAGCAATCCTTTGCCGACCAGCCGCGCCTGTGCGGAAACCATTTCCACCGGGCCTTTGGTAAAAAATTCAGACCGTTCGCTGTTATAGTTCAGGTCGTCCATCAAAATGACGGTTTCGCTAAATCGCTGCCCTTTGGACGGCTGGAAACGAATAACGACTTTGCCGGTAAATTGGGCATCCTGAGGGATGGGGGTGCCGCCGGAAGTTTCCACCTCGAAAATGCCGCGTTCGGCGTCCATGCGGCAGTTGAATTGTTTTTCAAAGAAATTAAGATAAGGTCTTTCAACCTGCCAATTATTGGACTGTGAACCGGGGTTGAGCAGGCTTTGGAAACCGAAAACGCGGGAGACCAGCCTGGTTTCAGGGTCCAAAATGGTGTACTTCGCCCGATCGCCGGAATGAATAATTGTGCCTCTAATTTGTTTTGCTTTCGGGTCGAAAGGCTGGTCGGGAACATCCTGAACCGTGGAATCACCTGAAATAGAAATACCTTTCGTTCCAGTCAGACGGAGATATGCCGCAAACATTGCCGCGACAATCAATATGGCGACGATGCCGATGATTATTTTTCGACCCATTGCAATTCCTTTATCCATCCATTCGGCCTGTGCGGCCGCTTGTCATAGTTATACCCGATAGCGTTCGATTAGCTTATTCCATTGTCCGGCTTGTTTGAGCAGATATTCAATCACTTCCGCGACGGCGCCATCGCCGCCGGAACGCTGTGTTACATAGTGAGCGTAGGATTTTATTTCTTCGACCCCGCTGGCGACCACAACGGCAAAACCGACCCGTTTTAACAGCGGGACATCCAGCCAGTCGTCGCCGATGTAGGCGGTCTGTTCGGCGGTATAGCCGGTATCTTTGAGCAATTGTTCAAATGCGGGCAGTTTCTGTTTGCAGCCCTGAAGGACATATTTGATTCCGCACTGTTCGGCGCGAATCATTGTCGCTGCGGTTTCACGTCCGCTGATAATCGCCGAATCGAGGCCCGCCCGATGCCACATTGTGAACCGCTGCCCGTCGAGTACGTTAAAGCGTTTGCTTTCCGTGCCGTCGGAATGGATGATAATTCCACCGTCGGTCAGAACGCCGTCAACATCGGTAATCAGCAGTTTGATTTGATTCAAGTCCGTTTTTTTCTCGGCCATAATTCTTATCCGACGATTTTAATCGCGACAATATCCTGCACGTCAATCAATCCGACCGGGCGGTCCTGCGCATCCACGACCGGCAGTTCGTCGATGCGGTACTTATGAAAGATCGCCATCGCTTCAGCCGCCAGAGTATCTTTGCCAACACGTTTGCAGCCTGCGGTCATAATGTCTTCGGCGTGCTTTCCAAAAACATCTTTTCCAAATCGCGTCATGGCCCGCCGCAAATCGCCGTCGGTAATGATGCCGATCAGTTTTTCATCATTGCCGGTAACCATTACGGCACCGTGCCGTTTCTGCTGACTGGTAATATCCAGCATTTGCTGAACCGTCTGTGCATGTCTGGCAATCGGCAGTGATTCGCCGGACTTGAACAGCATGGCTTGTTCGACGGTAATCAATTTTGCCCCCAATGCGCCGGCCGGATGAAACCGTGCGTAATCTTCGGCGCTGAACTGCCGTGCCTTCATTACCGTCAGCGCCAGCGCATCGCCCAGCGCCAGCATACACGTTGTCGAAACGCTTGGCGCCAGTCCCAATGGACAGGCTTCGGTCAGCTTGCCCATACAGAGGGCGATATCGCTGTGCTTTGCCAGTCGGCTCTCCGCGTCGCCGACGATACAAATCAATTTGATGTCCCGCTGCTTGAGCGGCTCGATCAGACGCAGAATCTCATCGCTGCGTCCGCTGTGGCTCAGCGCCAGAACGATATCATTGCTCTGTACCCGCCCCAGGTCGCCGTGAACCGCTTCGGTTGGGTGCAGAAAGTGACTGGGGGTTCCCGTTGATGCCAGTGTGCCGCTGATTTTATTACCGATCATGCCCGCCTTGCCGACGCCGGAGGTGATAACTGAACCGGAGCATTCAAGCATCATCCGACAGGCTTTTTCAAATGACGGCTGATCAACTAATCCTGTTAATGCTGCTACGCCGGCCGCCTCGGCTTGTAATACCATTTTTGCATAGTTTAAGTCAAACATAGTTTTTATTGTTGTGCCCTTTAAACTTTGACAACGCTTCCGCGCGAATCGTAACAGGTCATCTGTACGCTTTGCGATGAAGTTGTAAAATCACTTTTAATAATAATCTGTCGATTCATCTCTTTTTCCAGTTCCGCCAGCATGGCGCGACGCTGGTTGAGCAGGTACTCGGCCACTGGCGCCGCAACCGCCGCTTCAATCCGGCTGACTTCGTCGCGGCTCAGCGCTACGCGAATCAGTCGCAGAATTTCAGTTGCCTGGGCGCTGGGGCTTTTGACCGTACCGGTTCCGTGGCAATGCGGGCAGCGATATGTCGTGCTGGATTGCAGCGAAGGCCGCAGACGCTGCCGGGTCAATTCGATCAGTCCGAATGAGCTCATCTTCAGCGCCCGCGAACGTGCCCGGTCGGTTCTCAGTTCGTCACGGAATGCTTTTTCGACCGCTTGTTTATTTTTCGATTCCCGCATGTCGATAAAATCGCACACAATCAGCCCGCCCAGGTCGCGCAGCTTTAATTGCCGTATGATTTCTTTGGCCGCTTCCATGTTCAATTTCAGGGCCATCTGTTCGGCGTTGTCGGGTTTTCGGTATTTACCGCTGTTGACGTCGATGGAGACCATCGCTTCGGTCTGTTCGATGACCAGCGAACCGCCGCTTTTCAGTTCAACGCGGCTGGATTGAATTTTCTCAATTTCCCGTTCAATATTATATTTATGGAACAGCGGTGTCCGCTGATCATAATAAATAATCCGGTTTTTCAATTTGGGCTGGACGATGGAAATAAAATCTCTAATCTGCTGTGTGATGACTTCATTGTCGCAGATAATACTTGAGATGCGGGTGTCAAAAATATCCCTTACCGTCCGCAGCACCAGATCCGATTCCCGGTACAATTCCGTCGGTCCTTTTTCAGTTTCCATCCGCTGGGTAATCGCGCTCCACAGGCGGTTTAGATAGGATAAATCGTTCTGCAGTTCCCGCTTGGTCGCGTTCAGCGCCGCCGTACGAATGATGATACCGGCGTTTTTCGGCAGCTTGAGCGTATTGGCCGCTTCCCGCAGGCGGGTCCGCTCTTCCTCGTTTTCGATTTTCTGTGAAACGCCGATGCTGTTCATCCACGGCATCAGCACCATATATTTGCCCGGCAGCGACAGATACGTCGTCAGCGTGGGCCCTTTGGTGTTGATGCCCTCTTTGATCACCTGGACAATAACATCCTGACCGCGCTTCAGGCACTTTTGAATCAGGGGCCGCTGGGTATCACTCTTGCGGCGTCCGATGTTTTCCTCCGAATCCTGCTGGCCCGAATAATAGCGGGGATGCAGATCGCTGAGATGCAGAAATCCGTTTTTGACCACGCCAAAATCGACAAAGGCCGCCTGAATCGCCGATTCGATGTTGACCACCCTGGCTTTGTAGATATTTCCCACAAGGCTGGTTGTTCCCGCACGTTCAATATGCAGTTCCTCCAGCACATTGTCGTTAACGACGGCGACCCGGGACTCTTCGCCCTGGCTGACATTGATTAGCATTTCTATTGACATTGTTCTCCCTGTGTATTATTCCATCCATCCGAGGACCATTGAATTTGTGTACGTATAACCGGACGGTTCAGGTCGTGTCGACCAAGACCCATCCAGTTCATTAATTCTTCTGTGCGTGCGGTGCCCTGTCCTGAAAAGCGGCATCGCAGTTGTACCCGACCGCGATCCCAGTCGAGACGCTGAAGATAGACGCTGATATCGACGGTTCGCCCGATCCGGTCGTCAGGCCTGAGACGAAGCATCTCAACGGGCGCGTTTGACTCCAGCATTTCCCGGCAGTGTTCAAGCCGTTGTTCCAGTCCGCCCGCCCAGGCGGCATCCGTCGGCTCAAATACATACAAGATGCTTTCCGGGTAGCGTCGCTGGCGTGTTTCAAAAAGTTCCGTCTGAATCACACGGCATCCTTCGGGAAGCTGACGGTTGAGCAGGTCGGCGATATGTTCCGGCTCGCACGGCAGCGAGGCGACCTGCACGGTCAGAATATCTTCCGAGCCTTCTACGCCGACCGAACGCGGCAGAGGAAGTGAAATTTTCGGATGCGGGTTGAATCCCTGAGAAAATACCGGCATGATGTCGGCGCGAACCAGCGCACGCGACCACATCGTCAGCGTTTCCTGCTGCGACAGATAAATCGGCCCCCCGGCAATTGAAAATATTATTAATAATGTTTTGTTCGGCTGCATTGCGACATATTCCGCCCCGTTTTACGGTTTGACCGGCCGCCCGGCAACCCTATTCGAGGACTCTGCATATTATTCTCCCCGGGCCTGTCCGCGGTCTGCGAAACGAACCTGGGTAATACATTAAATCGGCTCACGAAGAGCTGTTTTGATTTCAGGAAATATTATTTTTGTTTTGCACTAAAACGCATCCGGCAAAATCTGCCCGGCCGTATCCCGCAGCAGATTCTTAATCTGCCGCTGTGAATCGAGCGTTGCGACGCGCCGTGCCAGCATATTACAATCTTCAATATTGACCGACCGAATAATTTTCTTGATCTCCGGGATCATCGGCGATGCCAGCGACAGGGTTCGAACCCCCATCCCCAGCAACAGCATAATATATTCAGGGTCCGACGCGACTTCTCCGCAGATACTCAGACCGATGCCCGCTTTGCCCGCGTCGTGGATGACGCTGCGCAAGATGCGAACGATGGCCGGTTCTGCCGCTGAAAACAGCGTCGATACGTGCTGATTGCCGCGGTCCACCGCCAGCGTATATTGAATCAGGTCGTTGGTGCCGATGCTGAAAAAATCACTTTCGCAAGCCAGGTAATTTGCCGTCAGCGCCGAGCTGGGCGTTTCAATCATAATGCCCACCGGTATCCTGGCGTTATAGGGTACCGCAAACTCATCGAGGTCTTCCATCACGTCCCGCAAAATCATCTTCGCCTGCCGCAATTCCTGCAGGTTGGTTACCAGCGGGAACATGACGCGTACATCGCCCAGCACCGAAGCCCGTAAAATTGCTCGAAGCTGGGTTTTAAACAGCCCCAGATTCTGCAGGCAATACCGGATCGAACGCAATCCCAGTGCGGGATTGGCTTCCGGGTCGCGAGGAATCGCCTGCGGCATCTTGTCGGCGCCGAGGTCCATCGTTCGAATGACCACCGGTTCGTGCGGGAAAATTTTGACTGCCTCGGCGTATGCCTGGTAGTGGTCTTCTTCCGTCGGTTCGGTGTTGCCGTAAAGATACAGGAATTCCGTACGATACAGGCCGATCCCTTCGCCGCCTTTATCGCGTACGATCGTGGCTTCTTCGGGAAATTCGATATTGCCGAGGAGTTGGATTTTAACACCGTCTTTGGTTTCGGCGGGTTTTTCTCTCAACTCGTCCAACTGATGCACAAACAGGTTGACCTGCTGGGCGTAGTTGCGATACTGTTTGAGAGTTTCCTCGTCCGGGTCGATGACGACCACGCCACGGTTGCCGTCGATAATGATGGTGCTTTCAGCGCTGACTGCGGAGGTTAAATCGCCCAGCGCGACAACCGCCGGAAGCCCCATGGTCTTGGAGATGATGGCGGTATGGCTGGTACGTCCTCCGGCCTCGGTGGCAAACCCTTTGACAAATGTCCGATTGAAGCTGGCCGTCTGCGTCGGCGTCAGATCATGCGCGACGATAATCACTTCATCGCGCAGATGTTCGACATCTTCTTTGACCTTGCCCAGAAGCTGTTTGAGCAAACGCCGTTCAATGTCGTAGATGTCCGCCGCGCGTTCGCTGATATAGGGGTCGTCGATACCTTCAAAGTGCGACGCGATCTCGCGTAAAATCGACGATACTGCGTATTCGGCGGTAACGTGTTCCTTATCAATAAAATCCGTGATCCGTTTACGGAAAGATTTATCGCGCAAAAATCGCGTATGAACCGCGAAGATGTCTTTAATTTTGCTTTCTTCAAGTGATTTATTGGCTGTCAGCCCCGACAGTTCCCGAATTGCCGAAGCGAACGCCTTGCGGATTCGCAGAATTTCACGACCACGCTGAGAATTCAGAATGCTGCGACGTGGAATACGGTAGTCCGTCGAATCGACGACCATACACCGTGCGATCGCCACCCCCGGTGACACTCCGATTCCTTTTCTGATTTCCATATCCTGTGGTTAGTCCTTGCTTACCTGTTCCAGGGGTTTTCCGGGAGGTTCATCAAACAACCGTATTTCAACCAGGTTGCGGATTTCCTCCAGCGCTTTTTGAGCATCGTGCCCGATGGCGTGAAATTTTAATTTATTACCGCACGTTGTCAGCATCTTCATCATTTGCATAATACTCTTGGCGTCGGCGGACTCTTTATCGTTACTGACAGTAATTGCAGATTTGAACTCGCTGGCCAATTCGACAATTTGAAGCGCAGGGCGCATATGCAGCCCCTGGGCATTTCTTATTTCAACTTCAATTTCATGGTCTGGCTGGCTCACTGCGCTGGCGCCTTTTTGACGTTATTCTATTGCGCTGCCGTCCGCATCGGACAGGATTTCCTCTATTTCTTTGACCGATTGAGCCTGCCGCAAAAACCGACGAAAATCATCTTTTTGCAGATTCTTGAATACGGTTTCCATTGCCTGTAAGTGTTTATCAGGATTGCTGACCGGGCTGATCAATAGAATGACACTATAAACCGGCTGCTTATCGAGGGAGGCGAAATCAATTCCGTCCGCGGAACAACCCACCGCGGCAATGGGGTCTTTAACATCTGCGAATTTTATATGAGGTACCGCAACACCTTTGCCGATGCCGGTACTGGCTTCATTTTCTCGCTTAATAACCGCTTTAGCGAGTGTATCCACAGAACTTTTCGGGATCGCCCCCGATTTACCGAGAGCCTGTACAAGCTCCTTAATGGCATCATCCCGCTGTTTGGATTTCAGACGAACCACAATGGCGCCTGTACAAACAATATCCGAAAGTTTCATTTCTACTCCAGAAACAGATTATTTGTTTATCATATATACCGCACTCCGTTCTCACAAGTGAAACAAAGATGCGAAATTAAGCATAAAACAATAAGTTTAAACAACCCATTTATTCCGGCGTTTCAATTTCAATATCGCCGACGGCCAGATGCTGTTTATTATCGCGCTGTTTTTCTTTGATCTTTTTCAGTTGTCGTTCGAGTTTATGCATAGCCAGGTCAATACTGGGGTAAACATCCGGCCCGGTTTCTTTGGCGACGATGTCTCCAAAGCGTTCCGCCCGTGCCACAACTTCAACGGTGGGCAACCCGCTTCCACTGGCGTCAACAATGACTTCCACGTGGGAAAGCTGATCAAAAAAGCGAGGCAGCTTGTCAACTTTTTCTTTGGCATGGGCTCGCATTGCATCTGTAATCTCGATGTGTTTGCCGATCATTGTAAATAACATAGTAGTTACCTCCTGATCAAATTAGTTATCTGCTCAACAGACGCTATATATTATATTCTATTTCATACCCCCGTTTTGGGTTCGACTCAGTCTTGCCAAGTTATTTTCAAAACAGGTAGTTACACCTACTTACACTTTAGTCCATTTCGTCTTTTGCGTCAATAGAAAATCGACTATCGAGGCTTTTTGGCAGGTGTTTTCCGGATAAATATATGCCAAGGCCAGGCAGGGACGCTATAATCCATACCACCCGCTGGGACAGTGCCAGCGCCGCCGCCGCATCGTAAGATGCGCCGCCAAACTGCATTAATAGATAGATCATGCCTCCTTCAACAACACCAATCCCGGCGATGCTGATGGGGATAGAGCCGGCAACCCACATGATCGGCAAAATAACAAAATATATCTCCAGATTAGCGGGTATTTTCATTTCCCGCCCCAGCAGCCAGAGTGAAAAAATGACCATAGACTGCAAAATAAATGTCAAAATCATCGTTCCTGGTACTAATAAAGGCTTTTTCAGAAAAACAAGGCCCGCTTCCAGGGTTTGCTGAAAAGCCTGACGAAGATGGTGCAATAATTTTTCATATAACGGCTTAAGCTTCTTGCGTCCCAATGGAGAAAGCACGACTAATAGTCCGATAATTAAAATGGCAAGTCCAATCATTAAAATTGGCATTTTGTATTCTAAAATTTTGGCAGAGAAACCAGACGTGTCTTGTCTTATAAACATTTCTTTGCTTCCGGCCAGCCAAAAAGCCGTAACAGCCATAATGAGTGTGCCGATTAAAGCCAAAATCCTGTCAACAAGCACACTGACAACTGAAGCCATCCGTTTATGAGTATGCTTGGCAACATACCAGGCGCGAACGAGGTCGCCCCCAACAGAGCCAGGCATAAAATTACTGAAATAAAGACCTAAAAAAGTCAGTTTGGCTGCCATTCGATAGCTAATATGGATATCCCATGTCCGCATAAAAATCCACCAGCGGAATGAAAGAATAATTTGGCTTAAAACAAAAACGAGAACAACACTGATGGATATAAAAGGGGAAATGACAGAAAAAACACCCCATAATTCGTTAAAATCCACCTTTTTGGCAATTACTGCACAGGCAATCAGCGTGATGCCGGCGCGCAGAAGAATGCTAAGATGTTGTTTTGGAGCCTTTTTTTGGTGTTCCGTCATTAAGAATACTCGAAAAAAACCTTGTTTTTCAATAGCATACAGAGTACAAAGTTCCTCTGCAAGGGGAGAACAATAAGAAACTTTAACTTTCCTGCAATGGCCAATTTTGATCGACAGAGATGAAGCGGTCTTTTTGATGTGTATCTATTTATTAATAATGGAGTTATGACGTGGCAGCGAATAAACAAATTGAAGAGGGGCTGGATTTTACGCCAAAATTTGATGCGAATGGTTTAATTACCGCTATCGCGCAGGATGCCAAAACCAATGAAGTCCTGATGGTGGCGTATATGAACAAGGAAGCACTCGACCTGACGCTGAGTACCGGCAATGCGGTCTATTTCAGCCGATCGCGACAGAAACTCTGGCGCAAAGGCGAACAGAGCGGCCACGTTCAGAAAGTTCAAAAAGTTCTGGTGGATTGCGACCAGGATTGTCTGATTCTTAAGGTTGTTGTCGATGAAGGCCAGTGCCATGTCGGCTACCAGTCTTGTTTTTACCGTGCGGTCAAAAAAGGCTCGCTCGATAAAATGGAATTGGTTGCCGAAAAAGTGTATGACCCCGAGCAGGTTTACGGCAAGAAATAACAGCGATTTTAATGGTTTAACTTGTTTTAAAATAATAAGTTGTGGAAAATATTAGAAATTTATTAAATTTTTTCCCCGCAATTGACGAATATGTTAGTACAAGAGTTTTCTCCCCTCCGGAAAACATCAGGAAATCCAAGTTTCCTGATGTTTTCTTTTGCGCAAATGGTAAAATAACGCCTGTTCTAAAATCGATCTAAACCAAATTTACAAATATACGAGAGGTTAGCTATGAATAAGGGATTGCGACTATTGGGGTTATGCATTGTTCTGGCGGGATGTCAGCCTGTAGTTCCTGTTGTTGATAGACCGCCCTTAAAATGGACATGGAATTTTGAGGGGTATGAAGCCGGGACGCGGCCGGTCGAATGGCTGCCGGCGGAAACGGCGACCAATCATACCCCCGGAACCTGGCTGATTGCCGGCGATAGCTGGGGAAAAGCAATCGCCCTGATGCAATCATCCAATACCGGGGATACGTACAATCTGCTGCTGGCTTCCAATACGCGATTGGGCAATGTGAGGTACTCGGCCAAGATCAAGACCATCAGCGGCTACGAAGATCACGGCGGCGGCATCCTCTGGCGTGCGCTCAACAGCGATAACTACTATGTCACAAACTGGGAGCCGCTCAAAAGCACGCTGGGACTGTACACGGTTGTCAATGGTAAGCGGTCTGACGTGCAAATCGCGACGCTTCACGCGGATCTATCCACCTGGCATACGATTGAGGTTGAGCATTTCCGCAACCAAATCAAGATTTATTTTGACTATCGGCTGATTATCACCCAGCAGGAAGATACATTGACTTTGCCGGGAATGGTTGGCCTCTGGACCCGCGCCGACGCCTGTGCGATGTATGATGATATCGTGGTGGAAGAAATAAAGTAATCCAAAACTACAATACGGAGTAGAAGGAGATACTTTTTAGCTAGAAGGGAGTTTTGAGCTTGTCGTTTGTAGATATACCCGAACCGCCTTGTACCATCTCACCTTATATTGTCACATTTGAACTCGAGAAGAGTTCCCGCGGACAGTATGATGTTCGAGTGACTCTGCAAATCACATATCATGTTTTTGATGCTCCAAAATCGCAGGGATTTAAATTCGTCGGTGAAATTCCTGTTTCTGATATCTCGGTGACTGATGATCAAGGGAATTTACTTAGATGGAAAAAAGATATCTTAAGGGAAACACGAATTCGCTGGTGGTTCGATCCTGTTAGAAATGACAAGAAGACCGTCATTGTTAAATTCAGAATTTTAGACCCGCTTGAAGGGGATTTAAGTTCCAATTTTTTCTATGCTCCCTGGATAAAGAATTTTCGTGTCAAAGTCTCTGAAGCGGTCTACCGCTTTATTCTTCCGCAGGGCTTTCGCCCCGAAAATGTCTCTATGACGCCTCATCAATTTGTTACTAAAACTCTTGAGGATGGCAGGACAATAATAGAAGCCAGAGATTTTGCAGTTCATTCTGGGTATTTAGGCGTAAGTTTTTCGCCAGGTTTTGTGGATCGTACCCAAAAAACAGTACGCAGAGTCATTTCCTCGTATACCCGTCGCAAATTTTCTTCTGATGGGGTGATTAAAACTATTATTATTTTTCTGGTTTTTATTATATTTATATTAAGCCGAGGGTGCTCGATTAAGCGCGATCCCAATACGGGCAAATGGCAAATAAATTACTCAATTAAGGACAACAACTCAGGGTCTTCTTCAAGTTGCTCAAGTTGTTCGAGCTGTTCAAGTTGCGGGGGATGCGGCGGCTGTGGTGGCTGTGGGGGATAAGTGTAGCGTTTATGTTTAATCCTGATGAAGCATTTTTTTTGCAATGGCATATAACAGACAAGTGTAATCTTCGCTGCACACATTGTTATCGCGATTCAATAAAGTCTGATCTTTCTTTTAATCAATTAAAATTAGTTTTTTCTAATTTTCAGCGGTTACGTTCTTCGATGTTTCAAAAGAAAGCTCGAGTTCAAATTGCGGGCGGTGAGCCATTGCTTTCCGAACATATATTTCCAGTTTTGAATCTTGTTACAGAGGCTGGATTTCAGGTTCGTATTTTAACAAATGGTACTTTGATTGATTCAAATACTGCAAAGAATATTAAAGAATGCGGCTGCAATATTGTACAGATCAGTATTGACGGCGCTCTTGCTGCACATGATGCTATGAGAGGTCCGGGTAGCTATCAGCGTGCCATAGAGGGGGCTCGTTATTTACGAGAGCATAATATTCAGGTTACTTTTGCAATGACGATGACCCGGGAAAATATGTCGGAGGTTGGTTCTGTATTTGAAGCAGCAAAAGAAAATGCTCACAGAGTGAGTTTTCATCGTCTTGTTCCCTGTGGTAGAGGTTCGAAGATTAAGGAGCAGCTTCTAACCAAAGAAGATATAAAAAGGGTATTTAATGAAATTTGGCGGCTAAAAAATTCTTGTTGTGATGTGGAAGTTCCTTTACGCGACCCGCTTTGGAAACCCTATATTCGATGTTTAAATATTGAACCCTATGTTGATGGTTGTTCGATTGGTTATGGTGGAGTGTGCATTGAATCGAATGGTGATGTTTATCCGTGTCGGCGGATGCCTGTGAAATTGGGCAATGCGTTATCAGAAGAATTAATTAATATTTGGGATTCTCCATTGATTTCTCAATTGCGAAATCGTGACCTGTTGAAGGGTCGCTGTGGTGAATGTTCATTAAGATGGAAATGTGGGGGGTGTCGTGCGATTGGGTGGGCAATCG
Organism: uncultured Pirellulales bacterium; assembly: GCA_964437685.1. GTDB lineage: Bacteria > Planctomycetota > Phycisphaerae > Sedimentisphaerales > Anaerohalosphaeraceae > Anaeroglomus. The sequence continues at coordinate 23,897 of CAYTHV010000022.1, forward strand.
CAGGCGATATGTTTGCAGAAGACCCACAATGTTTTTGTAAGTTATCTTTTGGAGAAAAGGTGGCATATAAAATGATCAATTGGTTGAATTGTAAAGCATATCTTGATTCTTCTGACGGCGGTGCATAGACGGTAGCCTGAGCAACCTGCATGAAAGAGGATACTTTATTCAAACAGCAGGCCGGATTTTTTTGGGTATTTTCCTTCGAAGTGATAAATCGCTTCATCCGCGTTACGGAAGACTTTGTTGGCGGTCTGGGTAATAAAGACCGACGGCGGTCTTTTCGGTGTCCAGATGACATAGACCTCTTTGGCCGCTTCGTGGGCGTGCTGAAGTTCGCGTTCGACGCCGCTGGAAATGGCGGGCATTCCATCCGGCAATTCCGGAATAAAGCTGAGTATCATCTCCGCCTGATCAATGAGGGCGAAATCGCGGGCATAAATCTGGCTGTTAATATCCTGCTCGATTTGACGAATTTCCGAAACCTGCAGGCTGAGTTTTTGACCAAGGACTTCCATCTCAATGCTCTTGCGTCCATCATGTGCGGCCTGATCGGCCCAATACGGCAGATACGCCTCTTCCAGATCGCCGGGGTCAAAGCAGATAAACCACTCTTTCATCAGCGTGCGGAATTGATTGATTTGCGAAAGCACATTGGGCAGCCCTGCCACATGGGTCATCGGAAAACTCAGATAAACTTTCCTGCGGCTCGGCTCGAATGCCAGTTTATAAAACGTCTCAATGGTGCCTTTGCCGGCGCCGCGGGCGACGGTGTAGTAGGGTGCGTTTTCATTCGTCCCCTGCTGCATCATTTCCGTTGCCAGCGCCTCTTCTTCGCGCCAGACCATCAGGTCTTTGAGCGAATGGCGAATCGGATGTTCGGATGTCAGACGCACATGGAGCGGTTCAATGCCGTCAATGATGCAGATGAACAAATCGGGATTAAGCTGGCGAATCTGGTAAAAGTCAAACGCCGGAAGCAGCCCATGCCGCCAGCGAAAGGTCGCGTGGGTATTGACTATGATATGTTCGTACTGTCCGGCTTTGGCGATAATGTCCTTAAAAACGCTGCGCCGAAGTGAGTGCAGCCGCTGGAGTGAAATATCGAGAATCCGTCCCGGCGCGATATCCGGCGCCTCGGCGTACATCTGATCGCCGACATTGAACAGCAGGATATTCTTGCCGCGCCGCTGCGCCAATTCACACACATCCGACAAGTACCGTTTCTTGTCAACGCCCACCATTCCGGTAACGAGGATAATCATTTTATCTTTTGGCTCACGTACCTGGTTTTGAGGTTTTACAGCGTCATATTTTCCAGCCGCTGCTGTTTGTCATAGTCCTTGAGAGCTTTGATCAGGTCATCGATTTCGCCCATCATAATCTTTTCAAGACTGTAGAGCGACAAATTAATGCGATGATCCGTCAGGCGATTCTGCGGGAAGTTGTATGTGCGAATGCGCTCGGAGCGGTCGCCGGAGCCGATCATGGTTTTGCGTTTTTCGGAGCGGTCGGCGACGGCTTTCTTCTGATAATAATCGAAAATGCGCCCGCGCAGAATACGCCATGCCTTGGCGCGGTTTTTGTGCTGACTGCGTTCATCCCGCATGCTGACAACGATGCCGGTTGGAATGTGTTCCAGCCGGATGGCTGAAGCGACTTTGTTAACGTTTTGTCCGCCGGGACCGCCTGCGCAACTGACGTTTTCGATGACGTCTTCCGGCTTGATGTCCATATCGACTTCTTCCGGTTCGGGCAATACCGCGACGGTTGCCGCCGAGGTGTGTACCCGTCCCTGCGATTCGGTTTCGGGAACGCGCTGGACGCGGTGTCCGCCGCTTTCGTAGCCCAGATGCGACCAGACGCCCGGACCGCTGACAGTGAGTACGATTTCACGGAAGCCGCCTTTGTCGGTGGTGGAAAAGTCCATCGTCTCAACTTTCCAGCCCATCCGGTCGGCGTAGCGGGTGTACATATTATGCAGATCACGGGCAAACAGCGACGCTTCTTCGCCGCCGGTGCCAGCACGAATTTCCAAAATAACCGAATCAATCGCATCATCGTCGGCCATCACCAGGGTATTTTTGATCGATTCCAGCATGGCCTCGGATTGTTCGATCAACCCCCGGACTTCATCGCGTGCCATATCCCGCAATTCCGGATCGGCGGTTCTGTCGTCGGCCATCGCCCGGGAATCCTCGGTTTGGCGCATCAGCTCTTTGAGCTTGCGATAGCGTTCTACCATCGGACGCAGCTTGCCCTGTTCTTTGGTCAGGGGAATTAGCTTTTGCGGATTCGATACGATATCCGACTGAGAAATCAACCGATCGATTTCAATATAACGCTGATCGAGTTGTTCGAGTTTGGCCAGCAGAGCCTGTGTTACCTGATCCATCTGTGTCCTCGTGTGGGGATGTATTCTGTTTCAAAATTTCTGCGGGGCAGAATGGTATCCATTAAGGATACAAAAAAATTGCGCTGCCTTCCATAACCTGTAAGTTACGTTCGACAGCGCAATGCTTGTACGGGATGAATCGCTACTTTTTGTCGTCGGCTTTTTTGACGAAGTAATTCTGGCCAAATTTCTTCTGGAACCGTTCGATACGGCCGGCGGTATCGACGAATTTCTGCTTGCCCGTATAGAACGGATGGCACATCGAGCAAATTTCCGCATGGATTTCTTTAGCCGTACTGCGAGTCTCAAAGGTATTGCCGCAACCGCAGCGAACCTTGACGGCCTGATAACCCGGATGAATATCTTTTTTCATTTCTATTATCTCCGATTCAATTTTCAATTTTGCAAGCAAAACATTGTAACAGGGGTTTGTGAAATTGCAAGACTTTTTTATAGAGACAACGCGAAATAGAAGGCTTTTTCAGTCTTTTAATGCCATGGATTCGGCTTTAACTCTTTTTCTGTAAATGGTTTGCGTTGATTTTGCCGCGGCATTTGGAATCCCAATGTCCATACTTGACTTTTGGGCATATTTATGAGATACTTCCTGCCCTTAGTATTTAGGGCAGGAACGTTTCCTGCCGACTGGATAAAGAGTAAAAAATGAATAATAAGCCTGAAATTAGGGGTGTTCGATGAAGGCATCGGAAATGAAAAAAGGACAGACCATCAAGGTCGATAATATCCTTTATGCAATTGTAGATTTTCAACATGTTAAGCTCGGCAAGGGCGGCGCCGTCTATCAGACCAAGCTTAAAAGCCTCAGCGACGGCCTGATCCGCGATATTCGCGTTCGTGCCGAAGAAGTGCTCGAGGATGCGTTCCTCGATAAACGCAATTTCGAGTACCTGTATTCCAGCGGGACCGAGCATATCCTGATGGATTTGGACACTTATGACCAGATTTCCCTCGATGATGACGCCTTTGGCGATGGCCCCAAGTATCTTAAGCCCAATACTCAGCTTCAGGTCAGTATGTATCAGAATAAGCCCGTGCTGATTTCGCTGCCGAATACCGTGGATTTGAAGGTCAAGGATACCGCCCCGGAAATCAAGGGCGCTACCGCGACCAACCAGTACAAGCCCGCCACGCTCGAAACCGGCCTTATCGTGCAGGTTCCGCCCTTTGTTAAAGTCGGCGAAATGATCCGCATCGACACCCGTACCGGCGAATACGTCACCCGCGTCAAAGAATAAAAACATATTGGCAGTCCCCAGTGGTTGCCCATTTTATATTTGTCAATCTTAGGGGCAGGTTTCAAACCTGCCCTTTTTTTATTGGCAAAGAAAATATTTTCTATTTTTCAAAATTTTTCGAAAAAAAGTTGACACAATAGGTTTATAGATGTATAGTTTATATATAAACCAATAGGAATTAAAACGAGGTCGGCAATGGCTCTCAAAGAAGAACTCAAATTGGTCAAACCGCTGGCAAGCCTTGAACATGAGGCGATTCTGGCCATCTATTACACCGCCGCAATGATTAAAAAACAGGCTTCCGATTTCCTGCAGCCTTTTGGATTGACCGATGTCCAGCTCAATTTACTGATGATGCTCAAGCATCAGGGCGGTTCGGAAGGTCTTAGCCAGGCTCGACTTAGCGAACTTATGGTCGTGGGCAAGGCCAATGTGACCGGCCTGGTGGATCGTCTCGAACGGGACGGCCTGGTGAATCGTACCGCAACCGACGACAGGCGATTCAATATCATCCAGTTGACTCCCAAAGGACAAAGATTGCTGGAAAAAATTGAGCCGTTATATACCAAAGAAGTCGACAGGCTGGTCGGGCAATTCAAGAAACAGGACCTTAGAAACCTCGTTGACCTATTGGATAATGTTCGGAAAGTTGCTGCGGAATAAAAAAATTTGGTTAAAAGGTTCACATATAAACTATAATAAATTAAGGAGCGGCAAATGAAATCTGGGGCGAAAAAGTGGATGAAGGCAATTCTGATCAGGATACTCGTCTGGCCGACAGTCATTGTTGTTTTTGTTTGCTCCTGCGCCGACAAGATGATTTTTCATCCGCCGCAGGCCAGTTACACGCCCGATGATGGGGTTGTGCGGATTCCCGTTACGGCAAAAGACCGGATTGCCGCAATGTATCGCCCGGCGGATCCCAACAGTTTTGTGCTGCTCTTTAGTCACGGCAACGCCGAAGATATCGGACACAATGAGGATTTTTTCGAATTGGCCAATCAAGCTGGTTTTGGCGTCTTTGCGTATGACTATCGCGGCTATGGTCTTAGCGATGGTAAACCCGGCGAAAAGAATACCTATCAGGATATTACGGCGGCGTATAATTATCTGACTGGAACGCTAACGATTCCGCCGGAGCGGATTATCATTCTTGGCCGCTCGGTCGGCTCCGGGCCGTCGGTCTGGCTGGCTACCCAAAAACCTGCCGCAGGACTGATTCTTGAAAGCCCGTTTGTCTCCACTTTTCGTGTGGTTACGCATTATACGATTTTACCATTCGATCCTTATAATAACCTAAGCCGCATCAAAAATGTCAGATGTCCGGTGTTGATTATTCAGGGCAAAGAAGATGAAGTCGTCGGCTTCTGGCACGGGCCAAAGCTATATGAAGCCGCCAACGAACCCAAGATGAACTACTGGGTCGAAGACGCGGGACACAATGACCTGCTTTGGGTGGCAGGGGAGGAATACTGGAGAACATTGCAACAATTTACTAAAATGCTTCAAGCTGATTAATGATATTAATGGAAAGGGAGTGTTTATGCTGATTACCAATCTTTGTGCAAATGTAGTAATTAACCCTGCGGAAGTGGGAATGGGAATACATTTTATAGCTCTTAACCTTGCAATCGGGATTCTTGAAGGGCTATGCTTGGGATTTCTTTTCAAGCTTCCAAAGTGGAAAACGATAGGATGGATGGTTCTTGCCAATTATGCCAGTTCATGGATTGGCGGACCTTTTTTGCAAAAAATAATATCGACTGATATTGAGCCTTCACAAGTCGGCAGATATATTATTACGATTATAATTGCGGCATACTTGCTAACTCTCTTATTGGAGTTCCCATTTGTTTATCTGGCATGCAAATCGAAATTGTCTCGCTGGGAAATTAGTATTTGGGGTTCCCTGGTTATTCAAACGGTTTCCTATAGTCTTCTTGTTGCTTTTTGGTATTACCCGCTTTGCTCGATGAGTATTTTGAAAAGTGTGGACTGGGTAAATACGACCGAATTTATCAAAAATACAAATGCTGTGATGTATTATATTGATTCAACGGGTAAAAATGTTCACCGTATGAATCTGGATGGAACAAATAATGCGCCAATAATTACTTCCGGTAATTCTGTAATTGAGGAATTGACTTTTGAATATAACAAAGAAACAAAGACTGCCGATATTGTTGCTGTCTCAAACAAAAATTATACAGTGATAAGCTCTGTCTTAAATGAAGTTGAATACGAGATAAGAAATAATGATCGATTCAGGTGGAGCGATAGTCCAGAAGACTTGCGAAATACAGAGGAAAGGTCGTGGGATGTTTTTGGTTCTGTTTATGTAATTCGAATAATAAACAGCTCAACAGGCCAGAAAATTAATTTAAGATTAAATATTCCTTTCTTGGATTGGCAGGTTTTCTGGCTGACTATATTGCCGTGCGATGAAATGGTATTTCAGTTTGGAAGTCGAATTTGCTTATATTCTCGGCCGGAAAATAAAATGATTATTCTTGCCAAAGGTTCCAGCCCCGTTGTTTTTCTCGAAGACCCAATGAAAAAACAGAACAATCAGTAATTTATAATTGAAATGGATTCAATTATGAGACATCTGGGAGTTTTAACATTCAATGATGTGGTTTGGTTTTGTGCTTCCGGCAAAGCTTTTTTTCTGGCGGTTTTCATACTGGCGGCGAGCCAACTATGGACGTTAGGGTTTAGAAATAAGGTGGGAACTTTGATTTCAATTCTTGCCGCTATAACAGGCGGGGTATTGCTATGGCTTTCTTCAACGCCGATTTGGGATTGCTGGGGATGGTTGTGGATGTCAATATTTGGAATATGCTATATTGCTCCATACATTCTTAAGAATATTTCTGCGGCAACATTATTAAAGATACGAATCTTGACGGTTGTACCATTACTGCTGCTGGCGTTAAACGAAAGCCGGTATTGGTTTAGCCCCGTTTTTTCTTTAAACGAAATGAATAAAATTTACATTATTGGTGATTCGGTTAGTTCCGGCCTCGGCGGTCCCGATGAGAATACCTGGCCAAAGATTCTTTCTGATAAACAGAATATTCCGGTAATCAATCTTGCCGTTGCGGGTGCAACTGCGGAATCTGCCTTAAAGAAACAAACCATACAGGTTAAAGAATCATCTTGCATGGTTTTGATTGAAATTGGCGGCAATGACATATTGAATTTAACCGACCCTGCTGCTTTTGAAAAATCCATGCGCCAAATGTTTAATGAACTAAAAACGGTTACGGATCGAATCGCATGGTTTGAACTTCCTCTGCTGCCGTGGTCGACTCGATATGGTAAAATCCAAAGAACACTGGCCGAGGAAATGAAAATCACCCTGATTCCAAAACGGATTTTGTCGGAAGTTTTCCAGTCATCTGATACCACTTCGGATTCTATTCACTTGACTGCAAAGGGGCATCAGATTATGGCGGAAAAAGTAAACCAACTCTTTGAATCCGAAACAAAATTAAAAAGGTAAGATTATGGAGACTGTAGCATAAATACCGGGATACTTTAAAGGAACCTTAATGACTTAGCCG